>NZ_QNRG01000009.1:0-105093 GCF_003315015.1 Micrococcus sp. KT16 | reverse complement strand
GCCTGCAGGCCCCGCTCGAGCGCGGCCTTGACCAGCGCGGGCACGAACCCGCCGTCACCGGTGAGCTCGACGCCGCCCGCGTCGATCTGCGCGAACAGGGCATCAAGCTGCCCTGAGGCTTTCAGCTGCTCGACCAGGTCCTGGCCCGAGGGCTCGCCTGGGTTCTTCTCGTCGATCATGGTCATGATTCTTACCGTTCCTCTCGGTACGGCTTACACAGACCATCTGACACGCCCCCGTTCGCCGTCTCCTCCATGCCGCCGGCCTCCGCTACCGGGTGAACGCGAAGCCGGAGAAGGACCTCCGCCGCACGGTGGACATCCTGTTCCGTCCCGCGCGCGTCGCCGTCCTCATCGACGGCTGCTACTGGCACGGGTGTCCCCAGCACTACATCGCGCCGAAGGCCAACGGCGGCTACTGGTCGGACAAGGTCGCCACGAACCGGGCCCGGGACCTGGAGACCACGCGCATCCTGACGGAGCGCGGCTGGCTCGTCCTCCGCTTCTGGGAGCACGAGGACCCGGCCGTCGTCGCGGAGCGAGTTGTCGCCGTCGTCAACGAACGGAGGCCCCGGCGAACCACCGGGGCCTCCTGAGCGGGCCGTGGCCCGCTCCCACTTCTCGAACGAAAACGCCCAGGGGTCGCCCGTTTCGTCAACGAAAGCGACCGCCCGAACCGCCCCGCCTCACCGCTTCCGGTACAGCCCCTTCTTCTGGAACTTCGGCTCGCTCGTCACGAGCATCCCCAGGGACCGGAAGATGCCCTCGTCCACGGAGCCGAGGATCGTCGTCGTGTGCACGTCGCAGCCCTCGAGGCTCGCCAGCTGCTCGACGGCCGCCTTCGCGTTCTCGTCGGTCGCCGCGGACACGGACAGCGCGATCAGCACCTCGTCCGTGTGCAGCCGCGGGTTCTTGGAGCCCAGGTGCACGGTCTTGAGCGTCTGGATCGGCTCGATCGAGGCAGGGGAGAGCAGGTGCACGTCGTCCTCGATGCCGGCCAGCACCTTGAGGGCGTTGAGCAGCATGGCCGCCGAGCAGCCCAGCAGCTCCGAGGTCTTGCCGGTCACCAGGGTGCCGTCCGCCAGCTGCACGGCCGCGCCGGGCTCGCCGGTGCGCTCGGCCACCAGCTGCGCGGCACCCACCACGGGGCGGTCCTCTGAGCTCAGGCCCAGCTTGGACATCACCAGGGCCACGCGCTCGGACTCGGTGTCGTCCGCGCCCTCCAGGGCCTCGTTGACCTGAGCCTTGTAGTAGCGCCGGATGATCTCCTGCTTCGCGGCCTCCTGGCACACCTCGTCGTCCACGATCGCCGCGCCGGCCATGTTCACGCCCATGTCCGTGGGGGACTTGTACGGGGTGGTGCCCGTGACCTTCTCCAGCAGCGCGGACAGCAGCGGGAACACCTCGACGTCGCGGTTGTAGCTCGTCACCCGCTCGCCGTACTCGGCCAGGTGGAACGGGTCGATCAGGTTGATGTCGTCCAGGTCCACGGTGGCGGCCTCGTAGGCGGCGTTCACCGGGTGCTCGAGCGGCAGGTTCCAGATGGGGAACGTCTCGAACTTCGCGTAGCCGGCCGGGATGCCCCGCTGCCGATCGTTGTACACCTGGCTCAGGCACGTCGCCAGCTTGCCGGAGCCCGGGCCGGGGGCCGTCACGACGACGAGGTCCCGCGTGGTCTCGGACCACTCGTTGGCGCCGAAGCCCTGCTCCGAGACGATCGTGGACATGGCGTGGGGGTAGCCGGGGATCACGCGGTGGCGGGCCACCTTCAGGCCGAGCCGCTCGAGCTTCTCGAGGAACGCCAGCGCGCGGTGGTTGGCGTCCTCCAGCTGCGTGACCACCACGTGCTCCACCAGGAACCCGCGCTCCCGGAACACGTCCACGAGGCGCAGGACGTCGTCCTCGTACGTGATGCCCAGGTCCGCGCGGACCTTGTTCCGCTCGAGGTCCTTGGCGTTGAAGCACACCAGGATCTCGGTCTCGTCCTTGATGCGGTCGAGCATCGCGATCTTGTTGTCCGGGGTGAAGCCGGGCAGGACGCGGGAGGCGTGCAGGTCGTCGAAGAGCTTGCCGCCCATCTCCAGGTACAGCTTCCCGCCGATCTGGCGGCGGCGTTCCTGGATGTGCTGGGACTGGAGTTCGATGTACTTCGCGCGGTCGAACCCGACGCGGTGGAGGGGGCCGGAGGCCGCGGCCTCCGTGGTGGTGCTGGCGGGGCGGGCGGTCTCATGCGTGCCGGTCATGGACTCTCAGCATAGACCTGTCCGCGGGGCGCGTGGCCCCGGCCCGGCGTCGGGCCCCCGCATCCCTCAGTCCCTCGGGTCCTCCGGGTCGTCCGCGATCCAGTCGTGCTCGGGGTCGTCGAAGCTGCGCGTGCGCCCGGTGCGCAGGTCGGTGACGTCCATGACGCCGGTGCCGCGGTCCAGGCGCACCTGCTGGTGTGAGGCGGGGTCGACGACGGTGATCGTCTGGGTCTGCGGGTCGTAGTCGTCCACCCGCACCTGGTCCTCGTACTCCTGCCGCGGTCCGTAGGACCCGTCCGCGTCGTCGTCGGGGAAGGCGGGGGCGCCGGGGGGGCGCAGCCGGCGCTCGAGGGTGCGCTCCACCCGGCGCGCGGCCGCCTCCTGCGCCTGCGTGGCCAGGCGCCGCAGACGTTCGAGGGACTCCTTGTCCTGGGAGATCTCCGCGCCGAAGAACCGCCACTGGTAGCGGTAGGCGATCATCCGCACCGCGAAGATCAGGAACGCGATGAGGAAGCCCGTGAACGCGTTGAGCGCGCCGTTCATCGCCACCACGGTCGCCAGCACCGCGCCCAGGAACGTGGGGAGCACGTAGACGCCGCGGGGGTCGAAGATGGAGGGCACCTCGTTGGCGACGATGTCCCGCAGCACGCCGCCGCCCAGCGCCGTGACCATCGCGATCACCACCGTGGACACCGGGTGCACGCCCATCGAGTGCGCCAGCAGGACGCCGGACACCGTGAACAGGGCGAGCCCGGCGGCGTCGAACAGGGTGATGGTCAGGTTCAGCCGATTCGGGTGGATCAGCTTGACGTACACGAGCAGGGAGACGAGCACCGGCGGGGCCAGGTAGACCGGGTTCTCCAGGGACGCGGGCAGACCGCGGTCCAGCAGGATGTCCCGGGTGAAGCCGCCGCCCAGCCCGGCCAGCAGGGACAGCGCCAGCGAGCCCACCAGGTCGAACTGCTTGCGGGCCGCCAGCAGCGCCCCCGAGGTGGCGAAGAAGAAGATCCCGATCAGGTCCAGGGTCGTGAGCAGCCACGGGACGTCGGTGAGGGTGGCGAAGAACTGCTGCACGTCCACGGCGGCTCCTTCCGTCGGGTCCGGGGGGTCACCGGCCATTGTCCCGGGCGGCCCGCGCGGTGGCTCGTTTGTTCACCCGGGTGTCCACGGGGATGTGCCGTCCTCGCCTGCCCTGGGCGTCTCCTCGTTCGCCGGGGGACCGTCCTCGCCGGGGTCGGCGGGCGGCCCGTCCCTGCCCTTGCGGTCGCGGATGTCCGGCACGGGCGGCTCGTCATGGGGATCCAGGCGCTGGCGCTGGGTCTCTCCCGAGATTTCGGCCCCCGGGGCGAGCCACTCCCTGCGCAGCGACACCACGCGCAGCACGAGCACGAGCACCATCACCGCCGCCGAGGTCAGCGGGCCGAGGAGCTCCGCCTGGCCGAGGGCCGCCGTCGTGCCCGCGCCGAGGATGGCCGGCAGCGCGTACCAGCCGCGCCCGCCGAACACGGCGGGCGGTTCCCCGGCGACGACGTCGCGCAGGATGCCGCCGCCGACGGCGGTCACCAGGCCCAGCACCGCGGCGGCGACCGGGCTCAGGCCGGCCAGCAGGGCGATGCGCGTGCCCACCACGCAGTACACGGCCAGGCCGACGGCGTCGAAGGCCATGACGGCGTGGTGGCCGCGCTCGCCGTCGAAGATCCGGAGGAACACCGCCAGCGACGCGACCGCCGGCAGGATCAGGTACCAGGGGTTGTCGAAGGCCGCGGGCACGTCCCGTCCGACCACGAGGTCACGGACGACGCCGCCGCCCGTGCCCACCATGAGGGCCAGCAGCAGGGAGCCGACGATGTCGTAGCCCTTGCGCACGGCGAGCACCGCGCCCGAGATCGCGAAGAAGAACACGCCCACGAGATCCACGGCGGTGATCGCCGCGGTGATCGCGTCGGCGAGCTCGCCGTGCGCGTCGATCGGCTCGGGCACGTCCCGTTCGAGTTCGGCGGGGTCCTTGGGGGCGGCGGACAGCAGCCACACGGGGAGAAGTGGAAGCAGCACCCGCCCATCGTCCCCCGTCAGGCGGCCCGGGTCAGTCCTGCGCGGGGCCGAACTCCTTGGCCAGCTCCGCCGCCACGCCGGTGTACCCGGCCGGGGTCAGCTCCAGCAGGCGCGCCTGGGCCGCCTCCGACAGGCCGAGGCCCTGCACGAACTCGCGCATGCGCGCCCCGTCCACGCGGTGGCCGCGGGTCAGCTCCTTGAGGCGCTCGTAGGGGTTGTCCATGCCCTCGACGCCGGCGATCGCCTCGGCACGCATCACGGTCTGGACGGCCTCGCCGAGCACCTCCCAGTTCGTGTCGAGGTCCTCCGCCAGTACGGGCGCGGCGACCTGGAGCTGGCCCATGCCCTTGGTGACGTTGGTCAGGGCGAGCACCGAGTGGCCGAGGGCCACGCCGATGTTGCGCTGCGACGTCGAGTCCGTGAGGTCGCGCTGCCAACGGGACTCCACGAGGGTGGCGCCCAGCGAGTCGAGCAGGGCGCAGGAGAGCTCGAGGTTGGCCTCGGCGTTCTCGAAGCGGATCGGGTTCACCTTGTGCGGCATGGTGGAGGAGCCGGTCGCACCGGCCACGGGGATCTGCGCGAAGTAGCCGATGGAGATGTAGCTCCACACGTCCACGCAGAAGCCGTGGAGGATCCGGTTGAAGCGCGCGACGTCGGCGTACAGCTCCGCCTGCCAGTCGTGGGACTCGATCTGGGTGGTCAGCGGGTTCCAGGTGAGGCCGAGGTGCTCCACGAAGGACCGGGACAGGGCCGGCCAGTCCGCGTCCGGGGCGGCGGCGAGGTGGGCGGCGTAGGTGCCGGTGGCGCCGTTGATCTTGCCCAGGTACTCCTGGCCGGCGATGCGCCGGGTCTGGCGGGTCAGACGGTGCACGAACACGGCCATCTCCTTGCCCAGCGTGGTGGGCGTGGCCGGCTGGCCGTGCGTGCGGGAGAGCATGGGGGTCTCGGCGGCCTCGGCGGCCATCGCGGAGACGGTGGCCACGGCGGCGCGGGCGGCCGGCAGCCAGACCTGCTCGACGGCGTCGCGCACGCCCACCGCGTAGGCGAGGTTGTTGATGTCCTCGGAGGTGCACGCGAAGTGCACGAGCGGCTTCAGCCGGCCCAGACCCAGCCCCTCGAGGCGGTCGGCGATGAAGTACTCGACGGCCTTCACGTCGTGCACCGTGACCTTCTCGGTGGCCGCCAGCTCGGCCACGGACTCCGCGTCGAAGTCCGTGACGATCGCCCGCAGGCCCGCCTGCTGCTCGGCCGTGAGCGGCTCGAGACCCGGCAGCACACGGTGCTCGGCCAGGTGGATGAACCACTCGACCTCCACGTGGATGCGGTTGCGGTTCAGCGCCGCCTCGGACAGGTGCTCCACAAGCGGCTCCACCGCCGCACGGTAGCGGCCGTCCAGGGGGCCGAGGGCGATGCCGGCCTCGGCGAGGGAACGGCGGTGGGCGGTGGACGCGGGCTGTGAGGTCATGGCCCCCATTCTGGCAGGCGCCGCGGACGCCCGACGAAGGCGACGACCGGGTCCGTCCTCGACCGCGACGGGGTGGCGAGTGCAACATCGAGTGCAACATGCGGACGCGCCCGGTGGCCCGGGGCGCGGTGGACCTACCGTGGCTGACGTCGCCGTCGCCCGGCGTCGGCATGCCGAGAGGGATGAGGAGACCGAGATGACGGAACGGACCGGGCAGGCCCACGAGGCCGGGACGATCGACCGGCTGATGGCCGGGTGGGTCGCCGACGTCGAGACCCCGGACGCCTGCGCCGCCCACCTGCTCTGCGACCGCTGGCCGGCCGACGCGGTGGCGTTCCGGTTCGTGGCGGAGGACATGTCCGCCGTCGACCTCACCTTCGGCGAGCTGGCCGACCGCTCGCGCCGCCTCGCCACCGGCCTCGCCGCCCGCGGCGTCACGCGCGGCGACCGGGTCCCCGTGATGATGTCCAAACGGGAGGAGCTCGTCATCACGCTGCTGGCCCTGTGGCGGCTCGGCGCTGTGCACGTGCCGCTGTTCACCGCGTTCGCCGCGGGCGCCGCCCGGATGCGCATCGAGGGCGCGGCGGCGCGGCTTGTCGTCGCCGAACCCCGTCAGGCCGAGAAGCTCACGGACATCCCCGGCATCGAGATCATCCGCACCGGCCCGGAGTGGGACGCGCTCGCGGACTCCGCGCCGCTGGGCGAGGACGTCGCCGTCGGCGGGGACGGGCCGATCGCCCTGCTGTTCACCTCCGGCACCACCGGCCGCCCCAAGGGGGTGCCCGTGCCGCTGCGCGCGGCCGCCGCGTTCGCCGTCTACCTCACGTGCGCGGTGGACCTGCGCCCCGAGGACCTGTTCTGGAACGCGGCCGACCACGGCTGGGCGTACGGGCTGTACTACGGGATCGTCGGCACGCTGGTGCTCGGGGCGACCTCGGTGCAGTACCGCGGCGCCTTCTCCCCGGCGACCATGGTCGAGGTGATCCGCTCGCAGGGCATCACGAACCTCGCCGGCGCCCCCACGATGTTCCGCGCGCTGGCCAAGGCCGGGGAGGTCACCGAGGACGCCCCGCTGCGGCTGCGGCGCGTGTCCACGGCGGGGGAGCCGCTGCCGCCGTCCGTGCTCGAGTGGGGCCGGACGGCCCTCGGCACGGAGATCCGCGACCACTACGGCCAGACCGAGCTGGGCATGGTCATCTGCACCCTCGCGCACCCCGAGCTGGCCGCGCCGCCCCGCCCGGGTTCGATGGGTGTGCCCCTGCCGGGGATCGCCGCCGAGATCCGGGACGGGCAGATCGCGATCGACGCGGCCTCGCCCCTGTTCTGGTTCCCCGGCTACCTCGGGGAGCCGGAGAAGACCGCGGAGCGTTTCACCCCGGACGGGCGCTGGTACCTGACCGGGGACACCGCCCGGCAGGACGACGACGGCTGGTTCTTCTTCTCCTCCCGGGACGACGACGTGATCCTCGCCGCCGGGTACCGGATCGGCCCGTTCGACGTGGAGTCCGTGCTCATCGACCACCCGCGGGTGCAGGAGGTCGCCGTCGTCGGCCTGCCGGACCCGGAGGGGGTGCGCGGCGAGGAGGTCGTGGCGTTCGTGGTGCCCGCCGGGGCCGTCGCGGACCCGGACGCCCTGGCGGCCGAGCTGCAGGCCAAGGTCCGCGACGAGTACTCCAAGCACGCCTACCCGCGCCGGGTGCACTTCGTGGACCGGCTGCCCAAGACCCCCTCCGGCAAGCTGCAGCGGTTCCTGCTGCGCCAGGGCGCCGCCGGCTGACTCAACGGTGCACGAGCCGCAGGAACGCGCCGATCATCGGCAGGTCCTCGGGGCTGGTGGGCAGCGCGTCCGCGAGGGCGGGGGAGTGGACGAGGTAGGCGGCCCACTGTCCGCGCGAGATCGACACGTTGAGCCGGTTCCGGTTCAGGAGGAAGTCCAGCCCGCGCGGCACCTCCTGCGGTGAGGACGCCGCCATCGTCAGGATCGCGACGGCGGCCTCCCGGCCCTGGAACTTGTCCACGGTGCCGACGGTGGTGCCCTCGAGACCGGCGGCGTCGAGCGTCTCCCGGACCGTGGCGACCTGCGCGTTGTACGGGGCCACCACGATCACGTCGGACGGCTCGAGCGGTCGGCCGGGATCGTCCGGGCCGGTGGACCAGGTGCGGCCGAGCAGTGACCGGATGATCTCGACGACGGCCGCGGCCTCCTCCGGCGAGGAGACCGCGTTGCCCGTGTGGGAGACCGGCCACGGGTGCAGTCCGGGCTCCACGCCGTCGAGCCGGCGGGCGTCCGTGACCTCCTCCCGCGCGCCGAGCCGGCCGGCGTAGGAGAGCTCGGAGACCGCGCGGGTGAGCGCCGAGTGCATGCGCCACGAGGTGTCCAGGAAGAAGCCGCGCTCGGCGCGGAGCACGGGGGCGCCCTCCGCGATCCAGGTCAGGGCCGCGTCGCCGATGGGCTGGGGGTGCTCGCCCCTGCTGACCTGGGGGAGCTGCTGCGGGTCACCCAGCAGCAGCACCGTCTCGGCCAGGGCGCTCGCGCCCAGGAGGTGCGCGAGGGAGAGCTGCCCTGCCTCGTCCACCACCAGGAGGTCGACCGGCTGGGCCGCGGCGTTCGCGAAGGTCCACGCGGTGCCGCCCAGGACCCGGCCCGGTGCCAGGAAGGCATGGACCTCCGATGAGCCCAGGGACGTCCAGCGGTGCGGTCCGTCCGGGTCCTTGGGCTCCTTGCCCACGCGGTCGGGGTCCACACCGACCCCGATCAGCTGGTCGAGGAAGTTCTCCACCACCGCGTGGGACTGGGCGGTGACGCCGACCGTCCAGCCCCGGTCCAGGAGTTCCTTCACCGCGCGGCTGCCCACGTACGTCTTGCCGGTGCCGGGAGGGCCCTGCACGGCCACGTAGGAGCCGCGTGCGGACTCGACCGCCTCGACCAGGCCCCCGACGCCGTCCCGCCGGCCGTCTCGTACGTCCGCCCCGATCGCGGCGAGGGTCCGGCCCGTGGTGCGCGGGGCACGGCGCGCCAGGATGTCGAACACCGCTCCGTCCGGCAGTCGGCCGCGGCGGGCGGCCTCGGCGGCCTGCTCCCGGATGCGTTCGAGGAGGCCACCGGGCCGGACGTAGTTGAGGTGGAAGACCGCCATGGGCACCTCCGCGTGCGGTTCCGGCTCGTACTTGGTGCTGAGGCGCTGCAGCAGGCTGACTCGGAACCGGCCCGGTGCGATCTCCTCCACCTCGGTCACGTCCACGGGCGATCGGCTCTGCCAGCGGACGGCGTTGGGGGCCAGCTCCGCCCAGCGCGGCGGCTGCTCGTACAGGGCGTTGAGCTTGAACCTCTCCTGGCTGTTCCGACGCGGCCGGACCTCGGTGCCCGGCTCGAGGCGCCCGGTCACGGTCAGCGTCCGGGCGGGGTTGCTCCGCGGGGTGGGACGTTCCCACGCACTCACCGACTCGACGGTGTCGAACACCAGGTTCGCGCGCGGCTCCTGCCACTCGTCCGGGGCGGACACGGCCCGATCGAACATGGCCCACCACAGCGGCTTGTTCTCCCTGGCGAAGTAGCCCAGGCCCGCGGCCAGCAGGGCGATACCGCGCCGCCCGCCGTCGAGCTCCGCCTCCGGGGCCCGCGTCCCGCCCGCCTCGTCCCTCTCGGCGCCCGCCAGCGCCTGAAGCGAGGCGGCGAGGGCCGCGTCCTGCTCCTGGAGCGACGGCGCGGCCTCGACCAGCGGTTCGTTCCCGGTCGCGGCGTCGTCGACGGGACGGTCCGCGACGGCGGCCTCCTCGGGCTCGACCTGCGCCCGCAGCCAGTCCCGCAGCCGCGCCGTGGAGACGCAGTCGTACCGGTTGTAGTCCTCGATGTCGGCGCGGATCGCCTTCGCGACCTCGGTGTCCCCGGCCTCCATCGCGGCGACGTACCGGTGGTATTCGGTGACGCTGTCCGCCGCCGTCGTGACGCCGTCCTCCGCCCGGTGCTCCGCCCCCATGTAGAGGGGCTCCAGCTTCTTGATGGAGTAGCTCGGCACACCGGCCCGCAGGGCGGCGCGGACCGTGGAGTAGAGGTCCACGAACAGCCCCGCGCGCAGCCAGTCGTCCAGCTCGCGCTCGCCCACGCCGTGCCGCACGGTCAGGCGTTTCAGCGCGGTGACCTCGTACGCGGCGTAGTGGTAGATCCGCATCCCCGGGTGGGTCGCGCGTCGGGCCTCCACGAACGCCACGAACTGCTCGAGCGCCGCCCGCTCGGCGGCACGGGTGTCCGCCCACAGACCCGTGAACCGGAAGTCGGCCGAGGCGGTGCGCGCGGTGTCCCCGCCCGGCGCCTCGACCCAGCCCCACAGGTACTCGAGACCCTCCATGCTCCCGTCCGCGGAGACCCACAGCGGGTCCCCCTCGAAGTCGAAGAAGACGTCTCCGGCGTCCGGCGCCGGCAGCCCCGTCACGGCGCGCGGGTCCACGATCCGATGCGGCGGCAGCCCGTCCGCCCCGGCCGGCTCCAGCTGGATCGCCGCCTGTTCCCGCAGCGCCTCCCACGTGCGGCGGGCCATGCCCTCCGGCGGTGCGACGGACACCGCGAGCTGCTCGATGGTCGTGATGCCGGCCTCGCGCAGCCGGGTGCGCTGCAACCGCGTGGCCCCCGCCGTGAGCAGCACGTCCCGGTGCTCGGCGACGGCCTCCTCGCACGCCTCGCATGCGCCGCAGACGCTCAGGCGGTCGTCGCCCCAGCGAGTGGGCTCCCCGGCGGCCACGTGATCCTGCAGCAGCGCCTCCAGCCGGGCGCGCTGGTGCCGGTACACCGGGATCACCTCGTCCAGGTCCGCGACGTGCCGGGAACCGTCCCCGAGCCACAGGCTGCCCTGCCGCGCCCGCGGCACGCCCATGCCGTCCAGCAGGTCCGCGTACGCGGCGATCTGCAGCAGCGCCGTCACCCGCGCATGCCGGGCCAGCTTCGTGTCCACCACCTCGTACGCGCCCTCGGGGTGCTCCTCGTCCGTGCGGAGCACGAGGAAGTCGGCCAGGCCGCCGAACGCGCCGTCGTGCAGCATCCCCTGGAACACGACGGCGGGACGCGCGGCCAACGCCGCCGCGGTGCGCTCGCGGGCGGCCCGCACGCCCTCGGGCGTGTAGCGCTCCGGGCGGGCGAGCCGGACCACCTGGTCCGCGCCGTGCTCCGCCTCGAGGCGCGCGAGCACGCGGGACTCGTGCTCGTCCCCGAGGCGGGAGACCCGCTCGAGGAACGCGTCCGCCACGCCGATCCGCGGGGCACGCCCGAGCTTGGGATCCACCGTCCCGCGCAGCCACCCATAGGTACACGTGGCGGCGGCGGTGATGTCCGAGGGGCTGAGCATGAAGGAGGCGCGGTCCGGCGCGAAGGTCACCATGCGGTCACCCTAGACAGGCGCCGCGGACACGATAGGCGGGGGCCGCGCACAGGTCCCCCGGTGTGCCCCGCTCCCACGGCATGACGGCGGGGGCGGCGAGCGTCACACACCGGACCGGACTTGACGTGAGTCACATCCAGGGAGTTACCTAATGATCGTTCAGTAATTCTCTGCGCCGCCGCGCCGGCGCGCCCGTGCCGGCAGGGAGGCCCGCCCATGACCGAGACCGCCCACCACCCCATGCTCGCGGAGGACCGCGTGGCACGGTGGCTCGGCGTCACCCTCGAGGCCGCCGAGAAGGACCACGCGCGCATCCGGATGACGCTCACCGAGGACCAGCACAATGGCTTCGGCCTGGCCCACGGCGGCGCCGTCTTCGCGTTCGCGGACACGTGCTTCGCGCTGACCTGCAACGACCCCGCCTCGGACGGCTCCACCCTCACCGTGGCCTCCGGCGTGGACGTCAACTTCCTCGCGGCCACCCGCGCCGGGCAGACCCTCGTCGCGGAGGGCCGCCTGGTCGCCGCCGCCGGCCGCTCGGCCGTCTACGACATCACCGTCACCACCGACGACGGCACCCCGGTGGCCGCCTTCCGCGGCCGCTCCCGCACCATCCCCGCCCCCGGACGCTGACCGACGGGCGCACCCGCCGGTGCGCCGCCGTCGTCGACCGCCGCCCGACCCCGCATCCCCAGGAGAACGCCATGCTCGAGGCCTCGATCCCCAACCCGTACACGCCGGCACCCCTGCCCGCCCCCGCCGACCGCGGGGCCCCGGACCCCGAGGAGACGATGAGCCGGGACCAGATCGAGGCGCTTCAGTTCGAACGCCTCCGCTGGACCCTGCACCACGCCTACGAGAACGTGCCCGCGTACCGCGAGCACTTCGACACGCACGGCGTCCACCCCTCGGACTTCAGGGAGCTCGGGGACCTCGCCAAGTTCCCGTACACGGACAAGGAGTTCCTGCGGAAGAACTACCCGTTCGGCGCGTTCGCCGCCACGGGCCCCGAGCTGCGTCGCATCCACGCCTCCTCCGGCACCACCGGCCAGCCCACCGTGGTCGGCTACACCGATGACGACCTGGCCACGTGGGCCACCCTCGTCGCCCGCTGCTTCCGCGCCGGCGGCATCCGCCCCGGTGACCGCGTGCACAACGCGTACGGCTACGGCCTGTTCACCGGCGGCCTCGGCGCCCACTACGGCGCCGAGCGCATCGGCGCGGCCGTGATCCCGATGTCCGGCGGGCAGACGGAGAAGCAGGTGCAGCTGATCACCGACTTCCAACCGCGCGCCATCCTCTCCACGCCCACCTACCTGCTGACCATCGCGGACGGCTTCAAGAAGCTCGGGCTGGACCCCCGCGAGTCCTCCCTCGAGGTCGCGATCCTCGGCGCGGAGCCGTGGACCGAGGAGATGCGCCGCGAGATCGAGCAGACCTTCGACCTCGACGCCCTGGACATCTACGGCCTCTCCGAGGTCATGGGCCCGGGCGTGGCCGGCGAGTCCGCGGCCACCAAGGACGGCTCCCACATCTGGGAGGACCACTTCCGCCCCGAGATCATCGACCCGCTCACGGACGAGGTCCTCGAGACCGGCCGCCACGGCGAGCTCGTCTTCACCTCGCTCACCAAGCAGGCGCTGCCGATCATCCGGTACCGCACCCACGACCTCACCCGCCTGCTGCCGGGCACCACACACCCGGGCCACCGCCGCATGGGACGCATCACCGGCCGCTCGGACGACATGATCATCCTGCGCGGCGTGAACCTGTTCCCGTCGCAGATCGAGGAGCTGGCCCTCAAGGAGCCGGCCCTGTCGCCGCACTTCACCCTCGAGATCACCCGTCCGGACCGCATGGACCAGATGGCCGTGAACATCGAGCGCCGCGATCATGCGACCCTCGAGGAGGCCCAGGCCTGCGCCGCGCACCTGCGCATGGAGATCAAGACGAAGATCGGCTCCTCGTGCATGATCAACGTGGTGGAGCCGGAGTCCCTGGCCCGCTCCTCCGGCAAGCTCAAGCGGATCTACGACCTGCGCGACCAGGCCTGATCCCGTCCCCGCGGCCGATCCCGACGCCGGGGTGCCCGGTAGAGTGGACCGGTGCGCCGTCGTCGGCGTCCGCCCGCCCCCGAAGGAGCCCCGTGCCCCAGAGCAGCCCCACCCCGCGCCGCGGCCGGCCCGGCTATGACCGGCAGACGCTGCTGGCCGAGTGCGTCGAGCTCTTCAACCGGCACGGCTACGAGGCGACGTCCATGGGCATGCTCGCCACCCACCTGGGCATCTCCAAGTCCGCGATCTACCACCACGTGGAGTCCAAGGAGGCGATCCTCGACCACGCGGTGACGGAGGCGCTCGACGCCCTCGAGGCGTGCCTGGACGATGTGGTGGCCAGCGGGTCCGACGCCGGCGCGCAGGTCGAGGCGGCCATCCGCGGCACGCTCGGGGTGCTGGCGGAGAAGCAGCCCGAGGTGACCCTGCTGCTGCGCCTGCGCGGGAACTCGGCGGTCGAGGTGGCCGCCGTCGAGCGTCGTCGTGAGATCACCCGGCGCTTCGGGGACCTGCTCGAGGCCGCCCAGGCCGCGGGTGCGGTGCGCTCCGACGTGACCCCGCGCAACCTCGCCCGCCTCGCGCTCGGCATGATCAACTCGATCGTCGACTGGTACCGGCCGGATCGCGGCGTCCCCGGCCAGCAGGGACCGGGCCAGATGATCGACGCCGTCACGGGCGTGGTGCTCGGGGGTCTGCGGGGCTGAGGGGCCTCTGTCCTCAGCCCTCGCCGTCGAGCGCGGCGAGCACGTCGGTCACGATCGAGGCCGCACGGTCCTCGGCGTCCGCGGGCACCCCGCCGTCCGCGTCGGCCTGGGCCACGGCCACGGTGCGGGCGCCGTCCTGCACGGCCGTCAGGTGGGAGTAGACGGACCCCCCGGGGGCCGGGAGCGCCGTGTACGCGGTGCCGCCCTCGTGCTCGGTCCGCGTCACGCTCTCCACGTCGAGCCCGGCCAGGTCCACCCCGGTGCAGGCCTGCGCCGCCGCTCGGGCGTCCTCCAGGGCGGCGCGGGCGGCCTCCTCCGTGGGGTACACTGTGACGCGCACGCCGAGCGGAGTGACCTCGGCGTCGGGGGACGCCGTGAAGGAGGGCGCCGGCGTCGTGGTGGGCCCGCCGCCGGTGGTGGCGGCCGTCTCCGGCTGGGCCGTGAGCCCCAGGTCCGCCGCCCCGGCCTCGGCGTCCCGCTCCAGGGCGGAGCGTGTGGCGTCCAGGCAGGCCTGCTGTTCCGCGCTGCGGGTGGGCGCCGGGCTCGCGCCGGCGTCGACCGTCTGCTCCAGGCCGTCGGCCCGCTGGCGCAGCTCCGTCTGCCGCTCCAGCGGCGAGGCGGCGCTCAGCCCCACCTCGGACCCCGGCCCCGCGGCCCGCTGCACGGCGGCCTGCACCGCCAGGGTCCGCTGCCCACCCAGCGCGGCGGGCATCTCGAGGGACAGGCTGCCCGAGGCGGAGGTGCCGGCCGTGCTCTCCGCCGCGCCCGTGCTCTCCGTGGAGCTGCTGGCCGCGGGCGACGTGGGGGCGGACGAGGCCGCCGTCGTCGTGGACGATGCCGACGAGGGGGCGGGGGAGGAGGGCTCTGCGCCGCCGCCCGCGCACCCGGCGAGGGCGAGCGCGCCCACGGCGAGGACGCCGAACAGGGGGAGTCGGGAGGTCGTCATGGCCCGACTCTACGTGCGCTGTGACGGATGCCACAAGGAAGTGGCGGGGCATGCGTGGGGGCCGCCCGATGCGTGGTGCGCATCGGACGGCCCCTGATCCGTCAGCGGGGGAGGTCAGCCGAGCGGGGTGTCCTTGTCGCCCAGGTTCCAGTCCTCCACCGGGCCGAGGTTCTCCCCGTCCGTCCCGTAGCGGTAGAAGCCCTGGCCGTCGGCCACACCGCTGTGGCCCTCGGCGATGCTCTTCTCGAGCAGCTCAGCGAAGCCGCGCTGCCAGTCGGCGCCCGTGTTGCGGGAGACGTTGGCGGCCACGTGGAAGCCCACGATGTCATAGGTCTGGAACGGGCCGCGCTCGTTGCCGGTGGCCACGCGCCAGGTGCGGTCGATGTCCGCCGGGTTGCCCACTCCGTGCATGTACAGCTTGGAGCCGGCCTGCAGCCACGGGATGAGCAGGGAGTTGAGGAAGTAGCCCGGGATCTCCTTGCGCACGTGCACGGGGACCATGCCGGTCTCCTCGGCGAACTGCAGGGCTCCCGCGACGGCCTCCGGCGAGGTGGCGGCGGTGCCCATGACCTCGGCGGTGTTCTGCGCCCAGATGCGGTTGGCGTAGTGCAGGGCCAGGAAGCGCTCCGGATGGCCGCTGGCGTCGGCGAAGTCCGAGGGCAGCAGGGAGGAGGTGTTCGTGGCGAACAGGGTCGTGGCGGGGGCGAGCTCGCCCACCTGGGCCCACACCTTGCGCTTGAGCTCCAGGTTCTCCGGGACGGCCTCGATCACGATGTCCGCATCCGCCAGGGCCTCGCCGAGGTCCGAGGTCGGCGTGATGCGGGCGATGGCCTCGTCGAAGCGCTGCGGGTCGTAGCCCTCCCCGAGGTCTGCTTCGTAGCCCTGGCGGATCCACGCCCAGCGGCGCTCGATCCCCTCGAGGGCGGCGGGGACGGCGTCGTAGGCCATCACCTTCTTGCCGTGGTACGCCGCCTGCATGATGATCTGCGAACCCAGCACGCCGGTGCCCAGCACGGCGACCTGCTCGAAACGGGTGAACTCGGACATGTGTGTCGACCTTCTTCTCTCGCGGTCCGAATGGGACGTACAGGTGAACGCCCCGGGCACGCTCCTTGTTCCCGGGGACGACGACGGGCCGCCCGGCGCGCAGCGGGCGCACGGGACGGCCCGTCGAAGCAGGGGGGCTCAGCCCTGGGAGGTCTCGGACGGGGCCATCGGCCAGGTCTTGGCCACGAGCGTCAGCACG
Organism: Micrococcus sp. KT16; assembly: GCF_003315015.1. Classification (NCBI taxonomy): domain Bacteria; kingdom Bacillati; phylum Actinomycetota; class Actinomycetes; order Micrococcales; family Micrococcaceae; genus Micrococcus; species Micrococcus sp. KT16. The sequence continues at coordinate 89,015 of NZ_QNRG01000009.1, read as the reverse complement.
TCGTACTGGGCGCAGAGCTCGTCCTTCTGGTTGTGGATCCGGCAGTCCCAGGCCACCTCGCCGTACTCGTCGCTCACGCGCGGGGTGATGCGCTTGGCCGTCAGGGTCACGCGGATGGCGTCGTCGTAGGTCACCGGCGTGATGAAGCGCAGGTTCTCCAGGCCGTAGTTGGCCAGCACCGGGCCCGGATCCGGGGCCACGAACAGCCCCGCGGCCCACGAGACCAGCAGGTAGCCGTGGGCGACGCGGCGCGGGAAGAACGGGTTGGCCATGGCGGCCTCCTCGTCCGTGTGGGCGTAGAACCTGTCCCCGGTCTCCTCCGCGAAGGCGGTGATGTCCTCCAGGGTGATGGTGCGCAGGCCGGAGGCGAACTGGTCGCCCACCGTCAGCTCGGCCAGGGACTTGTAGAACGGGTGCACGGCCGTGCCGGCCTCCACGTCCTCGCGGGTCACCGTGTGGGCCGCGGCGCCCTGATGCCACACGCCGGTGATGGCCGTGAGCATGTCCGGGGAGCCCTGGATCGCCGTGCGCTGCATGTAGTGCTTCACGGCGCGGACCCCGCCGAGCTCCTCGCCGCCGCCGGCGCGGCCGGGGCCGCCGTGGATCAGCACCGGCACGGGGGCGCCATGGCCCGTGGTGGTCGCGGCGGTCTGGCGGTTCAGGACGTGCACGCGGCCGTGGTGGGCGCCGATCCCGGCGGCGAACGCGCGGGCGGTCTCACCGTCGTTCGTGGCGACCGTGGCCACGAGCGACCCCGAGCCCAGGGCGGCCAGGGCCACGGCGTCGGCCACGTCCGTGTAGCCGATCACCGAGGTGACCGGACCGAACGCCTCGACGCTGTGCACCTCGGGGGTGCGTGCGTCCTCGAAGGTGAGCACCGTGGGGGCGAAGAACGCGCCGGACTCGGCGTCGGCGTCACCGGTCGAGCCCTCGGGGCCGCCGAGGCGGACCTGACCGCCGGCGTCGACCAGGCGCTGCACCGCGCCGCGGACCTCGCCCTGCTGGTCCTTCGAGGCCAGGGCGCCCATGGTGGTGCCCTCGACGCGCGGGTCGCCCAGGACGACCTTCGCGGCCAGGCGCTCGGTGAGGGCGGCGGTCACGGCCTCGACCCGATCCTGCGGGACGATCACCCGGCGGATGGCGGTGCACTTCTGTCCGGCCTTGACCGTCATCTCCTGGAAGACGACCTTCACGAACGCCTCGAACTCGGGGGACTCCGGGTCCGCGTCCGGGCCGAGGATGGCGGCGTTGAGGGAGTCGGTCTCCGCGGTGAAGCGGACGCCGCCCTCCTGCACGTTCGGGTGCTTCTTCAGCGTGGCCGCGGTGGCGGCGGAGCCGGTGAACGCGACGTGGTCGCGGTAGTCCAGGTGGTCCAGCAGGTCGCGGGCGGAGCCGGAGATCAGCTGGATCGAGCCCTCGGGCAGCACGCCGGACTCGAGCATCAGCTCGACGCACTTCTGCGTGACGTAGCCGGTGGGGGTGGCCGGCTTGACCACGGTGGGCACGCCGGCGACGAAGGCCGGGGCGAACTTCTCGAGCATGCCCCACACGGGGAAGTTGAACGCGTTGATCTGCACGGCCACGCCCGGGATGCGCTGGTAGATGTGCTCGCCGATGAAGGAGCCGTCGCGGGAGAGGGGCTCCACGTCGCCGTCGATGATCACGGTGGAGTTCGGTAGCTCGCGGCGGCCCTTGCCGGAGAACGTGAAGAGGGTGCCGATGCCGCCGTCGACGTCGAAGGCGTGGTCGCGCTGCGTGGCGCCGGTGGCGAAGGAGACGTCGTAGAGCTCCTGGACGCGGGAGTTCAGAAAGAGCGCGAGCTCCTTGAGCTTGAGGGCGCGCTCGTGGATGGTCAGCTCGCCCAGGGCCTGCTGGCCGACGGTGCGGGCGTGCTCGATGGCGGCGGCCGTGTCGAGGCCGTCGGTGGAGACGCCGGTCAGGCGCGCGCCGGTGTTCGCGTCCGTCACGTCGGTGACCTTGGACGGGTGCGACGGCGTCCACCAGCTGCCGGCGACGTAGCTGGGGAGGATCTCCGGGAGGGAGGGGGCGGTGACGGTCACGGGGTCTCCTGGTGTCGGGGGCGCGGACGAGTCCCGACCGATCGGTCGGTTATTGCTCCTCACCCTAGCCGAGACGTGGATCACGCGGGAGGGGGAGCCGGGCCGGTGACGCCGTCGTCGTGGAGAGGGCTTCGCCGCGCAAGCCGTGGCGCCCGGGCCCGCAGACACGCCGCTACCGCCAGGACGTAGCGGCGTGTCTGCGGGCCTCGGCGGGGCGTCGTCCACAGATCCCGGCGGACGACGACGGCGGCCCGCCCGGATCGGGCACGCTCGGCCCATGCCCCGCTCGCCCGCGCCCCTGCCTCCGATGCGCTGCGGACTGGACGGCCTCCTCCGCGCTCCGACCGTGTTCTCGACCCCGGCCGCGCGCGAGACGGGGGTGAGCGCGGCCCGGCTGCGGCGCGGGGACGTGGTCTCCCTCGGCTGGGGGCTCTGGGGCCTGCGCGGCATCGAACCGGACCCCATGGACCATCTGCGGGCACTGCAGGATCTGCACCCCGAGGGCGTGTTCAGCCACGTCACGGCCGCCAGGGTGCTCGGCCTGTGGCTGACCGGGCCGCTCGCCGCCGACCGGTCCGTGCACGTCGCGACCCCGCGCGGCCACGGCACCGCGTCGAGCCGGGCCGGGGTCCGCTCACACCGCCTCCGCGCCGACGCACCGGTGCGGATCGTGGACGGGGTGCGCGTGACCGCACCGGGGTGGATCTTCGTGGACCTCGCCGCGCAGGCCGGGCCGCTCGACCATCTCGTCGCGCTGGGGGACAGCATGGTGCGGACCGCCCCGACGGAGGCCCGCCGCCGTCGGCTGCCTCCCGGGGTGACGGACGTGGCCGAGCTGCGCGCCGCCGTCGAGGAACGCGGACGGGTGCGCGGGATCCGCGCGGCCCGGGAGGCGCTGGAGCTCGTCCGCCCCGGAGCCGACTCGCCGCAGGAGAGCCGACTGCGGGCGCGGCTCGTCCTGGACGGCGTCCCCGAGCCCGCAGTGAACCCGTGCATCCGCCTCGCCACGGGACAGCGGCTCCGCGTGGATCTGGTGTGGGCGGAGGCCAAGGTGGCGGTCGAGTACGACGGCGATCAGCACCGCACGGATCGCCGGCAGTGGCGTGAGGACCGCGAGCGGGACGCGGCCCTGCGCGCGGAGGGGTGGGAGGTGATCCGGGTGACCGCCGACGTGTTCCGGCCAGGGCACTGGGAGCTGTTCGTGCGGCAGCTGCGGGGCCTGGTGGCTGCGCGGACCCCGCCGGGCCGAGTGCCGCCGTCGTGGATCTGACCCGCCCAGGCCTGCAGACACGCCGCTACCGCCAGGGCGTAGCGGCGTGTCTGCGGGCCTCGACGAGAGGGGCGGGAGCCTCGGGCCGGCGTCGGCCCCTGCCCCTCGTCTCCGGACCGGCGTAGAATCGAGCACCGGTCCTCTCGGACCCGACCCACCCCCTCATCCGGAGAGTTCTGCCGCATGCTGCGCACCATGTTCCACGCCAAGATCCACCGGGCCACCGTGACCCAGGCGGACCTGCACTACGTGGGCTCCGTGACCGTGGACCAGGACCTGCTGGACGCCGCGGACATCCTCCCCGGCGAGCTCGTGTCCATCGTGGACGTCACCAACGGCGCGCGACTGGAGACCTACACCATCGCGGGCGAGCGGGGCTCCGGCGTGCTCGGCATCAACGGCGCCGCCGCCCACCTGGTGCATCCGGGGGACATCGTCATCCTCATCGCCTACGGGCAGATGGACGACGACGAGGCCCGCCACTTCCAGCCCAAGGTCGTCCACGTGGACGCGGACAACAGGATCGTGGAGCTCGGCATCGACCCCGCCGACGGCCTCCTCGACGGCCTCTCCCGCCCGCCGCTGTCCCGCGAGTGGAACGAGGCGCAGGCCGAGCTCTGAGCCGGCCTGGGGCGCCGGGCCGTCATGGACGAGCCCTTCGAGCGGGATCAGCGGTCGGCACGGCCTTCGCCCCGAGCGCTCGACGCGCGGAGCGCATCGCGGCCGCGTGGCTGAGGCCCATCGCGGTGCGGGCGCCCGGCACGTGGGACACAGCGCGCATCCACGGCGAGGTCAGCACCACCTCCTGCTCCCACGCCACGACGCAGCGCGGCGCGTGTCCGGCCGGGGCGCCGTCGTCGTGGACGGTGACCCGTACGGTGCCCGTCAGGTCCCCGCTCAGACGGGCGACCAGAAGGCCGCGGGTGCGGTCGTCGATGAGGCGCTCCATCGTCAGGCGCACCGGCACGAACCCGCGCAGCCGGACGGCGGCGCGGTCGGGACCCAGGCGACGGGCGCGCGGGACGGCCGGCCACCAGCGTGGGTAGCCGGACGGGTCGGCGAGCAGGGCCAGCGCGGACCGGGCGTCCGCGGGGACCGCCCAGCGGTGGGTGAAGCGGAAGGGGCGGTCGACCGACATCAGGCCTGGCCGAATGTCTCGGGGTCCACGGGGCGCCGGGTGCGGGGGAGCTTCGCGACGACCAGCAGGTACGACTCCGTGACGAGGTCCCGGACGAGCTGCTCGTCGAGGTCCGGGTGCGCGGCCAGGCTGAGCCAGTGCCGCTTGTCCATGTGATAGCCGGGCGTGATCGCCGCGGGCAGGGCCGCGCGCAGCTGGGCGCCGTCCTCCGGGCGGGCCTTGACGTTCACGAGGCGGCGCCCGTCGTGGTCGATGAACACCACGAACAGCTTCCCCTGCACCTTCACGACCTCGGTGTCCGGGCCGAAGGGGTGCGACGCGGCGCTGCCCGGCAGCTCGAGGGCGCGGTCGCGGGCGACGCGCAGCAGCGTGGGCTCGTCCATGCCCGTCACGTTAGCCGCGCCGGCCCCGGGGGCTCAGCGGTAGTCGAAGAAGCCCTTGCCGGACTTCCGGCCGAGCTCGCCGCGGGCCACCATGTCTCGCATGAGCTGCGGCGGGGCGAAGCGCTCACCCAGCTGGGACTCGAGGTACTCCGCGATGCCCAGGCGCACGTCCAGGCCCACGATGTCGGTCAGGGCCAGCGGGCCGACCGGGAACTTGTAGCCGAGCACCATGGCGGCGTCGATGTCCTCGGGGGAGGCCACGCCCTCCTCGACCATGCGGATGGCCTCGAGCGCGATCGCCACGCCCAGGCGCGACGAGGCGAAGCCCGGGGCGTTCTTGACGACGACGGGGGTCTTGCCGAGCCCGCGGACCCACTCGGTGGACAGGGCCTGGAGCTCCGCACCGGTCTGCTCGCCGATCACGACCTCCACGAGCTTCGAGGCGGGCACCGGGTTGAAGTAGTGCAGGCCGCAGAAGCGCTCGGGACGCTGCAGGTGCGAGGCGATCTCGTCGATGGACAGGGAGGAGGTGTTGCTGGCCAGCCAGGCGTCCTCGCGCAGGTGGGCCTCGACGTCGGTGAGCGCCTCGATCTTCACCTGCATGTCCTCGAACACGGCCTCGACCACGAGGTCGCAGCGGGCGAAGTCGGCGCGGTCCACGGAGACGGTCAGGCGCTGCGCCCACTCGTCCAGGTCGCCGTCGATCTTGCCGCGCTCGAGGGAGGCGGCCAGGTCGGCCTCGATGCGCCCCTTGGCGGCCTCGGCCGACTGCGGGTCGCGCTCGACGACGACCACCTCGGACGAGCCGGAGACGAGGAACGCGTGGGCGATGCCGCCACCCATCCGGCCGCCGCCGAGGACGCCGACGACGGCGGGCACGGAGGACGGCGCGGTATCAGGGGTGTGCTGCTGATCGGTCATGTCAGTCCTCACTTCTTCTTGCGGTCCAGGAACGCCTGCATGCGCTCGAACTTGGCCTCGGACTCGAACAGGATGGCCTGCGCGATCTCGTCCACGTGGGGGTGGGCCTCGCGAGGGAGGTGGAAGACGCGCTTGGACAGCCGCACCGCCAGCGGGTCCTGCTGCGCGATGCGGTCGGCGAGGGCGTCGGCGGCGTCGAGGAGGGCGTCCGGCTCGTGCAGCTCGGTGACGAGCTTGAGCTCGAGGGCCTCCTGCGCGTCCAGGATCCGTCCGGCGAGCAGCAGCTCGAGGGCCACCGGCTCACCCACCAGCTCCTTGAGCCGCCACTGGGCGCCCGCAGCGGCGGTGATCCCCAGGCTCGTCTCGGGCTGGCCCATCTTCAGCGCCGGGGTGGCGATGCGGAAGTCGGCCGCGTAGGCCAGTTCCGCGCCGCCGCCCAGGGCGAAGCCGTCGATCGCCGCGATCACGGGCATGGGCAGCCGGTGGATGCGGTCGAAGACCTGCGAGTTCACGCCGCGCAGGGCGTCGTCGCGGCGGCGCTCGCGCAGCTGTCCGATGTCCGCGCCGGAGGCGAAGATGCCGGAGAACGTCCCCGGCTCGCGCGTCGACTCCACCTGCGTGCCCGAGATGATCAGGATCTTCGGCTCGCGTTCGAGGTGGGCGCAGAGCTCGTGGAACTCGTCGACCATGGTCTGGTCGATCGCGTTGCGCACGCCCGGGCGGTCCATGCGCGCGTGGACGCGGTCCTCACGCTCCTCGACGCGCAGTGCCGTGAAGTGGCTGAAGTCGTCCATGCGCTCAGACCTTCTCGACGAGCATCGCGGAGCCCTGGCCCACGCCCACGCACATCGTGGCCAGGCCCCTGTCCGCGCCCTCGCGCTCCATCCGACCGAGCAGCGTGACCACGAGGCGCGAGCCCGAGGAGCCGAGCGGATGGCCCAGGGCGATCGCGCCGCCGTCGGCGTTGACGGTCTCCGGGTCCAGGCCGAGGCGCCGCATCGAGGCCAGGGACTGGGTGGCGAAGGCCTCGTTGAGCTCGACGGCGCCCAGATCCGCCACGGACCAGCCGGAGCGCTCGAGGGCCTTCTCGGTGGCCGGGACGGGGCCCAGACCCATGATCTCGGGGGCCAGGCCCGCCGAGGTGGACTCCACGACGCGGGCCCGCGGGGTCAGGCCGTACTTCTGCGCGGCCCGCTCGGAGACGACGAGGATCGCCGAGGCGCCGTCGTTGAGGGAGGAGGAGTTGCCGGCGGTGACCACGCCGTCCTTCTTGATGATCGGGCGCAGGCTGGCGAGCACCTCGGGGGTGGAGCCGGGGCGGGGGCCCTCGTCCGTGTCCACGACCGTCTCGGCGCCCTTGCGGCCCGTGACGACGACGGGCACGATCTCGTCCGCGAAGCGGCCGGCCCCGATGGCGGCCAGCGCACGCTCATGCGAGCGGGCGGCGAAGGCGTCGGCGTCCTCGCGGGTGATGCCGTCCACCTCGCCGACCTCCTCGGCGGTCTCCGGCATGGAGAAGGTGAACTTCTCCCCGAACTCGCCGTCCGCGAAGCGCGGGTTCACGAAGCGCCAGCCGATCGCGGTGTCGAAGGCCGCGCCGGGCTTGGCGAACGCCGTCGTCGGCTTCTCCATCACCCAGGGGGCGCGGGACATCGACTCCACGCCGCCGGCCACGACGACGTCGGCCATCCCGGAGCGCACCATCGCGGTGGCGATGCCGATCGCGGACATGCCGGACGCGCAGAGGCGGTTCACGGTGATGCCCGGGACGGTGTCCGGGAAGCCGGCCAGCAGCCAGGCCATGCGGGCGACGTTGCGGTTCTCCTCGCCGGCGCCGTTGGCGTTGCCGAGGATGACCTCATCCACGACCGACGGGTCGATGCCGGCGTCCTCGATCACGGCCTTGACGGTCAGGGCGGCGAGGTCGTCGGGGCGGACGGAGGAGAGGGCGCCGGCGTACTTGCCGACGGGCGTGCGGCGACCGCCGACGAGCAGGGCCTGGGACTGTGCGGACATGGAGACTCCTTGAGTGACCGACAACGGGGCGGGCGCGGGCGCGGCGAATTACCGACCGTGCGTTCAGGTTCAGTATCCCGGGCCGGTGTGACGGGGGTCAACTGCGGGGCGGGTGTGACGGGACAGGGACGAGCCCGCGCGGAGGCCCGCAGACGCGCCGTTACGTCCCCGAGGTAGCGGCGTGTCTGCGGGCCTCGGCGCCGGTCCGGTCGCCCACGACGACGGCGCGCCCTTCCGGAGGAGGACGCGCCGTCGTCGTGGGGTGGAGACGGGCGAAACCCGTCAGGCGGCCCGGATCAGGCCGGCACCACCGGATTCGAGCGCGTGGCGACGACCTGCTCGTCGTGCAGCTCGCGGTCCTGGATGCCCTTGGGGACGAACAGGACGGCGATGAGCGAGACCGCGGAGATCACGATGATGTACCAGGCCACGTTCTCCCAGCCGGTCTTCACGAGCTGGTCGGCGAGCAGCGGGGCGAAGGCGCCGCCGATGATGGTGCCGAGCGCGTAGCCGATGGAGACGCCGGAGAAGCGGACGCGGGCCGGGAACATCTCGGCGTACATCGCCGACTGCGGACCGTAGGACGGACCCAGGCCGAGCGTCAGGACGAACAGGCCCAGCGAGAACAGCGGCAGAGACGCGGTGTTCAGCAGCCCGAACAGCGGGAAGGCCCAGACGATCAGGAACCCGTAGCCGAGGACGAAGGTCAGCTTGCGGCCGATCTTGTCCGAGACCCAGCCGCCGAGCAGGGTGAAGATGAACCAGCCGACGCCGCCGACGAGGCTCGCGATGAGCACCTCGGAGGAGGTCATGCCCAGACCCTTCGGACCGCCGTACTTCGAGAACCACGCGATGAGCAGGTAGCCGACGCCGTTGTTCGCGGCGAAGATCACGGCGGCGAGGATGACCTCCTTGGTGTGGTGCCGGAAGAGCTCGCCCAGCGGGGCGGACTCGTCCGCCTTGAGCTGCTGCATCTCCTTGAAGACCGGGGACTCCTCGACGGCCTTGCGGATCAGGTAGCCGACGAGGATCAGCACCACGGAGATCAGGAACGGGATGCGCCAGCCCCAGGTGAGGAACTGCTCCTCGGACATGGTGGAGCGCACGATGAACAGCACGCCGGTGGCCAGGATCATGCCCAGTGGCACGCCGATCTGCGGGGCGGAGCCGAACAGGCCGCGCTTGCCGTGGGGGGCGTGCTCCACGGACAGCAGCGCCGCGCCGCCCCACTCGCCGCCCGCGGACAGGCCCTGCAGCAGGCGCAGCGCGACGAGCAGGATCGGGGCCCACACACCGATCTGGGCGTAGGTGGGCAGCAGGCCGATGAGGGTGGTGGCCAGGCCCATGCCGATCAGCGTGAGGGACAGGACGAACTTGCGGCCGAAGCGGTCACCGAGATGGCCGGCGACGATCGCGCCAAGCGGGCGGATGAGGAAGGAGATGCCGAGGGTGGCCCACGCGGCGATCTGGGAGCCGCTCTCACCCATCGGCTGGAAGAAGAGGGCGGCGAAGACGAGCGCGGTGGCCTGGGCGAAGATGAAGAAGTCGTACCACTCGATGGTGGTGCCGACGACGGTGCCGGCGATGACCTTGCGCTCCTCGCGGCGATCGCGCGCGGGGGCGGGCGCCGCGGGGGATGCGACGGTGTGGCTCATGGATGCTCCTGGGATGCGGGGCGGCGGCCGCCCGTGAGGCGGCGGCAGGACGGTGTGGTTCCCGACCGATCGGTCGGGAAGTGACACCCGTCACCGTATACGATCCCCTGTGACTCACGCCACGATCCGGGCTGATGACGGGAATGTGACGCGGCCGGGCCGGGACGACGACGGCGCCGCGCCCCTCGCGCGAAGGGTGCGGCGCCGTCGCCGGTGGCGGGGTGCGGCGGCTCAGCCGCGGCCGGTGAACTCCGGCTTCCGCTTCTCCTGGAAGGCCTGGAAGCCCTCGGCGTAGTCGGCGGTGCCGCAGAGCTCGCCCTGGGCGATGTTCTCCGCGTCGAGGGACTCCCACAGGCCCACGCGGTGGTCACGGACCTGGGCCACGAGCTCCTTCGACGCGCGGAACGCGAGGGTCGCGCCGGAGGCCACCTGGGCGACCTTCGCGCGGGTGAACTCGAGCAGCTCGTCCGCGGGCAGGGCCCGGGAGAACAGCCCGGCCTGGACGGCCTCGGCGCCCGAGAGGAGCTCGGCCGTGTAGATCAGGTCCAGGGTGCGGTGCGCGCCCAGGCGCTCGGTGAACAGCCAGTGGCCGCCCGAGTCCAGGGTGGCCCCGAGGTTCGCGAACGGCGAGCCGATCTTCGCGTCCTCGGCCACGTACACCACGTCCGTGGCGATCGCGAGGCCCAGGCCCACGCCCAGGCAGGCGCCCTGCACCGCGGCGAAGGTGGGGACCGGGATCTCGGACATGGCCCGCAGCACCGGGGTGACCCTGTCCCGCAGGTAGGCGGTGGCGTCGTCCTCGGCCGGGACCACGGCGGAGATGTCGCGGCCCGCGCAGAAGCCGCGGCCCTCGCCGCGCAGCAGCACGGCCCGGACCTCACCGGACTCGACGCCGGCGGCGGCCCGCTCGTAGGCGGCCTGGAGTTCGGCCAGCGCGGCCTCGTCCAGGGCGTTCATCCTCTGGGGGGCGTCCAGCACGATCTCGGCGACGCCGTTCTCGACGGTGATCTCGATCATCGGGGGCTCCTTCGGTCTCGTGGGCGGGCGCTCAGGCGTCGAAGTCGAGCGTGATCGAGTCGGAGGTCGGGCGGGTCTGGCACGTGAGCACGTAGCCGTTCTCCACCTCGTCCTTCTCGAGCGCGTAGTTCTCGTCCATCTCGTACGCGCCGTCGACGACCTTGGCGCGGCAGGTGCCGCACACGCCGCCGGCGCACGCGAAGGGCACGTCCGAGCGGACGCGCAGCGCGGCGTTGAGGACCGTCTCGTGGGCGGACTTGGGGGACTCGACCTTGGCGGTGAGGCCGTCGAGGTTGAACTCGATGGTCACGTTGTCGCCCTGCGGGTCCACCTCCACCACGCGACCGGAGTGGCCCTGCGGGTTCTCCGGGCGGCCGGTGGTGAACAGCTCGAAGCGCACGTCGTCCTCGGACACGCCGCGGGCGGCGAGCGTCTCACGCGTGAGCTGCACGAGCTCGAACGGGCCGCAGAGGAACCACTCGTCGGTGCCCTCCACGTCGATCACGCGGTCCAGGAGGGTGGTGAGCTTGTCCTCGTCGATGCGGCCGGAGAGCAGCGGGGACACGCGCTGCTCGCGGGAGAGCACGTGGTGCACCGTGAACCGGGCCGGGTACTTGTCCTTGAGGTCGCCGATCTCCTCGGCGAACATCACGTCCATGGCGGAGCGGTTCGCGTAGACCAGGTCGAAGCGCGAGGTCTCGGAGGCCGCGAGCACGGCCTTGGCGATCGCCATGATCGGGGTGATGCCCGAGCCGGCCGCGAACGCCACCAGGTGCGTGTCCCTCTTCTCCGCGACCTTCTCCGCCGCCACCTTCTGCGCGTCGTTGAGGGAGGTGACGTGCGTGCGGGACGTGAACGCGCCCTGCGGGTTCATCACGTCGATCCTCTCGCCGACCTCGAGGCTCTCGTTGGCCCACGTGGAGAACTTGCCGCCGATGTCCTTCTTCACGGCCACACGGATCTCGCCGCGCCTCGGGACGGCGCAGATCGAGTAGGACCGGCGCACCTCGGCGCCGTCGAGCTCCTTGCGCAGGGCCACGTACTGGCCCGGCACGTAGTCGTAGTCGTCGGCGAGCTCCTCGGGCACCGCGAAGGTGACCTCCACGGAGTCCTCGGTCAGGCGACGCAGCTCGGACACCTCGAGGGTGTTGAACGTGGCGCGGCGCTTGCCGGTGGTGGGGGCGTCGGTGGTCTCGGTCATCAGTGCACCTTGAAGTAGTCGAAGGGCTCGAGGCACTCCCGGCAGGTGTAGAGGGCCTTGCAGGAGGTGGAGCCGAAGCGGGTGATCTCGCGGGTGTTCAGGGAGTGGCAGCGCGGGCACTTCACGGCCATGCCGATCATGACCGGGCCGTCCGTGGTGCGCGCGACGGGCGGGGCGATGCCGTACTCGTTGAGCTTGGCCTTGCCCTCGTCCGTCATCCAGTCCGTGGTCCACGCCGGCTGGAGCACCAGGCGCACCTCGGCATCGGGGAACCCGGCGCGCCCGAGCGCGCGGGTGACGTCCGTGGTGATGGTGTCCATGGCGGGGCAGCCGGAATAGGTGGGCGTGATGACGACGACGGCCCTCTCGCCCTCGGCCCGTGCCTCCCGGAGGATCCCCAGGTCCGCGATGGACAGCACGGGGATCTCCGGGTCGTGCACGGTGGAGGCCGCATCCCAGACCCGCGCGTCGGCGGGATCGGCGGGGCGCAGCTCGCTGGCGGTGGTCACCAGGTCGCTCCCGGGTGACGGCGCGCCAGGGACTGCATCTCCGCGAGGATGTACCCGCGGTACTCACTCATGGCGCCGGAGCGGTCGCCGCCGCGGGCGGTGCCCGTCGTCGGCACGGTCAGGCCGGCCTCCTCGATGGCCGCGCGGATGCGGGTCATCGTCGGCTCCTCGAGCGAGGACGGCAGCACGGCGACGCCCTGCTCGGCGAGGGCGCGGACGACGTCGTCGTCGTGGAAGAGCTCGGCCACGTAGGGCCACAGCTCGTCCAGGCCGCGCTGCATGCGGCGCTTCGACTCCTCGGTGCCCAGGCCCAGGCGCTGCAGCCACAGGGCGGCGTGGTCCTGGTGGTACAGGACCTCCTTGAGGGCCTTGTCCGCGATGGCGGCGAGCGTGGGGTCCGTGGACTCGCGCAGGCGGGTGTACAGCTCGTACGAGTAGAACGAGTAGTACAGCTGGCGGGCGATCGTCTTGGCGAAGTCGCCGTTCTCGGCCTCCACGAGGCGGACGGAGCGGAACTCCTCCTCGTCGCGGAAGTACGCGAGCTCGTCCTCGGTCCTGCCCCACGCCGTGCCGGCGTAGGAGAGGAGGAAGCGGGCGTGGCCCACGAGGTCCAGGGCGATGTTGCCCAGGGCGATGTCCTCCTCGAGCTCCGGGGCGCGCGAGATCCACCAGGACAGGCGCTGGCCGAGCATCAGGGCGTCGTCACCGAGGGCGAGGGCGTAGCGGGCGACGTCGTCGCTCGCCTTCTGCTCGCCGGCCGCGATCTCCTCGGCGGTGATGGCCACGCCGGCGGAGTGCCTCGTGGCGGAGTCGTTGGTCGCGAAGCTCACAGGTGCGGCACCCCCTCGGACTGCTGGTAGTAGGTGGCGTGACGGTAGGACTTGCCCTGCGGGGACTCGAAGAAGCCGCCCTTGGAGTCCGGGTCGGAGGCCGCGATGGCCTCGGCCGGGACGACCCACACGGAGGTGCCCTCGTTGCGGCGGGTGTACAGGTCACGCGCGTTGCGCAGCGCCAGGGTGGCGTCCGGGGCGTGCAGGGAGCCGGCGTGCACGTGGGAGAGGCCGCGGTTGGCGCGGACGAAGACCTCCCACAGGGGCCAGGCGTGGGAGGCGGCGGTGGTCTCGCTCATGGGTCAGGCTCCGATCAGGTGGGTCTCGGCCGGCGCGTTCTGCTCGGCCTGGCGGCGGGCGTAGGCGGCGGCGGCCTCGCGGACCCAGGCGCCGTCCTCGTGGGCCTGGATGCGGCGGGCCATGCGCTGGGTGTTCATGGGGCCGTCGCCCTTGATCACGGACATGAACTCGTCCCAGTCCAGCTCGCCGAAGTCGTAGTGGCCGCGCTCCTCGTTCCACTTCAGGTCCGGGTCCGGCAGGGTGAGGCCGAGGGCCTCGGCCTGCGGGACGATCATGTCCACGAAGCGCTGGCGCAGGTCGTCGTTGGAGAAGCGCTTGACCTTCCAGGCCATGGACTGGCGGGAGTTGGGGGAGTCCTCGTCCGGCGGGCCGAACATCTGCAGGGCCGGGCCGTAGAAGCGGTCCACGGCGTCCTGGGCCATCTGCTTCTGCTCCGGGGTGCCGTGCGAGAGCTCGTAGAGGATCTCCCAGCCCTGGCGCTGGTGGAACGACTCCTCCTTGCAGATGCGCACCATCGCGCGGCCGTACGGGCCGTAGGAGGCGCGGCACAGCGGCACCTGGTTGCAGATCGCGGCGCCGTCGACGAGCCAGCCGATCGCGCCCATGTCCGCCCAGGTGCGGGCCGGGTAGTTGAAGATCGAGGAGTACTTCGCGCGGCCGGAGAGCAGCTGCTCGTTCAGCTCGTCCCGCGGGGTGCCGAGGGTCTCGGCGGCGGAGTACAGGTACAGGCCGTGGCCGGCCTCGTCCTGGACCTTGGCCATCAGGATCGCCTTGCGCTTCAGGGAGGGGGCGCGGGTGATCCAGTTGGCCTCCGGCTGCATGCCGATGATCTCGGAGTGCGCGTGCTGGGAGACCTGGCGGGTCAGGGACCTGCGGTACGCCTCGGGCATCCAGTCGCGGGGCTCGATGCGTGAGTCCTCCGCGATCAGGCGATCGAAGTTCTCCTGGCCGGCCGCATCCTCGGGGGACGGGACGGAGGCCAGGTGCTGGGGGGAGCTGGTCTGCGTCATGGGGATCACCTCACGCTGAGTGCGGGCTGGTTCCGTGGTCAGGGCGCACCGGGGCGCATTGAATTACTGACCGCTCGTTCAGAATAGGCCAGGGTGTGACCTCGGTCAACACGCCGAAGCCGGCGCGACCCGGGTGCGACGCGGCCGCCGGGACGGTGCGAGAGGGTTGGCTCCTGCACAGGCGTCCCGACGGCGTCCCCCATCCCCGGATCGCCCCTCGCCGCAGTCGCGGGGCCCGGGCCCTCCCTACGGTGGCCGCATGTCACCCCTCATCGGACCTCAGCAGATCGCCACGGCCCTGCGGGCCGTCGGACTCGACGACGACGCCGCCCGCCTGGTCGCGTGGGCCGACCCCGCCCGGCGCGAGCGGGAGGCCGCCGAGCAGGCCCTCGCCGACCTCGCCGTGGCCCAGACGCAGCTGCGCACGGCGCTGGGCGGGCTGGTCAGCGCCGCCACGGACGTGCGCTCGGCGCTGCACACGGCATGGCGCGGCGAGGCCGCCGGCGCCTATGGGGAGGCCGTGCGGCGGGCGGCGACCCTGGCGGCGGAGCTCGAACGGGAGGCCGGGGAGTGGCTCGCCCTGCGGGCCACCGCCGAGCGGGACGCCGAGGACGCACGCCGAGACGCCGAGGCCCGGCAGCGGGCGGCCGAGGAGACGGCGCTGGCCGTCCTGCGCTCGTTGGCGGTGGCGGCGTGACCGGCGGGCGGGGTGCCGGCCCGGGGGCGGTGGCCTTCAGCACGCACGGCGGACCGGGCTCGATCTACGCGGAGGCCGAGGAGATGCGCGTCGTGGCCGGGCGGCACGAGCACGCCGCCGACGAGGCGGCCGGAGCCTCGTGGCAGGTCGACGCGGCCGCCTTCGGGCTGGGCCGGTCGGCCACGTGGCTCGCCTCCGCCGCCCTGCTGCAGGACCGACTGGCGGAGGCGGTCGGTCGGGTGCGGAACCTGTCGGAGCAGTGCGCCGAGCTGCACCGTGACCTGCTCTCCGCGGCGGCCCGCTACGAGGAGGCCGAGCGCGCGGCGGCCGGCATCATGGCCGCCGAGGACGCCTCCCTGGGGGAACTGCCGGCGCTGCTCTGGCGGGACGGCCATGACGGCCTCACCACCCGCGAGGCGGAGCGGCTCGTGCAGGACGTCGTCCAGGCGGTGCCCGAGGCCATCGTGGCCGCCATGCTCGCGGCCGCCGGGTTCCCCTTGCTCGCGGCCCTGGCACGGATCGACGTGAAGATGCTGACGAGGGCGCAGAAGCGCGTGCTGAAGCGGCCCGTCTCCTCCGCCGCGAAGAAGGGGACGGATGCCGCGTCGGACCTCACCGAGGCGCTGCGGGTCTCCCCGGACGAGGCATGGACCGTGACGGCGGACGCCCTGACCCTCGCCGGCGCGGCGCCCCGGGGCGCGGTGACCCCGCACGGGGCGCCGCAGGACCGGCCGACGGCGCCCGCCCTGCTGGACGGCTCGGCCACGGGGCTGGCCTCTCTCATCCCGCGCGCGGAGGGGGACGGAGACCTCACGGTCACGGAGGTGGTGCGAGAGAACGGGAGTCGGGCCTGGGTGGTGGGCCTGCCGGGCACCCGCGGCGGCCTGATCCCGGATCCCGAGTCGACCGACCCGTGGGACGCCGGCGGACTGTTGGACGCCCTCGGCTCCGAGTCCGAGGTCACGGCCCCGGCGGTGCGGGCGGCGCTCGAGGCGGCCGGCGTCCCGCACGGCGCACCGCTCGTCCTGGCCGGCTACTCCCAGGGCGGGGTGCACGCCGTCAACCTGGCCGGTCGTGAGGACTTCACGTCCGTGTATCCGGTGGCCGGCGTCATGACGATCGCGGCGCCGTCGGGCAACGCGGTGGAGACCGGGCGGACCGCGGTGCTGGAGTTCTCCTCGGACGGGGACCTGGCCGTCGCCGCGGACGGGGCGCCCACCCCCGTCTCGTCGCGCCGGGCCGAGGTGGTCTTCCACCCGGCCGGCCACGGGTGGGATGCGCCCGGGGGCGGCTTTCGGACCGCCTCTCCGCTGGCGGCCGAGGACGACCTGGGCGCCGCCCACGACTTCGACGCCCAGGTGGACCTGATCCGGCAGTTCGAGGCCGCCGAGCCCGCGTCCCGGGCGGAGGTCGCCGGGCTCTCCGCCGCGTTCGCCGGGCTGACCGCCGGCACCGTGGCCTCGAGCCGGGCGGTGCGCCTGCGCCGCACGCCGCCCGAGCGGGGCCACCTGCCCCCGGGATTCCGGTGAGCGCACCGGCGTCGGGGCGCCCGCCGCCGCCCGTTCAGTTCGCGTCGAGCAGCACGCCCGCGAAGAACGCGTTCAGGCGGTCGACCTCGTCCAGACCGAAGACGCCGGAGACGTACTGGTCCGGGCGGACCACGACGACGGCGCCGTCACGGCTGATGCCGCGGGCCTCGAAGATGTCCTCGCCGTGCTTGGGCTGACACGTGGCGAAGATGTTGTTCAGGTCGTGCAGGCCGAGGGAGCCGGTGGTCGGCCGGAAGATCGACGGCACGTCCGGGTGGGCGAACTCGGTCTGCTTCTGCTGGTACACGACCTTGATGTCGAAGCGGGCGTCCTCCGGCCCGTCCGACGGGGTGTGGCGGTTGCGGAAGGACCGCGGGTCCTCCTCGATCGCCTTCGCCCACGCCGCGACCTTCGAATCCTCGGCGCGCGGGGAGGCGGCGTCGGCGAACACGTAGACGCGCCAGCGGCCGTCCGCGCGGTGCAGGTGGCCCAGGTGCTTGACGTTGGTGTCGCACGAGCGCTCCACCAGCGCCGACTTGAAGCGCTTGCCGATGGGGTAGCCCTGCGCCAGCGCCTGGCCGGTGGCGTCCGTGGTGAGGAGGGAGGGCCGGTACTGCGTCATGAAGCCGGCCGGGAACTCGGCGGTCTTCGTGTAGAACTCGGCCACCTCGTTCGGGTCGCCCAGCTCGGAGGTGGGCTTGGCCATGAGCGTCGACCACTCCTTGTCGAAGTCGATCAGGTTCTTGGCGATCTCCTTGCGCTCCTCCGAGTAGGTCGGCACGAGCTCGACCGGGGCCATCCCGGAGAGCACCTGGCCCAGCTTCCAGCCGAGGTTCCAGCCGTCCTGCATGGACACGTTCATGCCCTGGCCGGCCTTCGCGGAGTGGGTGTGACAGGCGTCGCCGAGCAGGAACACGTTGGGGTGGGCCACGCGCTCGCGGTTGTCGAAGCCCGAGGTGAGACGGTGGCCCACCTCGTACACCGAATGCCAGGCGACCTCCTTCACGTCCAGCGTGTAGGGGCGCAGGATCTGCTGGGCCCGGCGGATGATCTCCTCGAGCGGGGTCTGGCGCACCTGGTGGTTGTCGTCCGCCGGGACCTCGCCGAGGTCCACATACATGCGGAACAGGTGGCCGCCCTCGCGGGGGATCAGGAGGATCGAGCCGCTGGACGAGTGGATCGCGCACTTGGTGCGGATGTCCGGGAAGTCCGTGTCGGCCAGCGCGTCCATGACGCCCCACGCGTGGTTCGCGGCGTCGCCGGTCAGGGTGTGGCCGATCGCCTTGCGGACGCGGGAGCCCGCGCCGTCCGCGCCCACCACGTACTTGGCGCGCACCTGGCGGGTTGGTCCCGAGGCGGGGTCCTCGAGGGCGTTGCCCTGGGCGTCCACGGTGCGGCGCAGGGTCACGAGCACGGGGTGCTCGCCGTCGTTCGTGTCCTCGAGGGTCTCGAACGCCCAGCCGTAGTCCGGCCGCGCGCGGGTGGGGGAGTTCTTCATGTACTCGGCGAACCAGTCCAGGATGCGGGCCTGGTTCACGATCAGGTGCGGGAACTCGGAGACGCCCTCCGGGTCGTCCTCGGCCAGCGAGGTGCGCACGATCGTGTCCGCGTCATCCTCGGCCGGGTTCCAGAACGCCATGGAGGTCAGGTCGAAGGCCTCGTCGATGATCTCGCTCGCGAAGCCGAAGGCCTGGAAGGTCTCCACGGAGCGTGCCTGGATGCCGTCCGCCTGGCCGATCTCGAGGCGGTGGGGGCGGCGCTCGATGATGCGGGTGTGGACGTCCGGGAACATCGCGAGCTGGGCGGCGGCGATCATGCCGGCCGGGCCCGAGCCGACGATCAGCACGTCCATCTCGTCCGGCAGCTCGGCGGGGCGGTCCAGGCCGATGCCGGCCGCCACCTGGACGCGCGGGTTCGTGGAGACGTAGCCGTGGTGGTGGAAGAGCATGAGGGTCCTTTCGCTGCGGGGGATGTCGCTGCGCGGCGCGCGTGCCACCCGACGGCGTGTTCTCTCAGAGAACACGGTGTTCCCCCTGGGAACACATGTGTGCCAGACTGTACGCGGACGTGACCGGGTTCACAACCGGCGCGCGGGTCGAACACGCCCCGGGCGCGTCACGTCCGGCACGCGAGGCGAGGAGCACGGATGGCGGAGCACGACGGCGGCCCGGTCCGGGAGGGCGCGCCCTCCCAGACGCTCTCCCGCGCGCTCACCCTGCTCGAGACCGTCGTGGAGGCGCCCGAGCCGCCCACCATCGCCGACCTCGCCGACGGCCTGGGCGTCCATCGCTCGGTCGCCTACCGTGTGCTGCGCACCTTCGAGACCCACGGCCTGCTGCGCCGCGACGGCCTCGGCCGCGTCCACGCCGCCCCCGGCCTGGCCGTCCTCGCCCGCCGGGTGGAGCAGGATCTACGCGCGGCGGCCATGCCGCACCTGACCGCCGTCTCCACCGACCTGGGCATGACCGCGTTCCTGGTGGTGTGGGACGGGGCCCACTGCCTCACCCTGGCCACGGCCGAGCCGCCGAGCGGCAACCTCGTCACGCAGCGGCCGGGGACCCGGCACCCCCTCGGGGTCGGTGCGCCGGGGATGGCGATCGCCGTCGCCCTGACCGGACAGGAGTGGGCGCGGCTGCCCGGCGAGGCCCCGCCCGAGCGACCCGAGCTCGACGACGTGCGGGAGCGCGGCTGGGCCGTCAGCTCCGACGAGGTCATCACCGGCGTCTCCTCGGTGGCCGTGCCGCTGCGGGTCCCGGGCCAGCTGCCCGCCGCCCTCGCCGTGGTCTACGCGACGCGGCCGGAGGACCCGGCGCGCCTCGGGGACCGGCTCGGTGAGGCGGCCCGGGCCGTCGCCGTCGCCTTCGGCGCAGCCTGAGCCCGGGTCCCGTGGTGCCGCTCACGGCGTCCGCAGCCCGCATTACCCTGGTGGCCATGACTGATGACGCACAGCAGACGCCCGCCGTGGTCGCGCCCCACAAGAAGGTCGGCATGCTGCCGCCGTACGCCGCCGGCAAGCCGCCGGTCGCCGTCCCGGGCCTGCACCCCTACAAGCTCTCCTCGAACGAGAACCCCTACGCGCCCGTGCCCGGCGTGATCGACCGGGTGCGTCAGGTCGTGACCGGCCCGGAGGGCGCGCCCAGCACCCTCTGCCGCTACCCGGACACCCTCTCCACCGGCCTGCGCCAGGCCCTGGCCGCGCACCTGGACGTCCCGGCGGACGACGTCGTGACCGGTGCCGGCTCCCTCGGCGCCCTGGCCCAGGTCATCACCGCCTTCGCCGGCCACGGCGAGGCCGGGGAGGGCGACGAGGTGATCTTCGCGTGGCGCTCCTTCGAGGCCTACCCGATCGTGGTCCGCACCGCCGGTGCCGTGGACGTGCAGGTGCCGCTCACCGCGGACCACCGCCACGACCTGCCGGCCATGCTGGAGGCGATCACGGAGCGGACCCGCGTGATCCTGCTCTGCACCCCCAACAACCCGACCGGCCCCGTGCTCACGACCGCCGAGGTCGAGGACTTCCTGGCGCGCGTGCCCGCGCACATCCTCGTGGTCGTCGACGAGGCGTACGTGGAGTTCGTCCGCGACGAGGACGCGGTCAAGGGTCTGGAGATGTACCGCAAGCACGCGAACGTCGTCGTGCTGCGCACCTTCTCGAAGGCGCACGGCCTGGCCAACCTGCGCGTGGGCTACTCGGTCTCGCAGCCGGAGATCACCAAGGCCCTGCGCACCGTGGCCACCCCGTTCGCGGTGTCCACGGTGGCCGAGGAGGCCGCGATCGCCTCGCTCGAGCACCTGGACGAGGTCCTCGAGCGCGTGCAGGTCGTCGTCGACGAGCGCGAGCGCGTCGCCGCCGCCCTGGCCGAGGCTGGCTGGGACCTGCCCTCCTCGCAGGCCAACTTCGTGTGGCTGCCGCTCGGCGAGCGCACGCAGGCCTTCGCCGAGGCCGCCCAGGCCCGGGCCCTGTCCGTCCGGGCGTTCGCGGACGAGGGTGTGCGCGTGAGCATCGGCGAGAAGGAGGCCAACGACCGCTTCCTCGAGGTCGCGCGCGACTTCCTGACGTGAGCGGGCCGGCGCGAGCGGCACGTTGGACCGGCTGATCCGGGTCCGCTTCGCGTTCGACGCGGAGCGTCCGGTGTTGACCGTGGCGGCCCTGGCCCGGCGCACCGAGCTGCCCCTGGCCACCGCCTATCGGTGGGTGGACCGGCTGGTGCGCGCCGAGCTGCTGCAGAAGGACGAGGACGGCGTGGTCCGGCCCGGCCTGCGGCTGTGGGAGATGGCCTCCCGGAGCGCGCCGAGCATGTCCCTGGCCCGGACGGCCATGCCGTTCCTCTTGGACGTCCAGGCCGTGCTGCACCAGCACACCCAGCTCGCGGTGCTCGACGCCGAAGGCGTCCTCGTCCTCGAGCGCCTCTCCGCGCGGGAGGCCGTGGCGAATCAGGCGACGGTGGCCGGACGCCTGCCGCCGTTCAGCACCTCGCTCGGGCTCGTGCTCCTCGCCTTCGCCCCGCCGGGGGAGGCGGAGCGCTTCGTCGAGCGGCATCGCGCGCAGCTCGGCGCCCCTGTGCGGGTGCTCCGGCCCGACGGCGGCGGCGCGCGTCCGGCGTCCGCACACCCGGCCGTCGTCGCCCCGACGGAGGCCGAGCTGCGCGCCCTGCTGGCCGACGTCCGCCGCGAGGGCCACGCCGCCGTGGACGGGGCGATCGACGCGGAGGCGCGCGGAATCGCCGTCCCCGTCCGCGGCCCGCTGGGCCACGCGGTGGCGGCCCTTGGCGTCGTGGTGCCGCGCTCGGCCACGAGCACCCTGGGCGTGCCCGCGCTGCTCATGACGGCGGCGCGGGGGATCGGGCGGGCGCTGGGGCCGACCGGCCTCGGCGGGGACGCGCGGACGGACGGGGGCGGCGATGGCCGGCAACGCGCGTGAGCCTGGCCGCACGGCGGCCCACCGCATCCTCTCCATCCTCACCGCTTTCGAGGAGGGTCCCACCAACCTCACGCTGAGCCAGATCGCGGAGCGGGCCGGCCTCCCGCTCAGCACGACGCACCGCCTAGTGACGGAGCTCGACGAGTGGGGCTTCGTGGTGCGGACCGCACAGGGCCGGTACCAGCTCGGTCTGCGCGTGTGGGAGCTGGGCCAGACGGTAGGGCATCGACTGCGCGAGGGCGCTCGCCCCTTCGTCCAGGAGCTGCACGCCCTGACCGGGGAGACGGCCCAGCTCGCCATCCGGGACGGGCGCGAGGTCCTCTACATCGAGCGGGTCTACGGACCCCACCGCGTGCCCCGGGCGTCCCAGGTGGGTGGGCGCCTGCCGCTGAACACGACGGCGGTGGGCAAGGTGATCCTGGCATTCGAGGTTCCTGAGATCCGGGACGCGGTGCTGGCGGCGCCGCTGGCCGGCGCCACCCCGCGCACGGTCACGGATCCGGGGAGGCTCCGGGAGCAGCTCGAGGTGATCCGCCGGGACGGCTACTCCATCACGCAGGAGGAGATCCGCATGGGCGCCTGCTCCATCGCCGTGCCCGTCTTCCACCGGGGACGCGTCGGGGCCGCTGTGGGGCTCGTCGTCTCCTCGGAGCGGGCAGGGACGCTGCTGCGCCACCTGCCCGTGCTGCGGACGGTGAGCCGGCGGATCGAGGCGGCGACGCAGACGATCCCGCTAGAGACGCTCTGGCACGCGAACCGCGCGCCCTACGAACGCTGAGGTCGTCGGCCAGGCTGGGACATCTTTCCACTGAGCGGAATGATGACGGTGACGGCGCCCTTGGGGCCGCGCAGGATGACGACTATCCAACTGCTGTGAGGAGCATCACGGCAGGAGTTCATCGTCAACCGTACGAGGTGCCACCATGACGCAGGCAACCGCCGGCTGCCCCGTCCACCACGGCTACGAGCCGTTTGAGATGAAGGACCCGTTCCCGTCCTACTCCGAGCTCCGCCGCGAGGAGCCCGTGATGTACGACGAGCGCGTCGGCCTCTGGGTCGTCTCCCGCTACGACGACGTCAAGGCCGTCTTCGAGGACTGGGAGACCTTCTCCTCCGAGAACGCCCAGAAGCCCGTCCGCCAGCGCGGACCGCAGGCCGAGCAGATCATGATCGAGGGCGGCTTCACCGCTTACTCCGGCCTTTCGGCCCGAGTCCCCCCGGAGCACACCCGCATCCGGGCGATCGCGCAGAAGATGTTCACCCCCCGTCGATACAAGGCGCTGGAGCCGCAGATCCGCGAGAACATCGCGGCCCGCCTCGAGGCGATGGCCGCGCGTCCCGAGAAGCGGGGCGAGATGGTGGCCGACCTGGCCTACGACATCCCGACCATCACCATCCTGACCCTCATCGGGGCCGACGTCTCCATGGTCGACACCTACAAGCGGTGGTCCGACTCCCGCGCCGCGATGACGTGGTCGGACCTCTCCGACGAGGAGCAGATCCCCCATGCGCACAACCTGGTGGAGTACTGGCAGGAGTGCCAGCGACTGGTGGCCGAGGCCCACGCGAACGGCGGCGACTCCCTGACCGCCGACCTGGTGCGCGCGCAGGAGGAGGGGGCCGAGATCTCCGACCACGAGATCGCCTCCCTGAACTACTCGTTGCTCTTCGCCGGCCACGAGACGACGACGACGCTCATCGCCAACTGCTTCCGCGTGCTGCTCTCTCACCAGCCCGCATGGGAGTCGCTGGTCGAGGATCCGAAGCGGATCCCGGCCGCCGTCGAAGAGGTCCTGCGCTACTCCGGCTCCATCGTGGGCTGGCGACGCAAGGCGTTGAAGGACGCGGTGGTGGGCGGCCAGCACATCAAGGCCGGCGACGAGCTCTTGCTGCTAATGGGCTCCGCGAACCGCGACGAGGAGCGGTTCGACCGCCCCGAGGAGCTCGACATAGAGCGCCCGAACGCCCGGGAGCACCTCTCCTTCGGCTTCGGCATCCACTTCTGCCTCGGCAACATGCTCGCCAAGCTCCAGGCCCGCCTGTGCCTGGAGGAGGCCACCCGCATCCTGCCCGGCCTGCGCCTGGCCGAGGGGGCCGACATCGACTTCCGGCGGAACATCTCCTTCCGCGTCCCCGTCGAGGTTCCCGTCGCCTGGGGCGACTGATCTTCGACGTCCCACCTTCCCCAGCCCTCCCGACAAGGAATCCGCACATGAGCACCACCCCGGCATACATCCAGGCCTTCGCCGACGGCGGCCCCGCCGCCCTCGAGACCCTCGGCGGCAAGGGCGCCTCGCTCGTCACCATGACGGACGCGGGCATGCCCGTCCCGCCCGGGTTCGTCGTGACGACCGCCTCCTTCGAGGCGTTCCGCGCCTCCCAGGACGAGCGCGGCGAGATCGCCGAGCGCCTCAAGGCGGTGGACCCCGAGGACGTGCGCGCCGTCGACGAGCTGTCCGCCGACATCCGCCGCCTCATGGAGGAGCACCCGGTGCCCCGGGACGTCCGCGACGCACTGGACGAGGCCTATGAACGGCTGATGGCGGAGTGCGGTGGCGAAGTCCCCGTGGCGGTGCGCTCCTCCGCCACGGCCGAGGACCTGCCGGACGCGTCCTTCGCCGGCCAGCAGGACACCTACCTGTGGATCCGCGGACGCGACGAGGTCGCCCACCACATCCGCCGCTGCTGGGCCTCCCTCTACACCTCGCGCGCCATCATCTACCGCCGCCGCAACGACATCCCGACCGTCGGCCTCTCCATGGCCGTCGTCGTGCAGAAGATGGCCAACGCCCGCGTGGCCGGCGTCGCCATCACGATGAACCCCGCGACCGGTGATCGCTCCAAGCTCGCGATCGACGCCTCTTGGGGTGTGGGCGAGATGGTCGTCTCCGGCGAGGTCACCCCGGACCATCTGCTCCTCGACAAGATCACGCTGGGCGTTGTCACCGAGCACATCGGCGACAAGCACGCCGAGCTCGTGCCGGACCCCGAGCGCGGCCGCCTCGTCGAACGCGAGGTCTCCCCGGAGCGCCGGGGCGTGCGCTGCCTCACCGACCAGGAGCTCGTCGCCGTCGCCGCCATGGCCAAGCGCGCGGAGAAGCACTACGGAACCCCTCAGGACATCGAGTGGGCCCTGGACGCCGACCTCCCGGTGGGGGAGGACCTCCTGCTGCTGCAGTCCCGCCCCGAGACCGTGCACTCCTCGAAGCCCAAGGAGGACCGTCCCCGCGCGGACGTCGCCCCCATGACCGGCGCCTTCGACCTGAGCGCGATCACGTCCGCCTTCTCCGTCGTACCCCCCGCGGGCCGCTGACCCTCCTCCGCCCGAGCATCCTCCGAGAGAGACGAGCCTTCCATGAGCGAGACCACGATCAAGACGTCCTTCCCCAAGCCCTCCGAACTCACGACCCCTCCGGGAGCCGAGGGCTGGGAGAAGATCTACCCCTACTACCTCACCTTCCGTCCTGAGCTCCAGGCGGAGGAGGACGAGAAGTTCTGGTTCTGCGACTCGCAGCACTGGCCCACCGTCTTCAAGCCCTTCGAGACCATCGGCGGCGAGTTCGCCGTCAAGTGCCTCGGCCAGTACAACGCGCGGCACCTGATGATCCCGAACGCCAACGGGATCGAGTTTCGCATCCACTTGGGCTACCTCTACATGTCCCCGATCCCGGTGCCGCAGGACCAGATGGCCGCCCGCCTCCCCGAGTTCCAGGCGCGCATCGGACACTATTTCGAGAACTGGGAGCCCCTGCTCGACCAGTGGAAGACCAAGGTGCGCGGCACCATCGCGGACCTCGAGCAGCTGGACTTCTCCCCGTTGCCCGAGATGGTCCCCATGGCGGACATCGAGGCCGGCGTCGGCAAGGACGGCTCCGAGCGCCTGCTGGAGGGCTTCGACCGTCTCATCAACCTCACCTACCAGAACTGGCAGTACCACTTCGAGTTCCTGAACCTCGGGTACATCGCGTACCTGGACTTCTTCAACTTCTGCAAGCAGGTCTTCCCGGACATCCCCGACCAGTCCATCGCGACCATGGTGCAGGGCGTGGACATGGAGCTGTTCCGCCCGGACGACGAGCTCAAGGCGCTCTCCGTCCTCGCGGTCGAGCTGGGCCTGCAGGAGCACTTCGGGAACCCCGACGACGTCGAGGCCACCCTGGAGGGCATCCGTCAGGCCGACGGCGGCGAGCGCTGGCTCGCGCAGTGGGAGACGGCGCAGGACCCGTGGTTCAACTTCACCGTGGGCAACGGCTTCTACGGCCATGACCGCTACTGGAACGAGCACCTCGACCTGCCGCTCGGCTACATCGCCGACTACATCCGCCGCCTCGACGACGGCCAGGAGATCATGCGGCCCAAGGACGAGCTCATCGTCGAGAAGGAGCGCATCGTCGCGGAGTACCGCGAGCTGCTCCACGACGACGCCGCCGCCCAGTTCGACGCGAAGCGCCAGCTCGCCGCGACGGCCTACCCGTACGTCGAGAACCACAACTTCTACATCGAGCACTGGACCATGGGCGTCTTCTGGCGCAAGGTCCGCGAGCTCGACCGCACCTTCGCCTCCTACGGCTTCTGGGAGGAGGGCAACCTCCTCTACTTGAACCGCTCCGAGGTGCGCGACGCGCTCTTCGACCTGGTGACCGGCTTCGGCGTCGGCGCCCCCGGCGGCCCCATCGGCGGCACCTACTGGAAGCCCGTGATCGAGGAGCGCAAGAAGATCGTCTCGGCGCTCAAGACCGCCCGCCCCCAGCCGGCGCTCAACACCCCGCCGATGGAGATCACCGAGCCCTTCACCCGCATGCTGTGGGGCATCACCACCGAGCAGGTGGAGTCCTGGCTCAGCGCCGGTGACGAGGGCTCCGAGGGCCACCTCAAGGGCATGGCCGCCTCTCCGGGCCAGGTCGAGGGCCGCGCCCGCGTGATCCTCGACGCCGACGACCTCTCCCAGATTCAGCCTGGCGAGATCCTGGTGGCCACGGTCACCGCCCCCTCCTGGGGTCCGATCTTCGGCCGCATCGGCGCGGCCGTTACGGACATCGGCGGCATGATGTCGCACGCCGCGATCGTATGCCGCGAGTACGCGCTGCCCGCTGTCACCGGCACGGGCTCGGCCTCCGCGGTCATCAAGACCGGCCAGCTCCTCCGCGTCGACGGCACCAAAGGCACCGTCGAGATCGTGGACGAGGAGGTCGCATGACCACCCCGGACACCCAGCGCACCGTCCTCGTGACGGGCGCGGCGGGCGGCCTCGGCCGCGCCTTCGCCCGCGCCTTCGCGGAGCAGGGTGACCGCGTGGTCCTCGCCGACCGCGACCCGGCCGGCGTCACCGCCGCCGCGGCGGAGCTGACGGACGGGGGAGCCCAGGCGCTCGCCCTCGAGGCGGACGTCACGGACCCCGCGTCACTGGAGGAGATGGCGCGGCGCGCCGCCGACTTCGGCGGGGGGCACGTGGACGTCCTCGTGAACAACGCGGCCGTTTACGCCGGGCTGAGCCGGAAGCCGTTCGAGGAGATCGACCCCGACGAGTGGGACCTGGTCATGCAGGTCAACCTCAAGGGCCCCTGGCTCGTGACCCGGGCGCTCAGCCCGCACCTGGGCCAGGACGCCCGCGTGGTGAACCTCTCCTCGGCCACGATCTTCTCCGGCTCGGCGCACTGGGCCCACTACGTGGCCTCCAAGGGCGGCGTCGTCGCCCTCACCCGCGTCCTGGCCAAGGAGCTCGGCTTCCGCGGCATCACCGTGAACGCGGTGGCGCCCGGCTTCACGCTCACCGAGGCCAGCCTCGGGCTCATGGAGGACGCCGCCTCCTACGGCGTCGACCGCGGGTCCATCAAGCGGGCCAGCCAGCCCGAGGACATCGTGGGGGCCGTCGTGTTCCTCGCGTCCCCCGCCGCCGGCTACATCACGGGCCAGACCCTCGTGGTCGACGGCGGCCGCCAGTTCATCTGAGGCCTCCCGGCCTCCGCCCCGCACCCTCCCCACCGATCACCGAACCGAAAGAGGCGATCACCATGGCCACTGTCCACTACACCGATTCCGAAGGCACCGTCCGCGACGTCCCCGCCAACGCGGGCGACTCGGTCATGGAGACCGCGGTCCGCAACGGCGTGCCCGGCATCGTCGCCGAGTGCGGCGGGTCGCTCTCCTGCGCCACGTGCCACGTCTTCGTCCGCGAAGACCAGCTGGACTCGCTCGAGCCCATGTCCGAGATGGAGGACGAGATGCTCTACGGCACCGCCGTCGACCGTGAGGACAACTCGCGCCTCTCGTGCCAGCTCAAGCTGTCTGAGGACGACGACCTCCACGTGACCACCCCCGAGACGCAGGTGTGATGCCGTCATGACCACCGAGACCCCCGCCCGGGACACCGCGGCGGAGACCGCGCCGGAGGCCGGGACGCTGATCATCGGCGCGAGTCAGTCCGGCGTGCAGCTCGCGATCTCCCTCCGGGGCACCGGGGACGAGGAGCCCATCACCCTCCTGGGCGACGAGGCCCACCGCCCCTATCAGCGCCCCGCCCTGTCCAAGGAGTTCCTCCAGGGGACGATGGACAAGGAGAAGCTAATCTTCCGCACCCAGGAGTATTGGGACGAGCACGGCATCACCCTCGTGCAGGGCGCGCGGATCGTCTCCGTGGAGCGAGCTCCGCGGGGCGATGCGCCCGGCGCGGGCGTCGCCCTCGCCGAGGACGGGCGCCGGTTCCCCTACCGCCGTCTCGCCCTTGCCACCGGTGCCCGGGCCCGGCGCCTCGAGGTCCCCGGCGCCGACCTCGACGGCGTGCTCTACCTGCGCAACGCGGACGACGCCCTCGAGCTCAAGGACCGCGTCACCACGGCCCGCCGCGCCGTCGTCATCGGCGGCGGCTTCATCGGCCTCGAGGCCGCCTCCTCGCTCGCCGGCATGGGGATCGAGGTGACGGTCCTGGAACGCGGGCCGCGCCTCATCGGCCGCGCCGTGGGCGAGGAGACCTCGCAGTTCTTCCTCGAGTCGCACCGGGGCCGCGGGCTGCGCATCGAGCTCGACGCAGTTACGGAGCGCTTCGTCGGCGATGACGGCCGCCTCGCCGGGGTCGAGCTGGCAGACGGCACGGTGATCGAGGCAGACCTCGCCATCGTGGGCATCGGCGTCATCCCGAACACCCAGCTCGCGGAGCAGATGGGCCTCGAGGTCGACAACGGCATCGTCGTGGACCAGCGGGCGCTCGCCTCGGACGGCACGACCGTCGCCGTCGGCGACGTCGCCAACCTGCCGATCCCGCTGCCGCGCGCCCCGGAGGGCGAGCGTATCCGCCTGGAGTCGGTCAACAACGCCATCGAGCACGCCAAGGTCGCGGCCTATGCCATGACCGGGCGCGAGAGCGAGTACGTCGGCATCCCCTGGTTCTGGTCGAACCAGGCGGATCTGAAGCTGCAGATCGCCGGCCTGACGCAGGGCTACGACCAGACCGTGGTCCGTCGGGACGACGAGAAGGGGCGCTTCAGCGTCCTCTACTACCGTGAGGGACAGCTCATCGCCGCCGACTGCGTCAACGCGCCGTTGGACTTCATGGCGGTGCGCTCGGCCCTCTCGAAGGGTCAGACCATCCCGGCCGACAAGGTCGCCGACCCGTCCACCCCACTCAAGGGGCTGGCCGTGGACCTGGAGGAGCAGTCATGAGCACACAGACCACCACCCCCGACGACGGCCACACCCCCTGGGCCCCGGCCGACCCCTCGGCGGCCGCAGAGGACCCGCGCGCCGTCCGGTTCGCGCAGCGCTACGCGGCGCGCCCGATCCCGACAGAGCGCGAAGCCGACACCCGCCCCGTGGACCTGAGCCCCTCGACGGACTACGACCGCCTGTGGGAGTTGATCGTCCCCGAGACCCGCACGCGGGCCAACGACATCCACCTGCCCGTGTGCGCCGCCTACGCCACCCGGCTCTGCGACGCGTACCCGGAGGCCGACCGCGAGCTCGTCCTGACGGCGATCATCCTGCACGACACGGGATGGGCCCACGTGGACGAGTCCCGCATCGTCTCCGAGGGCTTCTCGGGGGACTGGCGCAAGGCGGCCATCCGCTTCGAGCACGAGCGCGAGGGCGTCCTCGTGGCCCAGCGCGTCCTGCCCGCCCTCGGCCACGACCAGGAGTTCGTGGACCGGGTCTGCGAGATCATCGACGGCCACGACACCCGCCCCGTGGCCTACAGCCTTGAGGACGCCCTCGTCCGCGACTCGGACCGCCTGTGGCGCTTCGACCGGGCCGGGATCCTGGCGTCGTCGCTCTGGTTCGGCATGGCGGTGGACGTCTACACCGACCGGCTCGTGCGGGAGATCCTGCCGGAGCTGATCACCCAGGCCGCCCACGACATGGCGACGGCGGACCTCGCCCGGGCCCGGGCGCTGCTGCGCACCGATGTCATCCGCGGCGGCCGCGACAAGGCCCAGGAGGCATCGGCATGACGGACACGACGACCGAACGCACCGCTCCCGGCGCGGCCGACCCGCGCGTCGGGCTCACCCTGCCGTACGAGCACGTCGAGGACCACTTCATCGACGGTCGGTGGACGCCGGCCCGCGGTGAGGGGCGAACCGACGTGGTCGACCCGGCCACGGGCGGGGTCTTCGGATCCGTGCCCGCCGCCACCGACGAGGAGCTGGACGCCGCCGTGGTCGCGGCCCGCCGCGCACTTCCCGGCTGGTCCGGCCTCACCGCGGCCCAGCGCGCGGAGAAGCTGCTCGCGGTCGCGGACGAGATCGAGGCGCGCGCCGAGGATCTCGCCCGGACCATCTCGCGGGAGAACGGCTCGCCGCTCTCCGAGACGCGCGGGGCCGCGGCGAACGCCGCCGGCATCTTCCGGCACTACGCCTCCCTCGCCTCGTGGCTGGACACCCCGGACGTGCGGCCCTTCCCGGCCGGCGGCGCCGAGTCCGTCGTGGAGCGCGATCCGATCGGCGTCTGCGCGCTCATCGCGCCGTGGAACTTCCCCATCAACCTCGTGGTCATCAAGCTCGCACCCGCCCTGCTGGCTGGGTGCACCGTGGTCATCAAGCCGGCGAGTGTCACCCCGCTCTCGCTGCGATTCGTGGTCGACGCCGTCGCCGCCGCGGGGATCACCGACGGCGTGGTCAACTTCCTGACCGGCCCCGGCCGCTTCGGCGACGCTCTCGTGCGCCATCCCGGGGTCGACAAGGTGGCGTTCACCGGCTCCACGCCCGTGGGCCGCGAGATCGCCGCCGCGTGCGGCGAGCTGCTGCGCCCCGTCACCCTCGAGCTGGGCGGCAAGTCCTCCGCCGTCGTCCTGCCGGACGCGGACCTGGAGGCCATGTCCCGCGTGCTCGTGCGCTCCTGCATGCGCAACACGGGGCAGACCTGCTACATCTCCACGCGCATCCTCGCCCCCGCCTCGCGGTACGAGGAAGTCGTGTCCATGGTGGGCGAGACGATTGCGGCCCAGGCGCAGGGCGACCCCCTCAATGAGGCGAGCGTGTTCGGTCCCGTGGCCTCCCGCGCCCAGTACGACACGGTGATGGAGTTCATCGAGTCGGCGCGCGAAGAGGGCGCCCGGATCGTGACGGGCGGCCAGGCGCTCCCCGGGGACCGTCTACCGGAGCACCTGCGGGAGGGCGCGTTCATCGAGCCCACCGTCCTGGCGGACGTCACCCCCGAGATGCGGGTGTCCCGCGAGGAGATCTTCGGGCCGGTCATCACGATCTTGAGCTACGACGACGCCGACGGGTCCGTCGATGAGGCGATCGAGCTGGCGAACAACACCCCGTTCGGCCTCGGCGGCATCGTGTTCGGCCGGGACGAGGACCGCGCGCTCGCGGTCGCCCGACGCATCGACTCAGGCTCCGTGGGCATCAACTTCTTCGGCTCCAACCACGCGGCCCCGTTCGGCGGGCGCCACGACTCCGGCATGGGCGTCGAGTACGGGATCGAGGGCCTCAGTGCCTACCTGTCCTACAAGTCGATCCACCGGCACGCATGACCACCCGGCCAGGCCGTCCGGGGGTCCTCTCACTGAGTGAGAACGCCCGGACGGCCCGGCCGTCCCGCAGACACACTGGAATCCGGCAGCGGCGAGAGGCCCAGGGAGCTCGCCTCCCCGCGCGACCCGCCCGCCTCCCTCTAAGGAGAAACCTGTGACGCCTCCCCTCACCCGCACCCGCGTCGGCATCGTCGGCGGCGGGCCCGCCGGCCTGATGCTCTCCCACCTGCTCGCGCGGCAGGGGATCGACAACGTCGTCCTCGAGTCCCGTGACCCCGAGACCATCGCGCACACCCACCGCGCGGGCATCCTCGAGCAGCCCAGCGTGGAGATGCTGACGGACACGGGCGTCGACGGCCGGGTGAGGACGGTGGGCGACGAGCACCGCGGCATCATCCTGCGCTTCGACGGCGAGTCGCACGCCCTGGACTTCCCGGAGCTCGTGGGCGCCACGGTCACCCTGTACGCGCAGAACGAGGTCTTCGTCGACCTGGCCGCGGCGCGACGGCGCGACGGCGGCGACGTCCGCTTCGAGACCGAGGTGCTCGAGGTGCTCGACGTCGACTCGGACACCCCCGGCGTCCGGTTCCGCTCCGTGGCCGGTGGCGAGGAGGGGCCGGTCGAGGAGCTGCGCTGCGACATCCTCGTGGGCGCGGACGGCTCCCGTTCCACCGTGCGCAAGGCCCTCCAGCGCGACACCGAGGGCGAGGACCACTTCCACGCGTACCCCTTCGCCTGGTTCGGCATCCTCGCCGAGGCGCCCAAGTCC
Organism: Micrococcus sp. KT16; assembly: GCF_003315015.1. Lineage (NCBI taxonomy): Bacteria > Bacillati > Actinomycetota > Actinomycetes > Micrococcales > Micrococcaceae > Micrococcus > Micrococcus sp. KT16. The sequence goes on along the minus strand of NZ_QNRG01000009.1, from coordinate 56,819 downwards.
TCGCCTGAGCTGATCTACGCCCGCTCCGAGCATGGCTTCGGCCTGATCTCGCAGCGCTCGGAGACCGTGCAGCGCATGTACTTCCAGTGCGACCCCTCGACCCGCGTGGAGGACTGGTCCGACGACCGGATCTGGGACCGGCTGCAGAGCATCGTGGCCGGCCCGGACGGCTTCACCCTCAAGACCGGCCCCATCATCGACAAGACGGTGCTCGGCTTCCGCTCCTACGTGCGCACACCGCTGAGTCACCGCAACGTCTTCCTCGCCGGCGACGCCGGACACACCGTCCCGCCCACCGGCGCGAAGGGCCTGAACCTCGCCTTCGCGGACGTGCGCGTCCTGGCCGAGGCGCTCGAGTCGTGGGCCGCCACGGGCTCGCGTGACCTGCTCGACGCCTACTCGGAGACGGCGCTGACCCGCGTGTGGAAGGCCCAGAACTTCTCCTACTGGATGACCACCATGCTCCACGCCCGCCCGGACGCCTCGGAGTTCGAGGACATGCGCGTGCGCGGTGAGCTCCGCAACGTGGTCCAGTCCCGTTACGGACGGCAGTTCCTCGCCGAGCAGTACACCGGCTGGCCCTCCGCCTGAGTCCGACCGATCCCCGACCCCGCAGAGAAAGGAGCCGACGTGAGCATCACCGCCCAGGCCAAGGACGACGACACGTTCGACAGCGCCCACGTGCTCGATCCAGCCGCCACCCGCGACTCGCAGGGGCAGATCAGTGAAGAGATCGCGGCCGTCCATGCCCAGGCCCAGGGCGAGACCCAGCCGCGGCTCGACTTCCCGCCCTATCGCTCGTCTGTGTTCCGCCACCCCACCAAGTCGCTCGTGCACGCCGACCCCGAGACCGTGGAGCTGTGGTCCCCGGCCTTCGGCCACCGCGACGTGCACCCGCTCGAGGCGGACCTGACCGTCGGCCAGAACGGCGAGCCGATCGGCGAGCGCATCAAGATCCGCGGCCGCGTGCTGGACGGCGCCGGCCGGCCGGTCCGTCACCAGCTCGTGGAGATCTGGCAGGCCAACGCGGCCGGCCGCTACGTGCACAAGCGCGACCAGCACCCGGCCCCCCTGGACCCCAACTTCACGGGCGTGGGCCGCACCCTCACCGACGCCGAGGGCCGCTACGAATTCACCACCATCAAGCCGGCGCCCTACCCGTGGAAGAACCACCACAACGCGTGGCGACCCGCCCACGTGCACTTCTCCCTCTTCGGCACCGACTTCACACAGCGGATGATCACCCAGATGTACTTCCCGGGCGACCCGCTGTTCCCGCTGGACCCGATCTACCAGGGCATCACGGACCAGAAGGCACGCGACCGCCTCGTGGCCACCTACGACCACTCCGTGACCAGCCACGAGTGGAACACCGGCTACTGGTGGGACATCGTGTTGACGGGCAGCCAGCGCACGTGGATGGAAGACGAGGAGGGCGATCACTGATGCGGATCGACGAGAACACCGAGCGCGCCCCGGACGGCACGCTCATCCCGACGCCGGGCCAGACCATCGGCCCGTTCTTCGGGTACGCGGACGGCTATGAGCAGGTGCACCTGCCCTTCCGCGACGGCCAGAACCTCGTCCCGCCCGGCCGCGCGGACGCGCTGCGTCTGACCGGCACGGTCTACGACGGCAACGGCGACCCCATCCCGGACGCGATGCTGGAGATCTGGCAGCCGGATGCCGAGGGCGTCATCGCCCAGGAGGAGGGCTCCTTCCTGCGCGACGGCTTCACGTTCACCGGCTGGGGCCGGGCCACCGTGGACAACGCCGGCACGTACACGTTCTCCACCGTCGAACCCGGGGCGACCGGCGAGGGCACGGCGCGCTTCATCCACCTCGTGCTGTTCGCCCGGGGCCTGCTCAACAAGCTCCACACGCGCGTCTACCTGCCCGAGGATGCCGAGGCCCTCGAGCACGACCCCCTGCTGTCCTCCCTGCCCGAGGAGCGGCGCCGCACCCTCGTGGCCGAGCGCCTCGACGACGGCTCCCTGAAGTTCGACGTCTGGATCCAGGGCCGCGGCGAGCACGCGGACAAGGAGACGGTCTTCCTGCAGTTCCCCGGCATCGAGTATCCGAGGCACGGCTGATGGCGGCCGTCGACCCCCTGGGTCCCGCCGCCGACGTCGGCCTGCTCAGCCCCGTCTGGGCGGCCGGCACGGTGGCGGAGACGACGTCGGACCGCGCCGTCCTCGGCCACCTGCTGGAGGTCGAGGCGGCGTGGGTGGACGTCCTCGCCCGGCGCGGGCTCGCCTCCGCCGCCGAGGCCGAGCAGGTCCGATCCGCCTGCGACCCGGCGGAGTACGACCCGGCGGAGATCGCCCGCGCCGCACAGGGCGGCGGCAACCCGCTGATCCCCACGCTGCGGGCGCTGCGCACACGACTGCCGGCCGGCGCCGCCGCCACCGTGCATCGCGGGGTCACCAGCCAGGACGTGGTGGACACGGCCCTGATGCTGATGGTGGCCCGCGCCGCGGGCGACCTGACGGCGGACCTGCGGGCCGCCGTCGGATCCCTGTCCCGGCTTGCCCTGACGCACCGGACGACGCCCATGGTCGCCCGCTCGCTCACGCAGCACTCCCTGCCCTCGACCTTCGGGCTGCGCGCCGCCACCTGGCTCGACGGGCTCGCGCAGGCCACCCGGCGCCTCGAGCGCGCCACGACGGACCTGCCGATCCAGTGGGGTGGGGCCGCCGGCACGCTGGCCTCGCTCGCCGGCCACGTCGAGCGGGCCCGCCGCGCCGGTGGGCTCGCCGACGAGGTCACCGCGTTCGACCTCGTCGAGGACCTGGCCGCGGAGCTGGGCCTGAGCGCTCCGCCCGCCCCGTGGAACACCAACCGGATGGCCGTCACGGGCGTGGCCGCCGCGCTCGCGGACGTCGTCGCCGCGTGTGGCCGGATCGCCAACGACGTGCTGATCGCGGCGCGCATCGAGATCGGCGAGCTGAGCGAGCCCACGGCCCCCGGGCGGGGCGGCTCCTCGGCGATGCCGCACAAACAGAACCCGGTGCTGTCCGTGCTGGTCCGCTCGGCGGCCCTGTCCGCGCCCGGCGTGCTCGCGCAGGTCCACACGGCCGCCGGCGCCGCCGATGACGACCGCCCGTCCGGCGCGTGGCACGCGGAGTGGCCCGCGCTGCGGCAGCTGCTCCGGCTGGCCGGCGGGGCCACCGCGCTCACCCGTGAGCTCACCGCGGGTCTGCGCGTGGACGAGGACCGGATGCGGCAGAACCTCGGCCGCACGGGACCGGCGCTGGTCTCCGAGCGGCTCATGGCCGAGCTCGCCCCCGTGATCGACGCGGCCGCGGGGCGGCCCGGCGCGGGCCGGGACGCGATCCACGCCGTCGTCGACGACGCCCTGGCCGGCCGCGGTGAGTTCGGTGCGCTGCTGCGCGCCGCCGTGCCCGCGTCCGTCGGCGACGACCGCCTCGCGGAGCTGTGCGATCCGGCCGGCTACACCGGCGAGGCGGCCGCGCTGGTGGACCGCATTGTGGCCGCCCATACCGACCTCGCGGCTGACTGAGCCGCGAGACGTCACCCCCCTGCGTCGGGCGGACCGCCCTGCCAGGATCGATCAGCAGAGCCCCGCCCGCCGCGGGGAGCCCGACCCCGACCGGAAGGATGTCGCATGGGCCAGCCCACCGTCACCACCACCCTCCTGCATGCCGCGCCGTCGCCCGCCCGTGTCCTCGTGGTGGGCGCCGGCCTCGGCACCGGCGCGCACGCGCTGTGGTCCCTCGCCGCAGAGCGCATGGGCGAGGACACACTCGTGATCGGCTACGACCTGCCCGGCCACGGCGCCTCCGCCCCCCAGGCCGAGCCGTGCACGATCGCCGAGCTGGCGGACGCCGTCGTCGCCGCCGTGGCCCGCCTGCGGGATGAGGGCTCGATCCCGGCGGAGGTGCCGGTGTTCTTCGCCGGTGTCTCGCTCAACGGCTGTGTGGCGCTGCAGCTGGCCCTCGACCATGCCGACGAGATCGCCGGGGTGGCCGTCATCTGCTCGGCCGCCAGGATCGGCGAGCCGCAGGCCTGGCGGGAGCGTGCCGAGCTGGTCGAGCGGGCCGGCACGCCGACCATGGTGGCCGGTTCGGCCGAGCGCTGGTTCGCCCCGGGGTTCATCGAGCGCCATCCGGAGCGCGCCACGGCCCTGCTGCACACGCTGCAGGAGGCCGACCGGCACTCCTACGCCCGGCTGTGCGAGGCGCTCGGCGACTTCGACGTGCGCGACCGCCTCGCCACGATCACCGTCCCCGTGCTCACCGTGCACGGCGCCCACGACACGGTCACGCCGCCGGCGGCCGGCGAGGAGATCGCCGCGGCGGTCCTCGGCACCACGGTGGTCACGTTCGACGACGCGGCGCACCAGGCCCCCCTCGAGCAGCCGGAGGCCACGGCCGCGGCCCTGCGCGCGTTCCTGGCGGGTGCGGTGAGCGGCGGTCAGGCCCCGATCGGGCACCAGATGCACCGCACGGCGCAGGAGGTCCTCGACGCCGGCATGGCCGTGCGCCGGGAGGTGCTCGGGGACGCCCACGTGGACCGCGCGGAGGCGAAGAAGGACGAGACCACGGAGGACTTCCAGAACCTCATCTCCCGGTACGCCTGGGGCACCATCTGGACGCGGCCCGGCCTGGACCGGCGGATGCGCTCGGCGGTGACCATCACGGCGATGGTCTCGGGCGGGTACTGGGACGAGTGCGCCATGCACCTGCGTGCCGCCCTGCGCAACGGGCTGAGCCGGGAGGAGATCCGGGAGATCCTACTGCAGACCGCGATCTACGCCTCGGTCCCGGCCGCGAACATCGCCTTCGCGCTGGCCCAGCAGGTGTTCGCGGAGGTGGACGAGGACCTGGCGGCCGGCCGGCCGCTCTGAGCCTGACGGCTCACTCCGGCGGCCCGATCACCCGCCACATCAGGCGGCGGTACAGCAGCGCGCACGCGGTGAGGACCAGCGCCCCGGCGAGCACCGGGGTGACCAGGTAGTGCCAGTCCGCATTGCTCAGCATGACCGCCAGCGCGGTGGCGCCCGCGGGGGCGTGGACCACGCGGAGCCCGGCCATGACGGCCATGGCCAGGCCCATGCCGACCGCGAGCGAGTACCAGGCCAGGGGCAGCACGGAGATCACGGCGATCCCGCACGCGGCCGAGACCACATGCCCCACGAGCACGTTGGCGGGGTGGGAGTGCGGGCCGTGCGGCACGAGGAACACGAGCACGCAGGACGAGCCGAAGGCGCCCACCAGCAGCGGCACGGAGGCCAGGTCCTCGCCGAGGCTGAGGGTGGCGATGGTCAGTGCCCCCGCGATCGAGACCGCGAGGACCACGTGCCAGGGCAGACGGGGGGCGAGCGGGCGGCGCCACGGGTCCAGGAACCGCGGGCGACGCAGACCGGGCAGGCGGGTCATGCGCTCGTCTCATCTCCTCGTGACTCGGTCGCGGCCCGGGTCGGGCTCCTCCAGGGTAGGCCGCGGGCGGGGCCCGGGGCCGTCCGGGGGCGGAGGGGGAGGGACTGTGACGGCCGCTCAGCGGCGCAGCGCCATGAGGGCGTCCTCGGCGTCCCGCGCGGCTTCGCGCAGCACCGGCAGGGCGGCGTCGACGGCGGCCCGCGTCTGCTGGGCCGCGCTCGGTCCGGCCGCACCGGGGGAGCGGTGGGGCAGCGCCGTGTTGATCGCGGCCACCACGGCGCCGTCCGGCCCGCGCACCGGCACGGCCACGGAGCTCAGATGGGGGTCCAGCTCGGCCGTGACCACGGCGTGGTCCTGTTCCCGCACCCGCGCCAGCTCGGCGAGCAGCGCGGACACGTCCGTCACGGTCTCCGGCGTCCGCGGGGTCCGCGGCGTGCCCTGGAGCAGACGACGCGCGGCGGTCGGCGGCAGGTCGGCGAGCAGGACCCGGCCCATGGAGGTGAGGAACGCCGGCAGCCGCGTGCCGACGTCGAGGTTCACCCGGATGATCCGCTCGGTGTGCACGCGGGCGATGTAGAGCAGGAAGGCCCCGTCCAGCACCGCGGCGGAGCAGGACTGCTCGAGGGCCTGGGAGGCCCGGGCCAGCACCGGCCGCAGCAGCTCCGCCAGCGACGTGCCCGTCCAGTAGCCGTGGCCGAGCTCGAGCACCCGCGGAGTCAGCCGGAACTCGCGGTCCTCCTGCACCGCGAAGCCCTCGTGGACGAGCGTGTGCAGGACACGGCGCGCCGTGGCGCGCGTGATGCCGGCGGCTTCTGCGGCGGAGGAGACGGTCAGCGCCGGACGGCCCGGGGTGAAGGACCGCAGCACGGCCAGACCGGTGGCCAGGGCGCGCACGGGGGCCTCCGGGCGGGCCGGGACGGGGCCGTCGGCGGGGGGATCGGGGAGCATGCCGCGAGCCTACCGTTCGCTGTGCGCACAAGTGTGCGCTGCACGAACTCTTCTGGTCCGGCGTCCGCGGGCCGTCCTACGGTGGCCGCATGAGCCTCACCGACGCCTATGTGTACGACGCCGTCCGCACCCCCTTCGGCAAGATCGGCGGCGCGCTCGCCGGCTCCCGGCCGGACGACCTCGCCGCCCACGTGCTCCGGACCCTCGTGGACCGTGCCCCCGGCCTGACGGGGCTGCGCCGGGAGAGCGCGCAGGACGTGGCGGACGAGCTGCGCGGCGCCCCGATCGAGGCCGGCACGGGCCGCGCCCGCCCGGACCGGATCGACGAGGTGGTGTTCGGCAACGCGAACGGGGCCGGAGAGGAGAACCGCAACGTGGGCCGCATGGCCGCGCTGCTGGCCGGCCTGCCCGTCACCGTCCCCGCCACCACCGTCAACCGGCTCTGCGGATCCTCCCTGGACGCGGCGATCATGGCCTCGCGTCAGATCGAGGTGGGGGAGGCGGACGTCGTGCTCGTGGGCGGCGTCGAGTCCATGTCCCGTGCCCCGTGGGTGCTGCCCAAGACCACTCGCCCGTTCCCCCTGCACGACCTGGCGGCGGCGAACACCACGCTCGGCTGGCGCCTGATCAACGATGCGATGCCGCCGGAGTGGACCGTCTCGCTCGGCGAGGCCACGGAACTGCTGCGCGAGCGCTTCGGCATCTCCCGCGAGCGCCAGGACGAGTTCGCCGCGCGCTCGCACCGCCTTACCGCGCGGGCGTGGGACGAGGGGCGGTATGACTCCCTCGTGGCCGCCGTGCCCGGCACGGACCTGGAGCGGGACGAGACCGTCCGCCCGGACTCCACCCCCGAGACCCTCGCCGGCCTGCGCACCGTGTTCCGCCGGGAGAACGGCACCGTCACGGCGGGCAACGCCTCGCCCATGAACGACGGCGCCTCGGCCGCCCTCCTGGGCTCGTCGACGGGCGCCGATGTGCTCGGCCTGGAGCCCCTGGCCCGCATCGCCGGCCGCGCCACCGCCGCCAACGAGCCCGACTTCTTCGGCTACGCGCCGGTGGAGGCGGTGAACCGGGCCCTGTCCCGCGCCGGGATCGGCTGGAAGGACGTGGCCGCCGTCGAGCTCAACGAGGCCTTCGCCGCCCAGTCCCTGGCCTGCACGGACGCCTGGGGCGTGGACCCGGAGATCGTGAACGCCTGGGGCGGCGCGATCGCGATCGGCCACCCCCTCGGGGCCTCCGGCACCCGCGTGCTCGGCACGCTGGCCCGCCGCCTCGAGGCCTCCGGTGAGCGGTGGGGCGTGGCCGCGCTGTGCATCGGCGTGGGCCAGGGCATCGCCGTCGTCCTCGAGAACGTGGCCGCGCGCTGACGCGTCCGGCCGAGCACCCACCCGACCCCCTCATCCAAGGAGTCCCCATGCTGGAGTTCGTGGACACGGCCGCGCAGGCCGTCTCCCGCATCACCGACGGCGCCACGGTGCTGATCGGCGGGTTCGGCAACGCCGGCCAGCCGATGGAGCTGATCGACGCGCTGCTCGAGTCCGGGGCCACCGGCCTCACGGTGGTCAACAACAACGCGGGCCAGGCGGACGCGGGCCTGGCGCTGCTGATCAAGGAGCGGCGGGTCGCCAAGATCATCTGCTCGTTCCCGCGCCAGTCCGACTCGTGGCATTTCGACGAGGCCTACCGTGCCGGGGAGATCGAGCTGGAGCTCGTCCCGCAGGGCAACCTGGCCGAGCGCCTGCGCGCCGGCGGCGCCGGCATCGGCGGCTTCTTCACGCCCACCGGCTACGGCACGCAGCTGGCCGAGGGCAAGGAGGTCCGCGAGATCGACGGCACGCACTACGTGCTGGAGGCCCCGATCCGCGGCGATGTCGCGCTCATCAAGGCGTACGCGGCGGACCGCCACGGCAACCTCGTGTACCGCAAGACCGCCCGCAACTTCGGACCCGTCATGGCCGCGGCCGCCGCCACCACGATCGTCCAGGTGGACGAGGTCCGCGAGGAGCCGATCGACCCGGAGCACGTGGTGACCCCCGGCATCTACACGGACACCGTGGTGCGGATCGACACCGAGTCCGGGGAGAAGGAGCGCGCCGAGCGGGCTGCCCTGGCGGAGGGCCGGCCGAAGCCGTGCGCGGCCACGACGACCGCGGCCGAGCCGGCCGCCGAGGGGAAGTGAGGAGAGCGATGAGCATCACCCAGACCGACACCCCGCTGACCCAGGACGAACTGGCCCGTACGATCGCGGCGGACATCGCCCCCGGCTCCTTCGTGAACCTGGGCATCGGCCAGCCCACCACGGTGTCCAACTACCTGGAGGCGGAGAAGAACGTCACCCTGCACACCGAGAACGGCATGCTGGGCTTCGGCCCGCAGGCCGAGGGCGAGCAGATCGATGAAGACCTCATCAACGCCGGCAAGATCCCCGTCACCGAGCTGCCCGGGGCCGCGTACTTCCACCACGCCGACTCGTTCGCCATGATGCGCGGCGGCCACCTGGACGTGTGCGTCCTCGGCGCCTACCAGGTCTCCGCGACCGGCGACCTCGCCAACTGGTCCACGGGCAAGCCCGGGGCGATCCCCGCCGTCGGGGGTGCGATGGACCTGGCGATCGGCGCCAAGGACACCTACGTGATGATGGATCTCTTCACCAAGAAGGGCGATCCGAAGCTGCTGGCCGAGTGCACGTTCCCCCTCACCGGCGTCGGCTGCGTCTCCCGCATCTACGCGGATCGGGGCGTCTTCCTGCTGGACGCCTCCGGGGTCGTGCGGGTCCGCGAGCTGCACGGCATCACGTGGGAGGAGCTGGAGGCGGCGCACCCCGGCGTGCGGTTCGAGAAGCTCGAGGACTGAGCCGCGGCGCCGCAGCCACCGGCCCCACGGGCTCTCGGAGGCCTGCGCCGTCGTCGACTTGTCCTGGGGAGCAACGTCGGTTGACTTATCCCGGGTGCGGCGGCCTACGACCGGTGATAACTCAACCGACGACGTCGGCCCGCAGGCCGCCCCGCGCCGTGAAAGGCCAGCGGCACGCCACGGGCGAGGCCCCCGAGCGCGGCCGGAATGTGCCGAGGAATCTCCTTGACACCCCACCGGGGGGGATGATGATTACCCTACTCACAGGGGTATGAGAGACATCACAGATGGTCAGGGGGATCTTCTGGGTGTCACACAGCAAGGAGGCCATCATGGCCCTGCTCAGGAAGACTGCCGCGTGGGGAGCCGCTGCGGTCGGTGCTGTGGCGCGGGTGCAGTACGGGGCCCTGTCCGAGCCCATCGGTGGGAACTGACCGTGACGGGCAGGGGACTCCGGACGCTCGGGCTGCTCGTCACCCGTGCCGTGCTGCTCGTGGCACTGTGCGGGCTGGCGCTGAGCCTCGTGGGCTCCCTGTCCGTCCACCATCGGCAGTACTTCGGAGCCGCGGAGTGCGGGCCGGCCGTCTGGGATGTCGGCATCGGAGGCGGCGGCGAGGTCTGGTCCGTGGCAGAGGCCGCCACGACCGGGCGGAACCTCACCCTGATGGCGAGCGGGGCGGACCCCGGCGTGCGCCACCTGGCCGGCCCCGCGGCCCCGTGTCTTGCGGGCATCGACGTGCCGACCTTGGAATCTCTGCGGGCAGCGCGAGGGTTTCTGCTGCGCGAGGGCAGCATTCTGGCCGACCGGGCCGCTCGGAGCGGGGAACTGGCCGGTCGGCCGGTGGCCCTCGCCTCCGCGGCGGACTGGCGAGGACTGCCCTCGGACGGGGTGATCCAGCCGACCCCGGCGTTCGACAACGCCGCCGCCTACGTCGGATTCCTCGTGGGCGACCCCGCCGACCTGGACGGATTCCTGCAGAACCTGCGAACCGCCGGCCTGGAAGTCGACGCGGCGCCGGCACCCTCGGCGATGACCGCGTCGCTCGGGACGCCCGTGCTCGGCGTGACCTCGTCGCTGACCGGCCTCACTCTGATGAGCGTCACGGCGTTCTGGGTGCTGACTCTGCGCGCGGGGGATCGTCCCTCTTTGCGGGTGCTGCGCCTGCTCGGGGTCTCCCCGCTCCGGGCCGCCGTGTCTCGGGCTCGCGTGAGCCTGGTGCCGTTCCTCGGCGCTGCGGGGATCTCGGCCGCGCTGTGGCAGGGGATGGTGCTGACTGGCGCGGTCACGGAACCGTCCCCGCTCGTCGCGAGTGGCGTCATCCTGGTCGTGCTGCTGGGCGATGCCGTGCTCGTGTCGGCGACCCATGTGGTCGCCCTCTGGATGCGAGCGCCCCGGTGAACCTCCGGAGTCTCGGTGTGGCCTGGAGCGAGGGGTTGCGCGACACCTTGAGGTTCTGGCCGTTGGTGCTGGTCGCCTTCGTCCACGCGGTCGCCTCGTGCTCGCTCTTGGGACTGTCCTTCCAGCAGGCGAGCGAGGCACAGGAGGTCGATCGGCACCTGCAACGGTGGGAGCAGCTCGGCGCGGCCTCGTTGCGGGGCTTCTACCTCGCGGCGCCAGGGCATCTGGAGGGAGGCGGCGCCGCCCCTGGCGAATCGCAGCAGGAGCCGCCCGAGCCCGACCTCTCTGCCGACTCCAAGGCCGCCTCCGCCGACGACGGTCGGCGCGCCGCCGCGCTGTTGGCCCTCCTGGAGGACCCGCACCGGACGGCGTACACGATGGACCCCTACGGGGACCGGTTCGGCGACGACCTCCCCGGCGCCCTGCTGGTGACCGAGGACTTCTTCGCCGGGTCCGGTCTCGCCGCGGCGATGTCTCCGACGGGTCAGTCCCCGCATCGCGACGCCGACGGCACTGCCGCTCCCTACGCGGTGCTGGGCAGCGACTCCTCGGCGAAGGACCCGTACGCGCTCACGGTCGGGGGCGTCCTGCCGCCGCCGACGCGTGTGCAGTTCCAGGACGCCATGATCCCGGTGACCGGACGACTGGCGCCGGGCGCCACCGCTCTGGATCCGATGATGGGATCGGTTCCGCTGGACGGAGCCGTCCTGGTGGTCGTCCCGCCCTCGGCGCTGGCGAGCCTGTACCCGCCAGACGCGCTGGAGGCCATCCTGCTGCGCACCATCGTCCTGGGCCAGGACGCCGTCCCGGCGCTGGATGCGGCCGGACGAGCCCTCGAAACGGACGCTCTGGTGGTCAACGCTGAGCCCTTGACCCCGCAGTCCTCTGCGCTGCTGCAGTCTCTGAGCGCCAGCTCCCGCACGCTGCTCGTCCTGTTCGGCGCGGCGGTGCTCGGCGCCGTCGTCTCCCTGTTCGGCGTTCTCGGCGTGCTCGCCCGGGCTCTCGCCCCCACCTGGCGGATCGCCGCGATGGTGGGCGCCGCCCGCTGGCAGGCCGCGGTGCGGATCATCGTTCCCGTGCTCTTCGCGTGGGTCCTGCCGGCCGCCGTCGGTCTCACCGCGGGCGCGTCCGCCCTGCCGGGGCCGCCGCCCACCGGTCTGACGTCCACCGCGCTCATCGCCGTCATGGCGATCGGCGCCGTCGCCACCCTGTCCTCCTGGCGCGCACTCGCGGCGACCTTCGGTCGCCGCCCCCGCCGCCACCGGCCGACCAAGGAGACCGCATGAGCCTCCTCGAAGTCCACGACGTGGACAAGACGTTCCTCTCCGGCGGGGAGGCGGTGCCCGTCCTCCGGGGGGCCTCTCTGCTGGTTCCGGCCGGTGAGATGCACGCCGTCACCGGGCCTTCCGGGTCCGGGAAATCCACCCTGCTGCGGATCCTCGCGTGCCTGGACTCCCCGGACTCGGGTCGCGTCCTGCTCGGGGGCGAACCTCTCCCGGAGCCGTGGAGCCGGGGCGGGGACCGGTATCGGAACCAGCGGTGCGGCATCGTCCTGCAGGACTTCGCCCTCATGGAGCACGCCACCGCACTGGAGAACGTGATGCTGCCCCTGCGCTACGGCCCGGACCGGGTCCCGCGTGGGGAGCAGCGACGCCGCGCGGGGGAGGCCCTCGAGCGGGTGGGGTTGGGAATGCGCACGGGTCACCGGGCCCGCACGCTGTCCGGCGGGGAGAAGCAGCGGGTGGCCGTCGCCCGGGCTCTCATCAACGAGCCGCCGCTGGTCCTGGCGGACGAGCCGACGGGTGCGCTGGACCAGGCGAGGACGCGGGACGTCGTCGACCTGCTGCGCGGAGCCGTGGGGCCTGAGCGAGCCGTGGTGGTCGTGACCCATGACCCGAGGGTGGCGGCCGCCTGCGACCGGCGCTGGCACCTCGTGGACGGGGAGCTGGCCCCACAGGACTGAGGCGGCGCGCGCCCTCGTCGACTTCTCGTGGGGAGGAACGTCGGTTGACTTATCCCGGGTGCGGCGGCCTGCGACCGGTGATAACTCAACCGACGACGGCGGCCCGCACCTTCGCGCGCAGGTGCGGGCCGACGTCGTCCCGGCGGGGTGCTCAGGCGGTGCGCAGCACCATGCCCGGGTGGAGCAGGGTCGAGACCGTCATGCCGTTGAGGCGCTGCAGGCGCTCCATGGAGACGCCCGTGCGCTGGGCGATGAGCCACCAGCCGTCGTTCGCCTGGACCACGTAGGTGGCGGGCGAGGGCGCCGGGGCGGAGGCGGTCTGGCCGGTCCGCAGCACCATCCCCGGGTGCAGCACGGTGGTCGCGGTCATGCCGTTGAGGCGCTGGAGGGTCTCCATCGTCACGCCGGTGCGGTGGGCGATGATCCACCAGCCGTCGCCCTCGCGGACCGTGTACGTGCCCGGGGCCGGCGCGGGGGCGGGCGTGGGAGCCGGCGCCGTGGCGGCCGTGATGAGCACCATGCCGGGGTGCAGGACGGTGGACGCCGTCATGCCGTTGAGCCGCTGGAGCTCCGCGGCGCTGACGCCGGTCCGTCGGGCGATGACCCACCAGCCGTCGTTCGGCTGCACCGTGTAGGTGCCGGTGGTGATGGGGGTGGGCTCCGGGGCGGTCGGGTCGGCGACGGTGCGCAGCACCATGCCCGGGTGGAGCACGGTCGACTCGGTCATGCCGTTGAGCTCCTGGAGGGTGGCCGCGGGCACGCCGGTGCGGCGGGCGATGGTCCACCAGCCGTCGTTCGGCTGCACCGTGTACGTGCCGGCGGTCGACGGCTCGGTCGTCGGGGCCGGCGTCGGAGCCGGGGTGGCCGGTGCCGGCGGCTGGCCGGCCGCCGTCGCGATGGCCTCGGCGCGGTCCCGCAGGTCGTCGAAGCGGGCCATCAGGTGCTGCCCCGGGCACGCGGTCGCGGACGTGGCCCGGTGCGGGAAGATCGTGTCCACGGTGACGGGCGTGCCCGCGGCGTACTTCGTGCTGCCGCCCGAGGTCAGGGTGACTCGGCCCCGCGCGTCGATGCCGTCGCGGTACAGGTAGTAGGCGGTGGCGCGGGCCATCGCGTCCACCACCTCCTCGGACGGGGCGACCACGTCGTAGTTGCCCATCGTGGAGATGCCCATCGTGCCCCGGTTGAACCCGCCCGCGTGCGTGCCCAGCGGGTTCGAGTCCAGGGCGCCGCGGCGGCCCTCGTAGATGTTGCCGAAGCGGTCCGTGATCAGGTGGTACGGGAAGTCGCCCCAGCCGAGGGTCTTCGTGTAGTACGCGTAGATGCCGCGCATCTGCTCCACGGCCTGGGCGCGCGTGTAGTCGTTCGTGCCGGCCGTGTGGTGGATGGTCAGCGCGCGCACCTGGTCGAACTGCGGGGAGGACTCGGCCCAGGACTCGTCCGCGCCCCACTGCGCGCGGGTGATCACGTCCGGGAGGATCTTCGCGCGCGCATCCGAGGCCGTGGCCACGGTGTGGGCCTCGGCGGGCTCCGCGCCCCCGACGACGGCGCTCGACTTCACGCCCCGGGGCAGGCCGGCGGTCTCGGCGGCCTGCTCGGCGGTCACGGCCGGGTGCGCGCTCGCGACGGTCTCGTCCGTGGCGGCCGTGCCCGGGTCGATGAGGGACAGCTCGAGGCCGGCCGGGGCCGCGCCGTCGGCGGTGGTCACGCGCAGCTGGGCGCCGTCCGCGCCGAACGCGACGAACGGGTCCGTGCCGGTGCGCGCGGGGGCGGCGTCCTCGGGCAGGACGGGCCGATCCAGGACCTGCCACGGGCCCCAGGCCCCGTCCTGACGCACGCGGATCTCCACGCGCTCGACGGCGTCGTCCGCCGCGGTGTCCCATACGGCGGCGGCCACCGTGAACGGGCGGTCCACCACGGGCTCGCCGAGCACGACGCCGGCCGGGGCCTCCTCGGCCGGGACGAGGTTCTCGCCCTCCTGCGGGACGGTCGCGACGCCGGCGCCCTCGACGGGAGCGGCCGACGCGGGGGTCGCGGCCGTCCCGGCGGTCGTGGCGCGGGCGGCGTCGTCGCGAGGGCGTGCGTCGGGGGCGCCCTCCGTGGTCGCGGACGGCTGCTGCGGGAGCAGGCCGCCGACGAGGACGGAGAGCGCGGCGACCGCGACGGCGGGCGCGAGCGGGCGGGGGGATGCGGCGGAGCGCGGCGGGAGAATCTTCATGCGGATGCCTTCGGAAGGTGGAGTGCCCGAGGAGCGACAAGCGCGGGCCGTGTCGCATCCCCGGGGCGGTGACGTGGTGAGGGCGGGATGAGGGCCGGAGAGCCGTCGTGATCGTAGCGTGATCGACCATTCCCGGGGACCTTTTTCTCGGGCCTGTCGGGTGATTTCACGCCCCCGTGATGTCCGGTTCACCCATTCACAGGTGGGCGCGGTGTGGCACCGGGGCGGAGCACAGCGGAGGGGTGTCGGGTCCGCGCCGGGGGATACGGTGACGGGAGACCACCACGGGCCGCCCGGCCCGGGAACCAGAGGAGGCAGACCATGGCGGAGCCGATCCACATCGGCGCGGCGGCGGACGTCCCGGAGGGCGAGGCGATCGTCGTCCCGGCGGCGACGGCGGGGACGAGGGACGACGTCGCGGTGTTCCACACGGACGCGGGCGAGTTCCACGCGATCGACGACACGTGCACCCACGAGGACGCCTCGCTGGCCGAGGGCTGGCTCGAGGACGACCGCGTGGAGTGCCCGCTGCACGCCGCGCAGTTCTGCCTGCGCACCGGCGAGGCGCTCTGCCTGCCCGCCACCAAGGGCGTCGGCGTGCACCGCGTCGAGGAGCGCGAGGGCCAGCTCTACCTCGTCCCCGGCGCATGAACCACGACGTCGACGCCCCGGCAGGCATGCCCGGCTCGGTCGCGGTGGTGGGCGGCGGCGTCGCGGGCTTCGCCGTGGTCCGCGAGCTGCGGCGCCGCGGCTTCGCGGGCGGGATCGCCCTCGTGGACCCGCAGGGCGTGCCCTATGACCGGCCGCCCCTGAGCAAGGAGTTCCTGACCGGCGACGCGGACGCGCACCGCCTGCTGCTCGCCCCGCCGGCGTGGTTCGCCGAGCACGGGGTGGAGCTGGTGGAGGACGAGGCGGTCCGGGTGGTGCCGGGCGGCGTCCACCCCGACGGCGGCCCCGCGCCCCACCGGGTGGAGACGGCCTCCGGGCGGGTCCTGGACACGGACGCGGTCGTGCTCGCCACGGGCGGGCGACCCCGGGCCCTCGACGTCGCCGGCGCCGACCACCCGGACCTGATCACCCTGCGCACCCGCGCCGACGCCGAGACCCTGCGCGACCGCCTGACGTTCGGGACCGAGGTGGCGGTCGTGGGCGGCGGTTTCACGGGGGCGGAGGTCGCGGCCGCGGCGCGCCGCTCGCTCGCCGCGGTGACGCTCGTGACCGGGACGGACGCCCCGGCTCGCGCGGCGGTCGGGCCAGCGCTGGCCGCCCGCCTGCACCGGATGCACGCCGAGCACGGGGTCGCGGTCGAGGTCGGGCGGGCGGCCTGGATCGAGCACCGGGACGCCGACGGCGGCGCCGCACTGCCGGCCGCCCACCGGCTCCACCTCCACGACGGGCGGACCGTGGACGCCGACGTCGTGGTGTTGGCTGGCGGCACCGTGCCGGACACCGCCCTCGCCGCGGACGCCGGTCTGGAGGTGGCCGACGGCGTGCTCACGGACGCGATGGGCCGCACGACCGTGCCCGGGATCCTGGCCGTGGGCGACGCCGCGCGCGCCCGGGAGTCCGCGTGGGCGCCGTCGCGGCACTGGGAGCCGGCGCTGCGTTCCGGTGCGGCCGCCGCGGCGGCGATCCTGGGGGAGCAGGCGGACGCCCCGGGCGCCCCGTGGTTCTGGTCCGACCGGTACGACGCCCACGTGGAGGCCGTGGGGGACATGACGGTGCCGGCCGGCGGGCGGATCGTGGACCGCGAGGTGCGCGGCGTCGTGGTGGCGAGCTTCGCCCTGGCCGCGGACGGGACCCTGCGCGGGGCCGCGTCGATCGACGACCCCATGACCGTCAAGGCCGCCCGGCGCATCATCGACCGGGGGATCGTGGTGGACGCCGCCGCGCTCGCGGACCCGGCCGTGCCGGTCAAGTCGCTGGCGCGGGGGTGAGAGCGCCCGTTTCGTCAACGAAAGTGCCCTGGAGGGCGTCCGTTTCGTCAACGACAAGCGGTCAGGTGCCGCAGTAGGTGACGAACGGGGCCCCGTCCGCCGGACCCGGCTCCGCGTACCGCTCGAACCCGGGGCGCGGAGTGAAGGGATCCGTGACGGCCTCGAGCAGCCGGTGGACGGCGGTGAGGTCCCCGTCCTCCGCGGCCGTCAGGGCCTCGTCGAGCAGGTGGTTCCGCGGGATGTAGACGGGGTTCACCGCGCGCATGCGGGCCGGATCGGGACCCATCGCCCGCCACTCCGCGAGCCAGGCGGCGAGCCCCGCGGGGTCCGGGGCGCCGGGGACGAGCCGTGCCGCCTCGGTGCGCGCCGCGTCGTCGTCCACGGGCGCCGCCGTGTGCTCGGCCAGCCGCACCCAGAACGAGGTCCAGTCGGCCCGCGCCGCGGCCAGCCACGGGAACAGGCGGTCGGTGAGCGCGGCGACGTCGTCCTCCGCCACGGACGCCGGGAGGCCGAGCTTGTCCCGCAGTCCGCCCCGCCACGCCGCGAGATGGGCGCCGTGGAACCTGCCCAGCGCCTCCTGGGCGAGTGGGACGGCGCGGTCGGGGTCGTCGTCGAGCACGGGCACGAGGGCCTCGCCGAGTCGGGCGAGGTTCCACGCGGCGATGGGCCCCTGGTTGCCGTACGCGTACCGGCCCTGGGTGTCGATCGAGGAGAAGCTCGCGGCCGGGTCGAAGGCGTCGATGAACGCGCAGGGGCCGTAGTCGATGGTCTCGCCGGACAGGGTCATGTTGTCCGTGTTCATCACACCGTGCACGAAGCCGACGAGCATCCAGCGGGAGACGAGCTCGGCCTGCGCGGCGATCACCGCCTCGTAGAGCGCGAGCGCGGGGTGCTCGGCGTCGGTGGCGTGCGGGTGGTGGCGGGCGATGGACTCGTCGACGATCCGGCGCAGCACCTCCGTGGGGTGCGCCTGCTCGGGGAGGGCGGCGGCGTACTGGGCCGTGCCGACGCGCAGGTGCGACGCGGCCGTCCGGGCCAGCACCGCGCCCGGCAGCACGGTCTCGCGGCGGACCGGGTGGCCCGTGGCGACGACGGCGAGCGCCCGCGTGGTCGGCACGCCGAGGGCGTGCATCGCCTCGGAGACCACGTACTCGCGGAGCATGGGGCCGAGTACGGCCTGCCCGTCGGCGTTGCCGCGCGCGAAGGGCGTGCGACCGGAGCCCTTGAGATGCAGGTCGTGGAGCCGACCGTCCGGAGCCGTGAGCTCGCCGAGGAGGAGGGCGCGCCCGTCACCCAGGCGGGGGGAGTAGTGGCCGAACTGGTGGCCCGCGTACGCCTGCGCGACCGGCCGCGCGTCCGGGCCGGACTGCTCGCCGGTGAGGAAGCGGACGCCGTCGTCGCTGGCGAGCCACTCGGCGTCGAGGCCGAGCTCCGCCGCGAGGCCGGCGTTGAGCAGGACGAGCCGCGGGCCGTCCGTGGCCTGGGCCTGCCAGGGCAGGGCGAGCTCGGGGAAGGTGTCGGCGAAATGCGAGCTCAGGGCGGGAACGGACGTGGTCATAGGGCCACGCTACGTGGGGGAGGACGGGTGTTCACGGGCCGACTCCCACCGCACCCGTCCTTTCGAGGCGGGAAATCGACCCCACGGGCGTGGACCAGAGCGCTTTGACCTGGATTTCCCGCCTCGAAACGGGGGGCCGTGGCGGACTGCGGTGACCGTGGATCTCACCGGGTCACCCACCGAACGCGGCCGCCCGGCGCCGCACCCGCGCGACGACGTCCGCGTAGTCGTTCCGAGCGTCGGCCCACATGACCTTGATCGAGAGCCAGTCGTGGTCGGCGCACCAGCGGTCGCGCAGCACGTCGCGGGCCTGCTGCTCGGCGGTGCGGTGGTGCTCGCCTTCGTATTGCAACGCGAGGCGCCACGGCCGATACCCGAGGTCGACCGTCGGAGCGCGGCGGTCTGACGGGTCCAGCCGGCACTGCACCTCGGGCTCCGGCAGCCCGGCATCGACGAGCGCCAGCCGCAGACGCGTCTCGCGCGGCGAATCCGCCCCCACGCGCATCCTCGCCAGCGCTGCCCGGGCCAGTCCGCGCCCCCGGAAACGTCCCCGTTCGGCCAGCGATCGGACGAGCTCCTCCGGGGTGTAGGCGGGATCCCCGCGTCCGCCGCCGGGCAGCCACGGCGGGCAGAGCAGGGCGTCACCGGCGACGACGACGTCCCGCTCCGTGAGCGCCGCCCGTGCCGCGCACAGGTCCCACAGGGTGCGGGCCGGCGTCGTCACAAGCACGCCGCCCCGCGTCATCCGCTGTCCCTCCGGCACCTCGATGCGGTGGGGCACCAGACTCGCCTGGACCGGCCGGCCGCCCGAGGTGCCGACGCTGACGTGCACCGCACCGGGGGCCAACAGCCGTGCGGGCACGGTCAGGCCGTGCAGGCGCGCGGCGGTCTCATGGCTGACGACGACGTCGGGATGGCGCCGCTGATACGCGCGGATCTCATCCATCGTCCACTCACGGACGGAGACCGCCGCAGGGCCGGCCGGCCCGTAGATGCCGTGGCGCAGCCGCCGCAGGTCTGAGGACTGCAGTCGGGACCACGTCACACCCGCCCGGCGCGCGTCATCGACCGTGAAGGCGGTGGGGTCGATCGACGGCGGCAGCGGGGCGGGACGACGGGGCATGCGGCGAGCGTGCTCCGTCGGTCGGCATCCCGAGACAGACGAGCGGGGGCCTGGGGACGCGCGAGGGGGCCCGGTGCGGTTGTGCAGGAGGCGGCGACGTCCCCCGAAGCGCCGGCCCCGAGCCATTCGAGGCGGGAAATCCACGTCATGGGCCAGGATCGGGCGTCCATGGGGTGGATTTCGCGCCCCGAAGTGAGGGGATGACCGGATCAGTACGACGCGCGGGGCGCGCTCTGCCCGTCGGCCGCGGCGTTGCTCGGGGCCGGGCACCAGCGGTCGGCGAGGGCCTCGGCGGCGCGGGCCAGCAGGGCGACGTCGGCGCCCACGTTGACGTAGTCCGCACCGGCGGCGGCGTAGGCGTCGGCCTGCGCGGGCACGAACGCGTTGACGCCCACGATCTTCCCGGCGGCCTTGACCTTCGTGATGACCTCCTCGACCGCGGCCACCACGTCCGGGTGCGACTGCTGGCCGAGCAGGCCCAGGGACGCGGAGAGGTCCGAGGGGCCGATGAAGACGCCGTCGATCCCGTCCACCGCCGCGATCTCGTCCGCGTTCCGCACGCCGGCGGCCGTCTCGATCTGCACGATCACGGAGACGTGGTCCGCCGCGCCGGGCAGGTAGCCGGGGATCCGGTTCCAGCGGCCCGAGCGTGCCAGGGCGGAGCCCACGCCGCGCACCCCGCCCTCGGCGGAGCCGTCCGGGTAGCGGGCGGCGGCCACGGCGCGGCGGGCCATCGCGGCGTCGTCGACCATGGGCACCAGCAGCGACTGGGCGCCCAGGTCCAGGAACTGCTTGATGGCCACGGTGTCCAGCGCCGGCACGCGCACCAGGGTGGGCACACGGTAGCCGGCGATCGTGCGCAGCTGGGCGAGGACGTCCTGCAGGGTCAGCGGTGCGTGCTCGGCGTCGATGAGCAGGTAGTCGAGGCCCGCGCCGGCGCAGATCTCCGCCGTCGTCGGGTCCCCGGAGGAGAGGAACATGCCGGCGGCGGGGCGGCCCCCACGGGCGGCGACGGCCTCGGGCGTGAAGAGGTCGCGGAACAGCGGCTGCGGGTTGTGGCGGACGGGCATGGGACGTTCCTCCGGGGTTCTCCGCGCCCTCCACCCGACGCGGGTTGAGTTGTCGCGGGTGGAGCGGCGTCGTACTGGTGATAGGTCAACCCGCGTTGCGGGCGGGCGGGGCGACGACGACGGCGGGCGGCTCAGGCGAAGCGGCAGGTGATGGTGCCGAGCGGGCCGTAGTCGGCGTAGACGGTGTCGCCCTCGTACACCCACATCGGGCGGGTGAAGGAGCCGGCGAGCACGATCTCACCGGCTTCGAGCGCGTCTCCGTGCTCGGCGATGCGGTTGGCCAGCCAGTGCACGCCGTTGGCCGGGTGGTTCAGCACGCCCGCGGCCACGCCGGTCTCGATGATCTCCTCGTTGCGGGAGAGGATGCCGGAGACCCACCGCAGGTCGACGTCGTGCACGCCCACGGGGCGGCCGCCGATCACCAGGGAGCCCAGGGCGGCGTTGTCCGAGATGGTGTCCGTGATGGTGCGGCCGGCCATCTCGATGCGCGAGTCCAGCACCTCCAGCGCGGGCACCACGTACTCGGTGGCGCGCAGCACGTCCATCAGGTTCAGGCCGGGCCCGCGCAGCTCGTCCCGCAGCACGAACGCCAGCTCCATCTCGACGCGCGGATGGGTGTACTTCTTCCACTCGTACACGTGGCCGGACTCGAACACCTGGTCGTCGAAGATCACGCCGTAGTCCGGCTCGTCGATCCCGGTCGCGTCCTGCATGGCCTTGGAGGTCAGGCCGATCTTGTGGCCCACCTTGCGGCGGCCCGCCTCGACCTGGCGCTCGGCCCAGATGCGCTGGACGGCGTACGAGTCCTCGATCTCCATCTCCGGGTAGCGCGCGGTCAGCCGCGGCACGGGCACGCGGTCGATGCCCGCACGGTGCAGCTCGTCGGCGATCTTGACGTGGGTCTCGTGGTCCAGCACAGCGGTCTCCTTCACGACGACGGGCAGGGGCCTGGCCTTCATCGTATACGATTACGCGGCTCGGCCCCCGGCCCCGTCGCCATCCTGTCACCGCCCCGGATCAGTCCGGGGCGCGCGTCTCGATGCCCAGCCCGGGCTTGCGGCGGTGCACCGTGAGCCAGGCCAGCCCCCCGACGCCCGTCTGCGAGGCGGGACACCCCTGCTCCCCACGCTTTGAGGCGGGAAATCGAGCTCAAACTGGCCCTCCCGGCTCGAATGAGGTGGATTTTCCGCCTCGAACGGCGTGGGGCGGGGAGACGCGGAGGATGGTAGGGAGGGCGGACGCCGACGGCGGGCACCTGCGTTGGGTGCCCGCCGTCGTCGTGGTGTCCCGAAGCGGTGCCGGCCGTGCCGGTCAGAGCTGGTTGCCGAGCTTGTACTCGCCCTGCTTCCACTCCGGCATGGACTCCTCGCCCTGCCCCTCGCGGGTGTAGGAGAAGCCGTCGGCGCCGATGGTCACGGCCATCTCCGAGTCGTCGGTGCGGGAGACCAGCGGCTGCAGGTTGCCGTCGAGGTCCAGCACGCGGGAGGCATCGGTGTACCAGGACGGCACGATCGGGGTGCCCCACCAGTCGCGGCGCTGGTTGTCGTGCACGTCCCAGGTGACCACGGGGTTGTCCGGGTCACCGGTGTAGTAGTCCTGGGTGTAGACCTCCACGCGGTGGCCGTCCGGGTCGCGCAGGTAGAGGTAGAACGCGTTGGAGACGCCGTGGCGACCCGGGCCGCGCTCGATGTGGTCGGACATGCGCAGGGCGCCGAGCTTGTCGCAGATCGCCAGGATGTTGTGCTTCTCGTGCGTGGCGAAGCACACGTGGTGCATCCGGGGGCCGTCGCCGCCGGTCATGGCGGTGTCGTGCACGGTGGGCTTGCGGCGCATCCACGCGGCGTAGACGGTGCCGTTCTCGTCCTGGATGTCCTCGGTGACGCGGAAGCCCAGGTCCTGCATGTAGCGGGCGGCGCGCGGCACATCCGGGGTCACCTGGTTGAAGTGGTCCAGGCGGACCAGGGCGCCCGGGGTGTAGAGGTCGTAGCGCCAGGCCAGGCGCTCCACGTGCTCGACGTCGTGGAAGAACTCGTAGGGGAAGCCCAGCGGGTCCTCGACGCGCACGGAGTCGCCGACGCCCTTGACGAAGCCGTCCTTCCGGCGCTCCACGCGGCAGCCCAGCTCCTCGTAGAAGGCGACCGCCTTGTCCAGGTCCTCGGGGGTGCGCACGCGGTAGGAGAACGCGGCCACGGCGGCGGTCTCGCCCTGGCGCAGCACCAGGTTGTGGTGGATGAACTCCTCCATGGAGCGCAGGTAGACGGTCTCCTCGTCCTCCTCGGTGACCACCAGGCCGAGCACGTCCACGTAGAACTCGCGGGAGGCGGCGAGGTCCGTGACCACGAGCTCCATCGAGGCGCAGCGCAGGATGTCCGGCGCCTCGGACGTCGGGGTGGGGAGGGGGTTCTCCGGGTCGATGGGGACTTCCTTGGTGACGAAGAAGCCGGAGGAGGTCTTCTGGCGGCTCTCGAGGTTGGTCATCGGTGCTCCTTGGTGAGGGGGCGGTGCGCTGTGGCCTGGGACACGGTCACGGGCTCGATCGTATACGATCCGGGCGACCGACGGGAAGGCCGCCGAGGAACGCGGGTTGAGTTGTCGCGGGTCCGGGGCGCCCGCACCCGCGACAACTCAACCCGCGTCAGGTGGGCCGGGGGAGAGACCCGGCCCGGCCCCACCACGACGACGGCGCCCGCACCGTCGCAGGGACGGTGCGGGCGCCGTCGTGGTCGCCGGTCAGCGCGGGGTCAGCCGTCGATCTTCGCCGCGGCCTGCTCCTGCTTGCCGAACACCGGGTTGTGGACCTCGCCGAGGTTGATGTGCACGGCCTGCTGATCGGTGTAGAAGTCGATCGAGCGGTAGCCGCCCTCGTGGCCCAGGCCGGAGGCCTTCACCCCGCCGAACGGGGTGCGCAGGTCCCGCACGTTGTTGGAGTTGAGCCACACCATGCCGGCCTCCACGTTCTGCGCGAAGTTGTGGGCGCGCTTGAGGTCGTTGGTCCAGATGTAGGCGGCCAGGCCGTACTTGGTGTTGTTGGCCAGCTCGAGGGCCTCCTCCTCCGTGTCGAACGGGGTGATGGCCACCACCGGGCCGAAGATCTCCTCCTGGAAGATCCGGGCCTCCGGGGCCACGTCCGCGAACACGGTGGGCTGCACGAAGTTGCCCTCGGGGAAGCCCTCCGGGCGGCCGCCGCCGGCCACCAGGCGGGCCTCGGTCTTGCCGATCTCCACGTAGGACATGACCTTCTCGAAGTGCTCCGGGTGCACGATCGCGCCGACCTCGGTGGTCTCGTCGTCCGGCAGGCCGACCTTCACGCGGGAGGCCTGGGCGGCGTAGCGCTCCACGAACTCGTCGTAGACGGAGCGCTGGACCAGGATGCGGGAGCCGGCGGTGCAGCGCTCGCCGTTCAGGGAGAACACGCCGAAGATGGTCGCGTCGATCGCCGCGTCCAGGTCCGCGTCCTCGAACACCACGGCCGGGGACTTGCCGCCGAGCTCCATGGACAGGCCCTTCAGGTGCGGGGCGGCGTTGGCGAAGATGATCTGGCCGGTGCGGGACTCGCCGGTGAAGGAGATCAGCGGCACGTCCGGGTGCTTCACGAGCGGGTCGCCCGCGTAGCCCTCCTCGCCGAAGCCGTGCACCATGTTGAACACGCCCTTCGGCAGGCCGGCCTCCTCGAAGATCCCGCCCCACAGGGAGGCCGAGAGCGGGGTGAACTCGGCGGGCTTGAGCACCACCGAGTTGCCGGTGGCGATGGCCGGGGCCAGCTTCCAGGACTCCAGCATGAACGGGGTGTTCCACGGGGTGATCAGGCCGGCGACGCCGATCGGCTTGCGGTTCACGTAGTTGATCTGGCGGCCCGGCACCTTGAAGGTGTCGTCGTGCTGGGCCACGATCAGGTCCGCGAAGAAGCGGAAGTTCTCGGCGGCGCGGGCGGCCTGGCCCCTCGCCTGCTTGATCGGCAGGCCGGTGTCGAAGCACTCCATCTCGGCCAGCTGGTCGCCGCGGGTCTCCATGATGTCGGCGATCCGGTGCAGCACGCGGGAGCGCTGGCGCGGCAGGGCCTGGGACCAATCGCCGGACTCGAAGGCCCGCTTCGCGGTGGCGACGGCGCGGTCGATGTCCGCGGCCTTGCCGGAGGCGGCCGTCAGGTACGGCTCGTTGGTCACCGGGTCGAGCACCTCGAAGGTGTCGCCGTCGATCGAGTCGACGAACTCGCCGTCGATGTAGTGGCGCAGGACGTCGGGCAGGCCCGCGGGCTTGCGGGCCTCGATGCTGGTCTTCTCCGTCATGGTGTCTCTTTCGCTGAGTGCTTCGGGTGGGTCTGATGATCGGGGCCTGGAGCAGCCGGCGTCGGCGCCGGTCCGGCCGGCGGTCACGCGGACGGCTCGGCGCTGTGCTCCAGGTAGGCGTGCAGGGTGTTCAGGCGGTGGGCGCGGGCGGCGGCCTCGATCTCCTCGAAGCGCGCCCCGTCCTCGATCAGGCGCAGCAGGTGCTCGTGCTCGTCCACGGAGGCCACCGCCCGACCGGGCACGTACGCGAACGTGGAGGAGCGCAGCGCGGCCAGGCGGTTCCAGCCGCGGTGCACCAGGTCGTGCACGTGCTCGTTCTGGTGATGCTCGAACAGGATCGAGTGGAAGCGGCGGTTGAGCTCGGTGAACGCCACCGGGTCCCAGGCCCTCTCCGACTCCGTCATCGCGCGCATGGTCGCGTTCACCTCGCGGGCCGCCGCGAGGTCCTCGGCGGTCACGTGCGGGGCGCACTGGGCGGTGGAGAACCCCTCCACCAGCGCCAGCGTCTCCATGGTGTGGCGGTACTCGACCGGGTCGATGCCCACCACGGTGGCGCCCACGTTGCGCTCGTAGGCCACCAGCTTCTCGGACTGCAGGCGGCGGATCGCCTCCCGCACGGGCACCACGGACATGCCCAGCTCCGCGGCGATCTGGGACAGCACCAGCCGGTCGCCCGGCTCGTGGCGCTGGTCCCGGATCCCCTCGAGGATCGCCTGGTAGGCGCGGTCCGCCTTGGAGACGGGGGCGCCTGCGAGGCCGACCGTTCCGATGTCCGTGCGGCGCATGCTCAGGCGTCGCCCTCCGGGGCCGGGGCGTCCGGCAGGGTCTTGCGGTACTCGGCGAACTTGGCCTTCCACTCGGCGTTCGGGGGGAACATCCCGTCCACCGGGTAGCCGGCCTTGACCTGCTCGTACGCCCAGGCGTCCTGGAGCTCCTGCTCGTAGGCGTCGTCCACAACCTCCTGGAGCAGGGACGGCGGGATGACCACCACACCGTCGTCGTCGCCGACGATGATGTCGCCGGGCTGCACGGTGGTGCCGCCGCAGGCGATGGTGCCGCCGACCTCCCACGGGATGTGACGGCGGCCCAGCACCGCCGGGTGCGTGGCGCCGGCGTACACCTGGAGGCCGACCTCGGCGACGGCGGCGGAGTCGCGGATGCCGCCGTCCGTGATCACGGCGTTCGCGCCGTTCACCTGGGCGCGCAGGGCCAGGACGTCCCCGAGGGTGCCGGTGCCGTGCTCGCCACGGGCCTCCATGACCACCACGTCGTCCGGCTGCACCGAGTCGATCGCCCGCTTCTGGGCGTTGAAGCCGCCGCCGAACTCCTTGGCCAGGTCCTCGCGCTTGGGGATGTAGCGCAGGGTCTTGGCGTAGCCGAGGACGCGCCGACCCCGGTGGATCGGGCGCGGGCCGTCGATGGTCGCGTTCTGGACGCCGCGCTTCTGCAGCTGGGCGGTGAGGGTGGCCACCGCGATGGCGTCGATCTTGGCGCGCAGCTCGGGGGTCAGCAGGGAGCGGTCCGGCTGCGGGGCGCTCGCGACCCAGTGGCCGTTCTCGTCCACCGCGGACGACGACGGCGCCGCGGCCTGCGGGGCCAGACCGGCGGCCTCGCGGGAGCCCCAGGCCTCCTCGCGCTGCACGTCGTCCACCTGCGGCTGCGCGCCGAACGGGGCCAGGGAGTGCTCCGAGTCGACGACCGTCGTCACCAGGCGGCCGGTGGTCGGTGCGCCGGGGGCGCTGGGGGCGTCCACCTCCACCTCGACGACGTCGCCCGGCTGGGCCACGGAGGATCCGGCGGGGGTGCCGGTGAGGATGACGTCGCCCTCCTCGAGCGTCATGAGCTGCGAGAGGTCGGCCACGAGCTGGCCGAACGGGAAGACGAGGCCCTCGGTGGTGTCGTCCTGGACGATCTCGCCGTTGACCCAGGTGCGCACGCGCAGGGCGGCCGGGTCCAGGCCCGCGGCGGAGATCACCGCGGGGCCGAGCGGGGTGTAGCCGTCGCCGGACTTGTTCTTGACGTTGGAGCCCTTGTCCGCGTGGCGGAGGTCGTAGAGACCCCAGTCGTTGGCGGCGGTGATGCCGGAGACGTGCGACCAGCCCTCCTCCGGGCTGACGCGCCGGGCGGTGCGGCCGATGATCAGCGCGATCTCGCCCTCGTAGGCGAGCAGCTCGGTGCCGGCGGGGCGCTCGATGGTGTCGCCGCTGCCGGCGAGGGAGGTGCCGGCCTTGAGGAAGTAGCCGGGGGCCTGCGGGGACCGGCCCCGCTGGGCGATGCGGGAGGGGTAGTTCAGGTGGACGGCGAGCACCTTGCCCGGCCGGTTCTCCCGGACGGTGAAGTCGTGCTCGGTGACGGTGGGCGTGGGGTCCGGTGTGCTCTGCGTCATGGTCGAGATCGTATACGATCTCGCGGGCCCGGGGAAGAGGTCGCACGCCCGGCAGACGCGCCGGGCCGACGTCGTCGTGGGCGCCCGCCGCGGCTCAGCGGGCCCGGGCGATCGACTCGTTCACCACCGGGGCCAGGCGCCGCACGCCCTCCACGAGCTTCTCGGCCGCCACGAACGAGTACGCCAGGCGCAGGGTGGAGTGCGTGCCCTCGACGGGGGTGAAGGCCGCCCCCGGCACGAACACCGCGCCCGCCTCGATGCCGCGGTGCATCACCTCGAGGGTGTCCACCCCGGCGGGCAGGGTGGCCCACAGGAAGAAGCCGCCCTGCGGGGTGATGAACTCGACCGCCGGGTCCCAGTGCTCACGCACCGCGTCCACGAGCGCCGCGGCCCGCTCGCGGTACAGCCCGGTCACGTGGCGGACGTGGCCCTGCCAGTCCAGCTGCGTGACGAAGGCGGTGGAGAGCATCTGCGAGTACGTGGACGCGTGGATGTAGGCGGACTCCGCGCACAGGTAGAACTCGCGCTTGAGCGCGGCCGGCACGAGCGCCCAGCCGATGCGCACGCCCGGGGAGAAGATCTTGGACATCGTGCCGAGGTGGACCACGTTGTCCCGGTGGTCGGCGGCGATCGGGGCGACGGGCTCGCCGTCGAACGCGATCTGCCCGTACGGGTTGTCCTCCACGATGAGCACGCCGTGCTTCTCGCAGATCGCGCCCACCTCGGCGCGGCGGCCCGGGGGCAGCAGGGCGCCCGAGGGGTTCGCGAACGAGGGGATCGTGTAGAGGAAGGCCACGCGGCGGCCCTCGGCGGCCAGGCGGGTCAGGGTCTCGTCGAGGGCCGCGGGCACCAGGCCGTGGTCGTCGGTGCCCGTGGCCACGGCCTCGAGCTGCCAGGTGGTGAAGGTGGTCAACGCGCCCACGAACGTGGGGTCCTCCACCACGACGACGTCGCCCGGGTTCGCGAACGCCCGGCAGGCGGTGTCGATCGCGGCCTGCGAGCCGGGGGTGATGACCACGAGGTCGGGATCCGCGTCCGGGATGCCGTCGGCGGCCATCACGGCGGTCGCGGCGGCACGCATCTCCTCGGTGCCCTGGCCGGGGCCGTACTGCAGGGACTCCGTGCCGAACCGGGTCATCAGGTCGGAGGCGATCCGGCCCAGCTCGTCGAGGGGCAGGTCGGCGAGCCACGGGTTCCCGCCCGCGAGCGAGACGAGGTTCGGGTCCATCGCGATGTCGAAGACGTCGCGGACCGCGGACTGCTTCACGCCGACGGCGCGCTGGGACAGGTGATCTCGGAGGTTCCGCACGCTCGGCACCCTATAGCACGGCGCGGCCGGGCCCGAAGGTCCGATGACGGGCGACGACGGCGGGTCGCGCGGTCAGGGGGCGCTCGGCTCCTGGCCGGGGGACCACGTGCCCTGGGTCGGCTCGGCGGGACCCCACGACGACTCCTCGGCCGGCGCCCACGTCTGCCCGCCGGATCCGTCGCTCGGCTCCCCACTCGGCGTGGGGTCCCCCTGCGGGACGTCCACGGACTCGCCGAGGCGGAGCGGTTCGAGCCCCAACACGTCGTCGAGGTCCCGGCCGTCCACCTCGAGTCGGACCTGGCCCGCGGACGTGAAGGCGGCGGCGGTCGCCTGCAGCTGGGCGCGGATCCGCTCGGCCGTGCACTCGTCCTCCGGCGTCACGGTGCCGGTGAAGGTGAAGATCTCCACGTCGCCCTCGCGGCGGTGCCCGGTCGGGGTGAGGGTCTCGCGCGCGTCGAACACGGCGTTCCACAGCGACGGGTCGCCGTGCCAGCCGCGCTCGTCCGCGAACAGGAAGTCCAGGGCGGCGTCCGCCTCGTCCTCGGTGTCCGTCGGCACGGTCTGCACGGGCACCAGCAGGTCGCCGCAGCCGAAGGGCCGGCCGCTCGTCCCCGGGACCGCCTCCGGTTCCGCGACGGCGAGGTAGACCGTCAGCGGCTGATACCCCTCCGTCGCGGGCAGGGGCACGCCGTCGTCGGACGCCGAATCCTCGGCCAGTCCGGGGTCGACCGCGCAGCCGGCCAGCAGGCACGCGGCGGCCACGGCACCCGTGATCCGCAGGGCGCGGGAAGGGGAGGGCGGGCGCATCGGGTACTCCTGGCGGTCGGGGGTCGGCGGCGTCGGACGGGCCGACGGCCTCTCCATGCTACGGCCGTCCGTCTCGCCCGCCGCGAGCGGATGTGAGGCCTCCCGCGGGTGGGAAGGGGCCCGCGGGCGGACGGCCGCGGCGGGCTAGGCTGGAGGCCATGCCCGTGAGGAACCGTCGCGCCGCCGCCCTGCCCGCCAAGCTCAGCCGCTCCTGGCTGCTGGTCAACGCGGCCACCCCCGACGCGTTCGCCCCCGCCCTGGCCTCCGAGGCCGACTCCGTCATCTTCGACCTCGAGGCCGCCGTGCCGGAGGAGCAGAAGGACGCGGCCCGCCAGCACGTCGTGGACGCCCTCTCCGGCGGCATGACGGCGTGGGTGCGCATCTCCGCGACCTCCACGGACCACTGGCAGCGGGACCTCGAGGCGCTCGCGGGTCTCGACGGCGTGCGCGGCGTCGTGCTGGCCGAGACCGAGGAGCCGGAGCAGGTCACGTTCACCGCGATGCGTCTGCGCGCCGGCACCCCGGTGATCGCCCTGCTGGAGTCCGCCCTGGGCATCGAGAACGCCACGGCCGTGGCCAAGGCGCCGGGCACGTTCCGTCTCGCCTTCGGCGTGAACGACTTCCGCAAGGACGTCGGCGTCGGCGAGGACCCGCTGGCCATGGCCTACGCCCGCTCCCGCATGGTGATCGCCTCCCGCGTGGGCGGTCTGCCCGGGGCGATCGACGGACCGCCCGGCAACGCGGACGGTGAGGACGCGGTCGTCGACTCCAGCGCCGTCACCGCCTCGATGGGCATGACCGGCCGCCTCGTCCTGAACCGGGATCAGGTGGACTGGGTCAACCGGGCGATGTCCCCGTCCGAGGACGAGCTCGCGTGGGCCCGCGACCTGCTCGAGAAGCATGCTCAGGGCGCCGCCGTCGGCGACGGTTCGTACCTGCCCCGCGTGCTGCGCGCCCAGAAGATCGCGGACCTCGCGGACTCGTACGGGCTCTGGAACGCGTGAGCACGGCCGGGGCGCGCGCATGAGTCCCCGCACCGACGGGTGGCTCCGCCCATGATGGCGTGGATCGACGGGCTGCCGCTGCTGTGGTCCATCGGGTTCTTCTGGATGCTGGCGATCCTGCGCACCCTGATCGTGTTCTCGCTCGGGCGGGGGCTGGCCTCCGGCGTCGAGCGGACCCGCTGGTTCGCCCGCGTGATGGAGGGGCCCGTCTATGTCCGCGCCCAGCGCTTCATCCAGCGCCACGGGGTGTGGGCCATCCCGTTCTGCTACCTCACGGTGGGCATCCAGACGGCGGTGATCGGCTCCGCCGGCGTCGCCCGCATGCCCTGGCGCCGGTTCCTGCCGGCGGCCGCGCTCGGCACGTTCCTGTGGGGCGTGGTGTACGGGACCGTCGGGATGGCCGTGGTGTGGGCCGTCATCGGCGCGGCGCTCGGAGAGGGCCGGGGTGTCCTCGCCCTCGTGCTGATCCTCGCGGCCGTGGCTGCGTTCGTCGTGTGGCGCCGACGCCGCACGCTGCGCCGGCACGGGGCCGGGTGACGTCGTCGTCCGTGACGCGGGCCGGGCTGCGCCGCCGGGGGACTAGAGTTGACCGCGTCTTCGCCCTGGCCAGCCGCCCCGCGGCCGGGGCCGCCACCCCTTCGGAAGGACCACCATGAGCGACGAGCGCGCCCGCAGCTTCTCCGCCTCCACCGCCTCCGCCGCCGACGACGGCGCCCGCGGCACCGGCACGACCCGCGTCAAGCGCGGCCTGGCGGACATGATGAAGGGCGGCGTGATCATGGACGTCGTCAACGCGGAGCAGGCGCGCATCGCCGAGGACGCCGGCGCCGTGGCCGTCATGGCGCTCGAGCGGGTCCCGGCCGACATCCGCGCCCAGGGCGGCGTGGCCCGCATGTCCGACCCCGACCTGATCGACGGCATCGTCGAGGCCGTGTCCATCCCCGTGATGGCCAAGGCGCGCATCGGCCACTTCGTGGAGGCCCAGGTGCTGCAGGCGCTCAAGGTGGACTTCATCGACGAGTCCGAGGTGCTCTCCCCGGCGGACTACGTGAACCACATCGACAAGTGGGACTTCGACGTGCCCTTCGTGTGCGGCGCCACCAACCTCGGCGAGGCCCTGCGCCGCATCACCGAGGGCGCGGCCATGATCCGGTCCAAGGGCGAGGCCGGCACCGGCGACGTCTCCGAGGCCGTGAAGCACATCCGCACCATCCGCAAGGAGATCGCCCAGCTCCAGGGCCTGGCCCAGGACGAGCTGTACGTGGCCGCGAAGGAGCTGCAGGCGCCGTACGAGCTGGTGCGCGAGGTCGCCGAGACCGGCGCCCTGCCCGTCGTGATGTTCACCGCCGGCGGCGTGGCCACCCCGGCCGACGCAGCCCTGATGATGCAGATGGGCGCCGACGGCGTGTTCGTGGGCTCCGGCATCTTCAAGTCCGGCAACCCGGCCGAGCGCGCCCGCGCCATCGTCAAGGCCACCGCCCAGTTCGACGACCCGATGGCGGTCGCCGAGGCCTCCCGCGGCCTGGGTGAGGCCATGGTGGGCATCAACGTGGGCGACCTGCCCGCCCCGCACCGCCTGGCCGAGCGCGGCTGGTGAGTCCACAGAAGACCGTCGGCGTGTTCGCCCTCCAGGGCGACGTGCGGGAGCACGCCCACGTGCTCGAGTCCCTCGGCGCGCGCACGCGCCCCGTGCGCCGCCCCGCGGACCTCGAGGGTCTGGACGGCATCGTGCTGCCCGGCGGCGAGTCCTCCGTGATGGACCGCCTCGCCCGGATCATGGGGCTCAAGGACCCGCTCATCGCCGCCCTCCGCGACGGGCTGCCCGCCTACGGCACGTGCGCGGGGCTGATCATGCTGGCCCGCGAGATCCGCAACCCGGCGCCGGATCAGGGCGGGCTCGGCGTGCTGGACGTGGCCGTGCGGCGCAACGCCTTCGGCGCGCAGGTGGACTCGTTCGAGGAGGACCTGGACATCCCCGCGGTCGCGGCGGAGCCGGTGCACGCCGTGTTCATCCGCGCCCCCGCCGTCGTCCAGGCGGGGGAGGGCGTCGAGGTCCTGGCGAGCGTGCCGGCGTCGCGCCTGTCCGTGCCCGCGGCGGAACCGGGGCTCGACGGCGACGCGCGGCTGCCCGTGGCCGTGCGGCAGGGCCACCTGCTCGCCACGGCCTTCCACCCTGAGGTGACCGGCGACTGGTCGTTCCACCGGGCGTTCCTCGCGGGGCTCTGAGCGGCCGGCCGGCCCCGCGCGCGACGGGCGCGGGGCTCAGGCCTCCGCGAGCACCTCGGAGGTGACGCGGACGTCCTTCTGGGGGTCCAGGCCGAGCTCGTCGGCCACGGCCGTGGCGACGGAGGGCAGGGTGAGGACGCCGTCGTGCGCGTTGAGGCCCCCGGCGAAGCCCTCGTCCGCGGCCAGCGCGGCGCGCCATCCGAGGTCGGCGATGCGCTTGATGTAGGGCAGCGTCGCGTTGGTCAGGGCCGAGGTGGAGGTCTGCGGCACGGCGCCGGGCATGTTGGAGACGCAGTAGTAGATCTTGTCCCCCACGAGGTACGTCGGATCCTGGTGGGTGGTGGCCCGCGAGTTCTCGAAGCAGCCGCCCTGGTCGATCGCGATGTCCACCAGCACGGAGCCGGGCCGCATGGACTCCACCATCTCGGCGGTCACCAGCTTCGGGGCCGCGGCGCCGGGGATCAGCACGGAGCCGATCACGAGGTCCGCGTCCGCCACGGTCTCGCCGATGTTCAGGTGGGACGAGGCCAGCGTGCGGATCCGACCCTGGTGGACGGCGTCCAGCTGCGCGAGCCGCTCGAGGGAGATGTCCAGGACGGTCACGTCCGCGCCCATGCCCGCGGCGATCACGGCCGCCGCCTCGCCGGCCACCCCTCCGCCGATCACGGCCACCCGGGCGCGGCGGGTGCCGGGCACGCCGCCCATCAGCACGCCCGAGCCGCCCTGCGGCTGGAGGAGGTGGTAGGCGCCCGCGGCGGGGGCCAGGCGGCCGGCCACCTGGCTCATGGGGGCCAGCAGCGGCAGGGAGCGACCGCGGGTGACCGTCTCGTAGGCGATCGCCGTCGTGCCGGCGTCCAGGATCGCCCGCGTGCACGCGGGGGAGGCGGCCAGGTGCAGATAGGTGAAGAGGACCTGGCCGCGGCGCAGGCGGCCGTATTCCTCCGGCTGCGGCTCCTTGACCTTGAGGACCAGCTCGGCGCGCTCCCAGAGCTCGTCGACGTCGTCGACCAGCTCGGCGCCGGCGTCGCGGTAGTCCTGGTCCGAGGCGCCGGAGCCGACGCCGGCCCCCGACTGCACGAGGACCTGGTGGCCCGCGCGCACCAGCTCCTGGACCCCGCCCTGCGTCAGGGCGACACGGAACTCGTTGTTCTTCACTTCGGTGGGCACAGCGACCAACATGCGGCGAATCTAGCCGATCCGGCCTGTTCCGGCGAGGGCGCGGGGGCCGCTGCGCGGTCGCCGGTGCCGCCGTCACCGCGGTGCCCGTCCCGTCATACTGGTGCGGTGACTCCCGCGCTGATCTCCCTCGTGGCCGTGCTCCTGCTCCTGGTGGGGCTGGTGGGCACCGTGTACCCCGTCCTGCCCGGCTCGCTGCTCAACCTCGTGACGGCTCTCGGGTGGGCCGCGCTGCTGGGTTCCCCCGCGTCCTGGACGTTCGGCGTCATCGCGGCCGGTCTCGCCGTGGCGGGGCTGAGCGCGTCCGCGGTGCTGACCGGCCGACGGCTGCGACGTGAACGCGTCACCCGCGGCCCGATCCTGTGGGGGGTGGCCGGCGCCGCCGTCGGGTTCTTCGTGATCCCGGTGGTAGGGCTGTTCCTCGGCTTCGCCGTCGGCCTGTTCGCCTCCCAGTGGGCCCGCACCCGGGACGCCCGGGCCGCGCTCAGCAGCTCGATCGGCGCGCTCACGGCCATGGGCATGGGCATGCTCGTGGAGTTCTGCTGTGCGCTGGGCTCGCTGACCGCCGTGGGCGTGGGCGCCCTGGTGCACGGCGTCACCGCCTGAACCGCCGGAGCCGTCCGTCCGGCGGGACCCCGCGCGCGCCGGACCCTTCGCCGGCTCAGCCGCCGGCGGGCACCCTGCCGGTCTGGGCGAGGGCGGCGAAGCCGAGGACGTGCTCCCGCAGCTCCTGCGCGGCCGCCCGGCCGTCCCCGGCGGCGGAGGCGGCGAGGATCCGCCGATGGTCGGCCTGCAGGCCGGCGCGCACGGCGGGCCAGTCGGACAGCCCGGCCACGGTCTCGGTCACGTAGCCGATGGTCGCCTGGCGCAGGGAGTCCAGCATCATCGCCGTCACGACGTTCCCGCCCAGGGTGGCCAGCCGCACATGGAACTCGGTGTCGAGCAGGTGGAAGTCCTCTTCCGGCAGCGCGGGGTCGTCCATCCGGTCCAGCAGGGTTTCCACCTCGGCCAGGACGGCGACGCTCTCGGGGTCGCCGGAGGTGGCGGCGGCCGCCTGCGCCGCATCGGTCTCGAGGAGCACGCGCGCGGCGACGACGTCGGCCATCGGCAGGGACCGGGTGGCGATGTGCAGGCGCAGCGCCCAGCCCAGCGCCGCGGACGGCTCGGAGACGACGACGGCGCCCGAGTTCGGCCCGGAGCCGGCGCTGGCGCGGATCAGGCCCATGGCCTCGAGCATCCGGGTGGCCTCCCGCACGGACGCCCGGGAGATGCCGAAGCGTTCGGCCAGGGTGCGTTCGCCGGGCAGCTTGTCCCCCACGACCACGGCGCCGGAGCGCAGCTCGGCCTCGAGCCAGTCGAGCACGATGGTGTAGGCGGGGGCAGCGGTCATGGACGGACCTTCCGAGGGGGCGGGGCGGCGACCGTCCATCCTACCGATGGACGCCGCCCCGCTCGGGTGGTGCAGGCGGTCAGCCCGCCGCCGGCAGCATCCACGCCAGCACGTTGGACTGCAGGTACACGAGCGTGCACACCGCCAGCAGGAGCACGAGCGACCACACCACCACGCGGCGCAGGATCTCGGACTCCCGGCCCTCCATGCCGACCGCCGTCGCGGCGATCGCCAGGGACTGCGGGGAGATCATCTTGCCCACGACGCCGCCGGAGGTGTTGGCGGCCACCAGCAGGGCCGGATCGGCGCCGATGTTCGTGGCGGCGGTCTGCTGCAGGGTGGAGAACAGGGCGTTCGCGGAGGTGTCCGAGCCGGTCACGGCGGTGCCGAGCCAGCCGAGCACCGGGGACAGGAACACGAAGGCCGCGCCCAGGCCGGCCACCCACGTGCCCATGGCGACCGTCTGGCCCGAGAAGTTCATGACGTAGGCCAGGGAGAGCACGATCACGATCGTCAGGGCGGACCAGCGCATGCGGGCGAAGCAGCGGCCGATCTCGGCGAGCGCGTTCCCCACCGAGAGCGGGAACCGGCCGTCGTGGTCGAACCGGGAGTAGACCACGGCCATGATCAGGCCGGCGATCAGCAGCAGCGTGCCGGGGGAGGCCAGCCACTCGAACTTGTACACGGTGCTCGCCAGGGGCGCGCCGGAGGCGTCGACGAGGTGCCCGTCGAGCCCGGGCCACGGGATCTTGGCGGTGGCGGAGTTCAGGGCCGCGGTGATCGAGGGGACCAGCTTGGCCAGGGCGAACACGGCCACGACCACGATGTAGGGCAGCACGGCCATGAAGATCCGGCCGGGGGTGAGGTCCTGCGCCGCCGCGCGGGCGGGGGCGTCGAGGCGCTGGCGGGC
This sequence comes from Micrococcus sp. KT16, assembly GCF_003315015.1. Taxonomy (NCBI): domain Bacteria; kingdom Bacillati; phylum Actinomycetota; class Actinomycetes; order Micrococcales; family Micrococcaceae; genus Micrococcus; species Micrococcus sp. KT16. Next base: position 20,857 of record NZ_QNRG01000009.1, on the reverse strand, counting down.
CTCCTCGGCGCCCCGCGGCCGCCAGAAGCGCAGCAGCAGGACGGCGGCGGCGAGGGAGACCAGGGAGGCCACGACGTCGGTGAGCTCGTAGGAGAAGTAGGTCGAGGCCAGCCAGATGGCGACGGCGAAGCTCGCGCCGATCACGATCAGTGCCGGCCACGTCTGCCGCACGCCGCGCAGCCCGTCGATGATGAACACGAGCAGGAACGGCACGAACACGGCCACGAACGGGGCCTGGTGGCCGACGATCGCGCCGATGTGCGAGGCGGGGATGCCGGTGAGCGTGCCGGCGGTGGTGATGGGGGTGCCCACGGCGCCGAAGGCCACGGGCGCGGTGTTCGCCAGCAGCACGGCGGTGGCCGCCCGCAGCGGGGGCACACCCAGGCCGAGCACCATGGTGGCCGTGATGGCCACGGGGGCGCCGAAGCCGGCGAGGGCCTCGAGCAGGCCGCCGAAGCAGAACGCGATGAGCACGGCCTGGATGCGGATGTCTCCGCCGCCGAGCGAGTCGAAGATCGCGCGCATGTCGTCGAATCGCCCGGAGAGCACGGTGACCTGGTAGAACCACAGCGCCATCACGACGATCCAGACGATCGGGAACAGGCCGAAGGTCGCTCCCTGGGCGGCGGCCAGCGCCGCCAGGTGGGCCGGCATGTGGAAGCCCAGCACGGCCACGAGCAGGGCCACCACGAGCGCGGCGAGGCCCGACTGCCAGGCCTTGAGGCGCAGACCGAGGAGGGTGGCGAAGAACGTCAGCAGGGGCAGGACGCCGAGCGCGGCGGAGAGCGCGACGCTGCCGGCGGCATCGGGGGTGGGGGTGAAGGTGTGCACGGGGGTCTCCCGGTGGGCGAGGGGACGGGGCGGGATCCGGTCGGGCCGGTGATGGTCGGACCACTGTGGTCAGACCAAGGAGCGTACTGTGAGGGCGGTCACCTCGCAAGCGGCTGGCATGATATGGTCTGACCACTACGGCACCCGTGTGCTGGCGCACCGCACGGCGCCCCAGGCGCCCCGTCCGGAACGGAGACCGGCATGAGAATCGCCCTGTTCGCCACGTGCATCGTGGACGCGATGTACCCCAAGGTGGCCCTCGCCACCGTCCGCATCCTCGAGCGGCTCGGCCATGAGGTGGTCTTCCCGCCCGGCCAGGTCTGCTGCTCGCAGATGCACGTCAACAGCGGGTACGTGAAGGACGCCCTGCCCGTGGTGCGCAACCACGTCCGCACCTTCATGAAGGCCGACTACGACCTCGCCGTCGCCCCCTCCGCCTCCTGCGTGGCCTCGCTCGGCCACCAGCAGCCGGACGTCGCCCGCTCCGGCGGGGACGAGGGTCTGGCCCGCGACGCCGAGGTCGTCGCCTCCCGCACCCTCGAGCTGTCGCAGCTGCTCACGGACGTCCTCGGGGTGACGGACGCCGGGGCCCAGCTCGGCTCCTGGTTCCCGCACACCGTGACCTACCACCCCTCCTGCCACGGCATGCGCCTGCTGCGCCTGGGCTCGCGCCAGGAGGACCTGCTGCGCACCGTCGCGGACATCGACCTGCGCCCGCTGCCGGACGCCGAGGAGTGCTGCGGCTTCGGCGGCACCTTCTCCCTGAAGAACCCGGACGTCTCCGCCGCCATCGCGGAGGAGAAGATCGAGAAGGTCACCGCGTCCGGCGCCTCCCTCTGCACGGGCGGCGACGCCTCCTGCCTGCTCCACCTGGACGGGGCCATGCACCGTCGCGAGGCGCGCGGCCAGGACGGCCGCCCGCTGCGCACCGTGCACCTCGCCGAGATCCTCGCGGCCACCCGGGAGAACCCGCTCGAGGTCGACGGCCCCGTCGAACTGTCCATCCCCGCGTCCGCCGGCGCCCGCCGCGGACCGTCCGCCCGTGTTGAGGAGGCCCGCCGATGAGCACCGCACCCACCCGCGTGCGCCTGGGAATGCCCACCGTCCGCCCCGTCCACGGCGAGGGCGAGATCCTGCTGAACACCCCGTTCCCCGAGTCTGCCCGCGAGCAGCTGGGGAACGGCCAGATGCGCGCCAACATCCGCCGGGCCACGCACACCATCCGTGCCAAGCGTGCCGGCGTCGTCGAGGAGCTGCCGGACTGGCAGGAGCTGCGCGCCGCCGGCTCCGCGCTGAAGCAGTCCGTCATGGCGGACCTGCCCGCGCTCCTGGAGCGGCTCGAGTCCGAGGTCACCGCGCGCGGCGGCGTCGTGCACTGGGCCCGGGACGCGGCCGAGGCCAACCGCATCATCACGGAGCTCGTCACCGCCAAGGGCGTGGACGAGGTGATCAAGGTCAAGTCCATGGCCACCCAGGAGATCGGCCTGGACGCCGCGCTCGAGCATGCCGGCGTGGCCGCCGTCGAGACGGACCTGGCCGAGCTCATCGTCCAGCTCGGCCACGACCGGCCCAGCCACATCCTCGTCCCGGCGATCCATCGCAATCGCCGGGAGATCCGGGACATCTTCCTCCGGGAGATGCCGGACACGGACGAGAGCCTCACCTCCGAGCCGGCCGATCTGGCCGAGGCCGCACGCCGGCACCTGCGCGAGAAGTTCCTGAGCACGAAGGTGGCGATCTCCGGGGCGAACTTCGGCGTCGCCGAGACGGGCACGCTCTCCGTCGTCGAGTCGGAGGGCAACGGCCGCATGTGCCTGACCCTGCCGGAGACGCTGATCACCGTGATGGGCATCGAGAAGCTCGTGCCCACCTTCGAGGACCTCGAGGTGTTCCTGCAGCTGCTGCCGCGCTCGTCCACGGGCGAGCGGATGAACCCGTACACCTCCATGTGGACGGGCGTCACCGAGGGCGACGGTCCCCAGGAGTTCCACCTGGTCCTGCTGGACAACGGCCGCTCCGCGGTGCTGTCCGACCCGAAGGGCCGTTCCGCGCTGCACTGCATCCGCTGCTCGGCGTGCATGAACGTGTGCCCCGTGTACGAGCAGACCGGCGGCCACGCCTACGGCTCGGTCTACCCGGGCCCGATCGGCGCCATCCTCTCGCCGCAGCTCACCGGTGTGGACGCGGGGGAGAACGGCACCCTGCCCTACGCCTCCACGCTGTGCGGGGCGTGCTACGACGTCTGCCCCGTGGCCATCGACATCCCCTCGATCCTCATCCACCTCCGGGACGAGGACGTGCAGGCCACCCACGCCGCCCGGAAGGCGCTGCGCACGGAGGAGGACGCCGCCGGCGGCCCCCTGGCCCGCGCCAAGGCGGCGGTGGAGTCCGTCACGCCCTCGCAGATGGACGTGGCGATGAAGGGCGCCTCCGTGGTGATGTCCTCGGGTCGGCGCATGTCGCTGGCCGAGCGGGGTCTGGGGCTGGGCCGGGTCGCGGCCGGGCCGGACCGGGTGCTCGGCTGGCTGCCGGGCATCGCCGGCGGCTGGACCGACGAGCGCGACGTGCCGGCGCCCCCGCGGGAGTCCTTCCGCAACTGGTGGGCCCGCCACAAGGATGAGACCGAGCACCGAGTCGCCCTGGACGGCGTCACCGGGCTGGACCGGCCGGAGGACGAGCACGTCGAGGAGGACGGACGATGAGCGAGGCGAAGGCCGAGATCCTGCGGCGCATCCGCGAGGCGACGGCGGACGGGCCGGTCGCGGACCCGGTGCAGCGCACCTACCGGCGGACCTCCTCCCGGGACCGGGCCGAGGTGGTGGAGATGCTGCGTGACCGGCTGATCGACTACCGCGCCTCCGTGCGGGACGAGACCGAGGAGACGGTGGCCGCGGCCATCGCCGAGCTGCTCGGCCCGGACGCCCGGTACGTGGTGCCGGCCGGTCTGGAGCCGGACTGGCTCCCCGCGGACTCGCGCGGGGCCGGCCGGGAGCGCATCACGGAGCCCGCGGTGGGCCACACGGGGGAGCGGGCCGCGGTCCGCGGCGCCCACGACGGCGAGCGCGAGCCCCTCAGCGTGGACGCGCTGAACGAGGTGGACGCGGTGGTGACGTCCTCGACGGTCTCCTGCGCGGAGACCGGGACGATCTTCCTCAGCGGCCGCCCGGACGAGGGCCGCCGGGCGATCACCCTGGTCCCGGACCACCACGTGTGCATCGTGCCGCTGGACTCCGTGGTGGAGCTCTTCCCGGAGGCGCTGGCCCGCGTGGAGGCGACGGCGCCGATCACCATGATCTCCGGTCCCTCGGCCACGAGCGACATCGAGCTCGAGCGCGTCGAAGGCGTGCACGGGCCGCGCCGCCTGGACGTGATCCTGCTCGACCGCGCTCGCTGACGCGGGCGCGGTATAGCAGGGGATCGAGCGGGTCAGGCCCCCTCGACGAGGGCGCCGCCGGCGCGGCCCGTCTCGAGGTGGGCCTGACGCTCCCGCACGCCGCCGTACAGGGCGACGAACAGCAGCGCGAGACCGGCGGTCACGAGCAAGTGTTCGAGCCCGGCGATGCCCGGGATGGCGGCCGAGGTCTCGGCGGGCGTCAGGCGGAAGACCGTGTCGAGGGCGAGGACCACCAGGGTCACGGACCGCCCCCGGCGGAGGCCTCAGATGATCGAGCGGCCCTCGCGGCGGGCCGCGGCCCAGTCGGCGACGAAGCCGCGGGCGATCGCGACGAGGACGGCCAGCACGAGGACGGGCCACATCAGGACGTACAGGGTCAGACCGACGGTCATGCGGATGCTCCTTGCGAGTCGGGGGACGGGGGGATCAGGACACGGAGGCCGAGGCACGCTCGACCTGCGGCAGGTCCTCGGTCGCGGGGTCGAAGTCGCCGGTCACGCGCGCGATCCGGTCGAAGTCGAAGTCCTGGCCGGAGCGGATGGACAGCCCCCAGCAGACGAGGAAGGACACGGCGTAGGCCACGAGCGAGCCCGTGAGGGTGGCGTAGTCCCGCAGGAAGCCGTAGCCGAGGAACAGCATCACGACCGAGGCGATCGCGCCGACCACGACCGCCGGACGCAGGCCGAAGAAGCCGAAGCACATGATGCCCAGCACGACGCCCACGCCGAGGATCGCGAGGGTCTCCACCACGAACGCCCAGGCGCCCTCGATCGGGATCCACTCGAAGCGCACGGGCAGGAACACGGCCAGCGCGGCGAGCACGGACGCCGTGAACGCGACGTTGGTGATCCTGCCCCAGTAGAAGGACGCGATCACGGGGAACACGAGGCAGCCCCACAGGGCGCCCACGAAGACCAGCAGATCGAGGATGTCGAACTTGGCGGTGGCGAAGTACAGGGCCGCCGCCGTCGCCACGATCATGGTGATGCGGCCGATCAGCAGCATGGTCTTCGGGTCGGCGTTCTTGCGGCCGACCGACTGGCCGTAGACGTCCGTCATCACGATCGAGGAGAGGGCGGACAGGTCCGAGTCGGCGGTGGAGGACAGCGAGCCGATGATCATCAGGAACGCCAGGGCCACGAGCGCCAGCGGCAGGTGGTCGGCGACCATCTGGGGCAGGAGGTTGTTGACGTCGCCGTCGAGCGGCTCGACGCCCAGGTAGAGCGCCATGACGCCGAGCATGCCGACGCCGATCACGGTGCCGCCGTACCCGAGGGTGGCCGTGATGAAGGTGGGCTTGATGAGGTCCTCACGCACGGCGAAGAGGCGCTGGGCGATGGTCTGGTTGCCGATCGCGTAGGCCAGCACGGCGGCGATGTACGGCGCCCCCTGGTTCATGAACGCCTCGGAGGAGAAGAAGCTCTGCTGCTGGGCCGTGACGTGGCCCGCTTCGACGCCGGTCTGGAACATGTCCGGGCCGCCCGCGGCGAAGAACACGGCGGGGATGATGATGACGGTCGCGCCGAGCATGGCCATCACCTGCGCGAAGTCGGTGAGCACGGAGGCGCGGAAGCCGGACCACAGGGTGTACAGCAGCACGCCCGCGGCCACGATCAGGATGCCCGCGCCGAAGGACAGCGGGGACAGCAGGGAGATCAGGGCGCCGCCGGCGATGAAGTTGGAGGTCAGGGAGATGACGGAGCCGAGCACGTTGGAGCCGGCCAGCATGAGCTGCGAGGAGCGGCCGTGCCGGGCGTACATCACCTCGGCGAGGGTGTGGGCGCGCGGTGCGACCGTGCGGATGCGGCGGCCGAACGGGTAGATGAACAGGATCATCAGGGCGCCCCAGAGGCCGTAGTGGAGGGGGCCGGAGACGCCGTACGTGTAGCCGGCGGTCACGGAGGCATACATGGAGGCGGCCCAGATCCAGGTGGCGGTCATGGAGGCGGCGGACACGCCGAAGCCGATCTGATTGCCGGCCGTCATGTAGGCGTCGGCGTTCTCCTTCTTCTTGGAGATGGCCACGGACATGATCATGGTCCCGCCGTAGAACAGCGCGACGAGCAGGATCACCCCGATCACGCCGAGCTGGGTCAGGGACGCTGCGTCCTGGGAGGGCGGCATCGAACTTCCTTTCGCACGAGTGACTACGGACGTCCCGGTCCCCCGACGCGGTCCGCTCAGGGCACGGCTCCGCAGGGCGGAAGGTGGCGTACCGATCACGTCGCGGCCAGGGGCCGGGGAGGTGGAGGGCATCCCGCCGGGTCCCGAGTCCACGAACGGCGAGCTCTCTGCTCAAGCCATCGCGGTCCCTCGGCCCTGGGCGGCGCTGTCAACACCGGCATCCTGGCGGAACGAGCCCACCCGGATGGCGCGATCATCACATGGTCGGCGCAGAAATGGCAAAAACATAAAGCCTTTTCAGCAGGGCGGGGACCATGAGTGCCCGGCGCAGAAGCCGGACAGAATGGGCGGATGACCGTTCCTTCCGGCTCCCCGGCCGCTCCCTCCACCCCCGCTTCCCGACGACGGCGCCGCGCCCTGACGGCGGCGCTGACCGTCGCCGTCGTGGTGCAGCTGGTGGTGCTGTACCTGCCGGGCGAGCAGGTGCCGGAGGCCGGGTTCACCGTGCCCGGACTGGACAAGGCGATCCACGCGGCCGTGTTCGCGCTGCCCGCGTTCCTCGCCGTCGCGCGGGGGCAGAGTGGGTGGTGGGCCCTGCCGTTCGCGGTGCACGCGCCGGTGAGCGAGCTCGTGCAGCACGCGTGGGTGCCGCTGCGGACGGGGGACCCGGTGGATGTCGTCGCGGATCTGGCGGGTGTGGTGCTCGGCGTGGTCGCCGCGCGGCGTCGCCGAATTGGAGGATCGGGGGCGTCGGGCGTATGATGGTCCGGTGCACTCCCGCGGGAGGGCACGACCTGGGGCTATAGCTCAGTTGGTAGAGCGTTTCGTTCGCAATGAAAAGGTCAGGGGTTCAATTCCCCTTAGCTCCACGGACCGTCCCGGTCCGCGATCCTCGAGGTCGCGGGCCGGGACTTTCTCGTGACGGGGGCGTGAGCGCCTGCCCTGCCCTCACCCCCGGGAGGGGGGCCGGCGCTTCCGGGGGGACCCCCCGGGTGTCTACAGTGCCGGGGTACGTCAGCGCGGACGTGATGCGGTCGTCTCACCGCAGGTCAGTCGCGCTTCTGCCGCCCCGCACGGGGCCGTTCGGCCCGGCCCGGGCCGGGAAGGGGACGCCGATGCGCATCAGCGTGCTCACCCACATGCTCCACCCCATCCGTTCGCCCTACGAGGGCGGGCTGGAGATGCACACGGCCATGACCGTGGAGCACCTCGTGCGCCGGGGCCACGACGTCACCGTCTACGCGCGGGAGGGCACCCGGGTGCCGGGCGACGTCGTCGCCGTGCTGCCCGCCGAGGGCGCCGGCCCGGGCCGCGCGGGCGCCCGCGTGCGCGAGGAGGCCGCCCGCCGGGCCTGCGCGTTGATCCTCGATGACGACTCCGACGCCGTCCTGAACAACTCCCTCTCCCCGGCGCCGCTCGAGCTGCTGCGCGCCCGCCCCGTGGTCACCGTCCTGCACACGCCGGCCACGCTGGCGGAGGTGCTGGCTGTCGTCGACGCCCCGGGCTGGACGGCTCCCGACCACCACCGGTGGGCCTCGGTGTCCGCGTCGAACGCGCTGGCCTGGCAGCATCGGCTGCCGCGGGTGGATGTGGTGCCCAACGGGATCGAGCTGCACCAGTGGGTCTCCGACGCCGTCCCCGTGCGCGGCCGCGCCGTGTGGTCGGGCCGGATCACGGCGGAGAAGGGCCTGCACGTGGCGATCGACGCCGCCCGGATCGCGGGCATGGAGCTGCACTTCGCCGGGCCGATCTCGGACGAGGAGTACCACGCCCGCGAGGTCGTGCCGCGGCTCGGCCCGGACACCGTCTACCACGGCCACCTCGACCACCACGCGCTGCCGCACATGCTCGCCACGGGCGAGGTCTTCCTGGCCACCCCCCTGTGGGCCGAGCCGTTCGGGCTCGCCGTGGTCGAGGCCATGGCGCTCGGCGTGCCGGTGGCCGCGCTGCTCAGCGGCGCGATGGGGGAGATCGTCGCCCCGCAGGCCGGCGCGCTGGCCGTGCACCACACGGCGCAGGAGCTCGCGGTCTCGATCCGCCACGCCCGCCGCAAGGACCGGGGACGCGTGCGTGCGTGGGCCTGCCGGTTCAGCGCGGAGACCATGGTGGAGGGCTACGTGGACCTGCTCGAGCAGGCCGCCGAGGACGCCCGCGACCTCGCCGCCGCCGAGGACGCGTACGGGTTCGACCCCCGGGAGGTCCCGCGCCCGTCCGCCGAGGCGGCGGACCTGGAGTCCCTCTGATGGCCCCGGCCCGCAGGCGGGTCCTCTACTACGCCCACCAGCACGGGGCGGGGCACATGCGGCACGCCGCGGGCCTGGCGTCGACCGGGGCGTTCGACGTGACGGTCGTGACCGCCCACCCCCGGGCGGCCGCACTGCTGCCCGCGGACGTCCCCGTCATCCCGCTGCCTTCGGACCTCGTGCCCGGCCACGAGCAGCCGGCGCGCTCGCCCCTGCACTGGTCCCCGGTGGGGCCCGAGATCCGGGCTCGCTTCGACGCCCTCCACGCGGCGGCGCAGCGGGTGGAGCCGGACGTGTGCGTGGTGGACGTGTCCGTGGAGGCGGCCCTGTTCCTGCGCCTGGCGGGCTGGCCTGTGCTGCACCGCCGCATGCACGGCGAGCGCACCGACCCCGCGCACGCCCTCGTGTACGCCGAGGCCGACGGCCTCTTCGCCCACTACGCCGCCGAGCTCGAGGTCCCCGCCTGGCGCGCCGCCCACGCGGACCGGGTCGCCTACCTCGGGGTCGCGGACGTCACCGGCCGGCTCGGCGCCCGCGCCACGACGACGTCGTCCGCCGGCGCCGCCCCGCGCGTCGCCGTGATCGCCGGGACGGGCGGCGGCGGGGTGCGGGCCGCGGACCTGGCCCGGGCGGCATCCGCCGTGCCGGAGGCGACGTGGGAGGTGTACGGCCCGATCGCCGGGGTGGGCGAGCCGGAGGCGCCGGGCGGGCTCGCGGCGGAGGCGATGCCCACCACCGTGACGCTGCACGGCTGGGTCCAGGCGCCGGCCCGCCGGGCCGCGGACGCCGACGTCGTGGTGGTCTCGGCCGGGCACAACGCCGTGGTGGATGCCGCCCGCTCCGGCCGCCCCGTGGTGCTCGCCCCCGAACCGCGGCCGTTCGACGAGCAGCGCGTGTTCGTCCGCGAGATCCACCGGGCCGCGGGCGTGCCGTGGTGCGCGTGGGAGGACCCGGACGCGGACTGGGCCGGCGCGGTGCGCGGCGCCCTCGCGGACCCGGCCGCCGCCGACCGGCTCGCGGGCCTGCTGCTCGTGGCGCCGGACGAGTACCGGCGGCGCTGGGAGGCGGCGATCGAGGGCGCCCTGGGCTGAGTCCGGCCCGCGCTCGCCCCCGACCGTCGGGGCACTCAGTACGCGGCGTCGTCGCGGCGGGCGGCCGTCAGCTCCGCCTCCGTCGGGTGACGCAGCAGCTCGAGCCGCTCGCCCTCGGGGTCCCACGCGATCAGCCCCGCATCCGCGAACGCGCGCAGCCACCCCTCCATGGCCCATCGGCCGTGCACCTGCCGGAAACGGCGGGCGTTGACCAGGATGTCCTCGAGGTGGTGCAGCGGCGGGGTCATCACCCCGTGGTGCTGGTGGAACGCCTCGGCGGGGCTGAACCGCAGCGTCAGGCCGGCGTCGCGGGCGCGGAAGGCCAGGTCCGTGTCCTCGGCGCCGTAGCCGGTGAAGCCCGCGTCGAAACCGCCGATGCGGGCCAGGTCCGCGCGCCGCAGTGCCAGGATCAGCGTCCACACGAGGTGCCACTCGTCCGAGGGGCCGGCGGTCAGGTGCGCGCGCGCCCGGTGGGGCACGGAGAGGCGGCGCAGCAGGGCGTCGGCGCGATGCGAGGTCAGGTCGGCCTCCCCGACGTCGCGGGTCCAGCCCGGCCGCAGGTAGCGGGGCCGGCCCATCACCACGGACCCGGGGTGGGCCGCGACCTCGGTGGCCAGCACGCCGACGGTCTCGGCGGCCGGGATGCAGTCCACGTCGAGGAAGACGAGGATCTCGCCGGTGGCGAGCTCGGCCGCGCGGTTGCGGGCCTGCGCCAGGGGCAGGCCGGCGTCGGCGGCCACGTGCCCCACGGTGACGGGCAGGTCCGTGGCCGGGACGCGCCCGTCCGGCTGGCCCATGAACACCACGACCACCTGGTCCGGGCGGCGGTGAGAGCGCTCCAGCCCGGCGATCACGCGGGCCAGGTGCTCGTCCCGGTGCCCCGTGATGACCAGCACGGACACGCTCGGCAACGCTCCGCGCGCCCGGGCGAGGGCCTCGCGGTAGACCGCCACGTGGGCGGCCGCCACGCGACGGCGCTGCCGGGCCCGGGCGGCGGGATCGGCGGGGGCCGTGCGCGCGCGGGCGCGCACGAGCGTCTCGAGCGCGTCGGCGAGGGAGTCGGGATCCTCCGGGTCGAACGCGGCGAGCGAGTCGGGGGTCAACCAGGCGCCGGACTGGTCCGCGATGTGCCCGATGTCCGCGACGGCCACCGGCACCCCCAGGTCCCGGCACATCTCCACCCAGCCCGAGTGGGTGCCGATGCGGTACGGCAGCACGGACACGTCCACGTCGCGCAGCAGCGCGTGCAGGGCGGGGTCGTCGAGCCGGTCGTGCTGCCACAGCTCGAAGCCGTGGTGGGCGCAGCCCGCGCGCAGCGCGGCCAGGGCGTCCTCGTCCTGCACGGTGTCCTGGACCTCCACGGTCACCCGCGCGTCGAGGCCGCGGTCGGCCAGCGTCGCGACGGCGGCGGCGAGCACCGGCAGCAGCGCCACCGGGGCCACCTGGGCGCGCAGGTCCTTGGCGTGCACCAGCAGGCGGGCGGGGGCGGCCGCGCCGTCGCCGTCGTCGGACGCGTCGGGGGGCAGCGCGCCGGGGGCGTCGTCGTCGCCCTGCGCCACGAGGTCCTCGAGCGGGACGATGTGCGGGTGGGGGACCACGAGGGCGCGCACGCCGTAGTCGCGGGCGAGGGTCGCCGCGGCGCCGGGGGTGAGCGTGAGCACGGCGTCCGCGCGGCCCAGCAGCACGGCCAGGCGGTCTCGGTGGGGGCCCTGGTCCGTCAGGTGCGGGTTCTCGAGGTCGTGCACGGTCACGACGACGGCGCCCCCGTGCGCGTGCTGCGCGTCCAGGGCGGCGGCCAGCTGGGCGGGGCTGAAGTGCTCGAAGCCGAAGTGCACGTGCAGCACGTCCGGGCGGTGCTCGGCCAGCCACTCCGCGTGCAGGGCCCGGGGCGGCCACCACTGGTGCGCGGGCGCGCCCGGCACCGGCGGGTCCGGCAGGAACTCCACGTCCGGCGCGGCGCCCGGGTCGAGGGGGCGGATCGCGCGGGTGTACGGGTGCTGCGCGGGCACGTGCTGGACGGTGATGCTCACGGGGGAGGGCCTCCTGACCTGGGGGATGCGACGCCGCGCGGGCGGCGTGTCCCCGTCCCGGGTCGGGGGTCGCGGAATCTAGTCTGTCAGGGCAGGATCGGAGAATCGGAGCAGCGGCATCCTGTCCGTTCCGGCGCGCCGCCGCGTCGAGGAGCGCCGCCGCAGGTGAAGGGGATCGTGGACGTGGACTCGCAGCCGCAGGGACGTGTGCTGTACGTGACCGTGGGCGCGCCGGAGCACGGCGTGGTGCGCCATGGCCGGCAGACCGCCGCCGCCCTCCGTCGGGTGGGCGCCGAGGTGGAGCTGCTCACGGCGGAGGACGTCGCGGCGTTCCGGGGCCTCGTGCCCGTGCTGGAGGAGGCGCGAGCGCTGGGCGCCGCCGTGCACCTGGACGTCACGGACGCGCTGTTCGGCCCCACCGCGACCGCCGCCGCGGACCTGCTCGTCGACGTCCTGCCCGAGGGCACCACGCTCACCCTGCACGACATCCCGCAGCCCGCCGAGGGCGACGGCCGCTACCGCCGCCGCGGCGAGGCATACGCGCGGCTCGCCCAGGCGGTGGACTGCGTCGTGGTCTCCTCGCAGCACGAGCGGGCGCTGCTGGCGGACCTGGTGGACGTGGCCGCGGACGTGGTCCCGCTGCCCGTGGAGGACCGCCGGGCCGCGGCCGCCCGCGCCGAGCCGGTGGTGCCGGAGAGCATGGCCGGCCTCGACCGGGACCTCGTGCTCTTCGGCTTCGTCTACCCGGGCAAGGGGCACGCCCTCGCCCTGGAGGCCCTCACCGAGCTGCACCGCCAGTGGGGCCCGGACTCCGGGGCGCCGCGCCGGCTGACGGCGCTCGGACCCGTCAGCGCCGGGCATGACGACCTCGTGGCGGAGCTGACCCGCGACGCCGAGGCGCGCGGCCTGGAGTTCCGCGTCACCGGGTTCGTGCCGGACGAGTTCGCGGACGCGGCCCTGCTCTCGGCGGGCATCCCGTTCGCGGCGCACCGCAACGTGTCCGCGTCCGGGTCCCTGGCGGCGTGGACCTCGGTGGGGCGGCGGGCCATCGCCTCCGCCGGCCGCTACACGGAGGAGATGGCGCGCCTGCGACCGGGCACCCTGCGGCTCGTGCACCCGAACGGGTCGCCGGCCTTCGCGATGGCCGAGGCGATCGCCGAGGCGGTCGAGGCCCCCGAGCGCACGTGGCTGGGCCCCGGCGTGGACCTCTCGCCCGGGGCCGAGGACTGCGCGCGGATGCTCTTCGACGTGCTCCGCCGCGTGCACAGGTGGACGTGAGCGCCGCCGTCTCCGTGGTGGTGCCCTACTACCGGGCCCAGGCGGACCTCGACCGGCTCACGGCCGCGCTCGCGGCCCAGCGCGGCCTGACCGGCGGGCTGCAGCTCGTGGTGGCCGACGACGGCTCGCCCGTCCCGCCCCGGGTGGACCCGGGCCTGCCGTTCGACGTGGTGACCGTGCGCCAGCCGGACCGCGGGTTCCGCGCCTCGGCGGCCCGGGCGCTCGGGGCGGAGGCGGCCGACGGCGACGTGCTCGCCTTCCTCGACGGGGACATGCTCCCCGAGCCCGGGTACCTCGCCGCGGCCCTGGCGGCGGTGGCCGAGGCGCCCCGGGACGCCGCGGTGGTGGGCCGGCGGCGGCACCTGGCCGAGGCCTGGCTGGAACGGGCCTGGGCGCACGGATGGCGGCCCGGGCACGAGGTGCCCGCGGACGCCCGCCTGGCCGAGCCGGCCTGGCTGCGCGAGGGGTACCGCGCCACGGACGACCTGCGCCGCGCCGACTCCACCGGCTACCGGTACGTCATCTCGGCCGTGCTCACGGTGGCGCGCGAGGTCTACGAGGACGCGGGCGGCTTCGACCCCGCCTTCGTGGGCTACGGCGGGGAGGACTGGGAGCTGGCGCATCGGCTGTGGCGCGTGGGGGCGGTGCTGCGCCACGCACCGGATGCCGTGGCGTGGCAGGCCGGCGCCGACTTCGGTGGACGCGGCGACGCCGCCGAGGCTGCCCGGGTGAAGGCCCGCGAGGCGCTCGTGCTCGCCTCCCGCATCCCCGCGACGACGGCCCGCGGCCACGGCCTGTCCCTGGCCGGCCCGCTGCGGGTCGAGGCGCGCGTGCGGGTGCCGGAGGGCGCGGACGGCGCGGCGGCGGCCGTGGTGGCGGTGGACGCCGTGCTGCGCGCGGCACCGGGGGCGCGGGTCGGCGTCGTGGGCGGCCTCGACGAGGCGGCGACGCGGGCGCTCGGCGACCCCCGCGTGCGGCTGCTGGGCGAGCCCGACGGCGGCGCGGCGGCGGCCGAGGACCTGCCGCCGACGCCGGCGCGCGGCGACCTCGACGCCGTGCGGTCGGTGCCCGACTGGTCCGTGGACGTGCGCATGCCGCTGCGGCCCGCCGCGGCCGGAGCCCGGCCTGACGCGGACGCCGTCGCCGCGTGGCTGCTGCGCCTGGAACGGGCCGGCGTCGAGCGCGTGGAGGTGCTGGGCGAGCCGGGCGAGCGGGCCGAGCGCGACGTGCTCGCCGTGCTGACGTGCGCCCGGGCGCGGTGGCGGCGTCGGCGGGGCGGGACGGCGCGGGTGTGGCGGGTGCCCGCCTCCCGGCTGGGCTGGGCGCCCGTGGCCGCCGTGCCGGTCCTCGAGGCGTGGTGGGGCGGCTGGGGCTGAGCGGGCCGGTGTCCGCGGGGCTGGCACAATCGCGGGCAGGACGGAGCACGGGAGGGCCGATGAGCGAGCTGGACGAACTGGACTTCGCGGCGCTCTCCGCGTTCCTGGCCTGGTGGTTCGGGAAGACGGGCGTCGACTGGATCCGGCGCGAGGACGGCTGAGGAGAGAGGACGCAGGCGTGCACGAGGACGAGGGACGACGCCGGCACTACGGCCACTTCTATGGGCTCGAAGACCTGCCCGAGGGCGACCTGCTGCTGGTGTGGGGCAACTGCCAGGGCGAGTCCTACCGGCGGCTGCTCGGCGGGGAGCCCGGCACACCGCTGCACGGGGCGGACCTGGTGAGCGTGCGCGTGCCGCCCGCCTTCGAGGTCCAGCCGGACGAGGTCGAGCACCTGGAGCGGCTGCTGCCGCGCGTGAAGGCGCTCGTCACCCAGCCGATCCCCCACGACTACCGGGGCATGCCCATCGGCACGGACCAGCTCGTGGCCCGGCTGCCCGAGGACGCCGCCGTGGTGCGGATCCCCGTGGTGTACGACGTCTCGCGCTTCCCCTGGCAGGTCACCCTCCGCAACTGGAAGTTCGCGCCCGGGGCGGCCGAGCGGCCGGGGGAGGACCCGCCCGTGGTGCCGTACCACGACCTGCGCGTGCTGGCCGAGGCGGCGACGGGCCGTCGTCGGGAGGTGGCGCCGGCGGCGATCCGCGAGGCCGCGGCCGCGTCCGTGCAGGCGCTGCGGGCGAGGGAGGAGGCGAAGGGGACGCTGTCCATGGCGGATCTGGTGGCGGCGGAGCGGGGCGTCGGCTTCTACACCGTGAACCACCCGACCAACACGCTGCTGACCCGCGTGGCCGAGCGCGTGGCCGGGCACCTGCCGGGCGACGTCGCCGTCCAGCCCGTGCCCGCCTCCCGCGTGCTCCTCGGCGGGGTGCGCGCGCCCCTCGAGGCGGTCGTGGTGGAGGCCCTCGACCTCGACGCCGAGCCGACCGAGGACTGGACCGTGGCCGGACAGACCGTCCCGGCCGAGCAGCTGCGGCAGACCCACCTGGACTGGTACACGCAGAACCCGCAGGCCGTGGAGGTCGGGATGCGCAAGTACGCCGACCAGCTGCGGCTGCTGGGCCTTACGGGCTAGCGCCGGCTCCGGCCCCCAGTGGAGGATGGGCAGCACGTCCCGTCTGCCGCGGAGCACGTCTGCGGGGGCGGACGTACCGTTCCTTGACCCCGTCACCCCACGGAGGACCACGTGACAGAGCAGTACGACATCCTGATCGTCGGTGGCGGCAACGCCGGCGTGTCCCTGGCCGCCGCACTGCGGCGGAAGCGGCAGGGGCGGGTCGCCATCGTCGACGGCCAACAGCTGCACCGCTACCGGCCCATGCTGAACTACGCGGCGGGCGGGCAGGCGGACATGGCCCGGTTCGAACGGCCGATGCGGGCCGTCATCCCGGACGGGGTCGAATGGATCCCGGACCACGTCGTGGCCGTGGACGCCGAGGAACGGACCGCGGTGACGAGCACCGGGCTGACCGTCGGCTTCCGCCACCTGGTGCTCTGCCCGGGGCTGACCCCGTGGTGGGGTGCGATCGACGGGCTGCGTGAGGCCTACGCCGCCGGATGGGCGGCGAGTGCGCACGTGCCCGAGCACGTGGACGCCGCCCGGGCGCTGCTGTCGCGTGTGGCCGCGGGGGACCGTGTGGTGGCGAATGTGCCGGCTGAGCCCTCCTCGTGCGGCGGCACCGTGCTCAAGGCGCTGTTCCTGGCCTGCGCGGCGTGGGAGCGCACGGGGATCCTGCCGGACGTGGACGTCCGCCTGGTGACCCCGTACGGCCGGATCCTGGACCGGCAGACCATCGACCCCGCTCTGGCCGAGGCCGTGGCGAGGTACGGCATCCGTGTGCACGCCGACGCAGAGGTGAACGCCGTGGACCACGAGGCCCGCGAGGTGGTGCTCAACACCGGTGAGCGGATCACCGACGTCGCGGCCGCGTACATCACGCCCGTGGTGCGGGCCCCGGAGTTCATCGCCGAGGCGGGCCTGGCGGACGACGGCGAGGCCGGCCTGGCGGCCGTGGATCCCGCGACCCTGCGGCATCCCGTGCACCCGCACGTGTGGGCGCTGGGCGACGCCGCCGCCCTGGGCACACGGCCCTCCGGCGGAGCCCTGCGCCGGCAGGTCAAGATCCTGACCCAGAACATCCAGGCCGCGGACGCGGGGAAGCCGCTCCAGAAGTACGACGGCTACACCGTGATCCCCGTGATGGTCAGCCGGGACGAGCTGGTCCTGGACGAGCACGTCCGCGACGGCTCCGAGGACCGGTCGATCCCCGGCGTGGACATGACGAAGCCGCGGAAGAGCACGGCGGCCTTCGACCGCTTCGGCCAGCCCCGGATCTACTGGCACCGACTGCTCAAGGGGAAGGTCTGAGCCCAGCGTTCTCGCTGCCGCGACACGTGCGGCGGACGTACTGTCCCTCGCGGGGCGCCCCCGCCCGATCCGGATGACGGCGCCGGCCCGCCGAGCGTTTTCGTTCGGGAAACGGCGGCGTGTCGCACCGCTGTCGTTCGGGAAACGGCGCCCTGCCGACGATGCCGCCCTCAGTCGTCGCGGCCCCGCACCGGGCGCTCCTCGAGCGTGGTCTGCACGACCCGCCCGCGCTCCCAGCTGTTCGCCCCCGTCACCACGTCCGGGACCGGGATGTCCGCGCGGTTGCGCCGCTTGGCCGCGGTGTCCACGCCCACGCGCTCGTCCCGGGCGCGCAGGAGGGCCTCGTCCACCTGGCCGTCGCCGGTGAGGCCCATCATCAGCTGGGGGATGCCGTACGGGAAGTCGTCCCGGTCGTACTGCCAGGTGTGGAACGTCTTCCCGTAGGTGTGGATGAGGTCTTCGAAGTAACTGTGCTCGGCCAGCTCGGGCACCCCGGGGGCCGTGAGGGCGCCGGAGCTCACCTCGTAGTGGTGGCTGTGCCACAGGCGCCGCTCCTCGTCGGGGAGGCTGCGGAACCGCTCCTCGCTGATGATGTACTCGATGCCGATCAGCCGTGCGTCCGGCGCGTTGCGGTCGAAGATCACGCACTGGTGCAGGTCGTGGCGCAGGTGGATGCAGAAGTGGCTGGCTTCGACCTGTCGGCCGAGGTCGTCGGCGTAGAAGTGCAGTCCGTTGAGATAGGTGCTCATCGCGCCCATGGGGTACTTCGGCTGGACCAGGCCAGATGCCGCGTCCAGGAGGCGGTGCTTGAGCGGGTGGCCCTTCCCCACGGCGCCCATGAGGGCGATCTTGCGGGCTGCGGTGACAGCGGCCGCGGTGCCCAGTCCGGCGGCGAACCCGAGGGCGGTGGAGGACAGGCGATGGGTGCTCATGGCCCCACGCTAGGGGCGCGGGGCGGACTCGGCCAGGGTGGTGGGGCTGCCGGGGCTGCCGGGGCTGCTCAGGAGGCGGGGACGGCGGATCGTCTGCGCATCTGACCCTTCTGAGTGGGCGCGTGGTCGCCAGAAGGGCCAGAGATGCAGAAGATTCCGGGCGGCCGGCGGGCACGACGTCGGTCCATACGACACGCGACAATGCGCAAAATGCATTTGCGCTAATTGCCTATCGACTAAGGCTCACCCCTCTTGTGCTATTCGTGGGCCGGAGTAATCTCGATTCCAGCAGCACCGTCCCAGCCCGGGGCGGGCCCGAACCGGGAGGATCACGCCATGACCACCGCCGTCCGCACCTGCGCCGCCAGTGCCTGCGCCTTCAATGCCGGGACGTCCTGCAACGCCCTGGCCATCACCGTCGCCGGCTCCGACCGAACGCCCGGCTGCGGCACCTTCGTCCAGCTGGACGTCCGCCGCCCGGTGACCGAGGGCGCCTCGACCGTCGGTGCGTGCCACCGCCTCGAGTGCACCTACAACGTCGACCTCGCCTGCACCGCCGAGGGCATCGAGGTCACGGACGTGGCCACCTGCGCCACCTACACGATCGACTGACGCCGCCCCTCAGGGGTGGGCGACCCGCGCCGGGATCGCGTCCAGCAGTCGCCGCCAGGCGTGCCGGGGGCTGTGGTCGAGCCGGCCTGCACCGGGCAGGGCCACGTGCACCGCGGTGGTCTCGCCGTCGCGGACGCGCAGCAGGGTCACCCCGGCTTCGTCCACGTCGAGGGCGTGGGCGGGGGACTCGGACAGGGGTTCGGTGTCGACCTGCAACGGGGTGCTCTCGCCCGGCAGCAGGCCCAGGGCGACGGCGTCGGCCAGGTCCGCGAGCACCTCGGGGGCGGTGCCCAGCACGTCATCCGCCAGGTCTGCGAGCTCGGCCTGGTCGACGAGCCCGCGCGACGTGAGCGGCAGGGTGTGGCAGCAGAACACGGCGACGCCGTCGACGTCGTGCAGCAGGATCCGCTGGGTCTCGACGACGCCCACGCGCACCCGCGGGCCGACGTCGGCCACGAGGTCCGCGACGCGACCGCGCAGCTTCAGCTCCGCGACCTCGGCCGAGTCCCGGCACCAGCGCAGGGTGCCGAGCAGATGCACGGATGCCAGGCGGGTGGGGAGCGTGAGGTCCAGGGCGTCGCGCAGGACGTCCACGCGCACGTCGAGCGGCGCGAGCGTGTGGAACGCGCCGAGCGACCCCAGGAGGTTGGGGACGTGGGCGACCACGAGGCGGCCGTCCGCGCTCACGCCGTGGACGGCCGTCATGAGCGTCTCGCCGGCGCGGAAGGCCGTGACCTCGACGGAGCCCTCGCCGCGGAGCAGTCGCTGGGCCAGCAGCAGACGACGGGGCGTCACGGGCGGCAGCGGATGGGCGGGGTGCGTGGAGGCGTGGGCCATGGGGGTCCTTCCGGCGGGGGTCCGAGAACCAGTAAGGCACACCTCAGTGAGATACGCAAGGCGAGTGTTGTGTATTTGTCGTACGCGGGGCGGTGGGGGCGTGTGGTGCTGGGCTACGGTGACGGGACTCACATGCCGTCGTCGAGGGAGCCAGCCGATCATGACCTTCCGCCCCACCCGCTGCCGACTCGCGACGGCGGCCTTCGGCGTCGTCCTGACGCTCACCCTCACCTCCTGCGGCACGGCGCAGGATGCGGGCAGCTCATCGGAACCCGCCACCGCCACCGTCGTCGACTCCGCACTCACCCGCATCAAGGAGGTCGGCACGTTGCGCGTCTGCTCCACCGGTGACTATCCGCCCTTCACCGAGCAGACCGAGAGCGGCGACTGGAAGGGCATCGATGTGGACATGGCCCGCGACCTGGCCGAGACCATGGGCGTGGAGCCGGAGTTCGTGAAGACCAGCTGGAAGACGCTCATGGACGACTACACGTCGGGGGCGTGCGACGTCGCCGTCGGGGGCATCTCCCTGAACCCGGAACGTGCCGAGCAGGTGTACTTCACCGTGCCCACGCAGGAGGACGGCAAGACGCCGATCACCCGCTGCGAGGACGTCGAGAAGTACGACACCGTGGCGGAGATCAATCAGCCGGGTGTGCGGTCGATCTTCCCGGAGGGCGGCACCAACGAGAAGTTCGCGCGGGAGCACTACCCGCAGGGCGAGCTACTGACGCACGACAACCTCACGGTGTTCGACGCTCTCGCGGCCGGTGAGGCGGACGTGATGACCACGGACCGCTCCGAGGTGCTCTACATCGACCACGAGTACCCCGAGCTGTGCGCCGCGAACCCGGACGAGCCCTTCGACTACTTCCAGAAGGGGTACATGCTCCCGCAGGGCGACGAGGTGTTCAAGCACTACGTGGACCAGTGGCTGGCCATCGCGCTCAAGGACGGGACGTACGAAGGATTCGCGGAGCCGTGGGTCGGGGACGTGGAGCTGAGCCTGGAGGACTGAGCCGCAATGGCGATCCCGTCCCCGCTGGGACGCCGCCCTTGTAGACGTCCGCGGTGGTGACGCGCTTCAGGTCTTCGAGTGCAGGAGTCGTCAGCCGGTGACCTCGAGCTCGAGGCCGAGCACCTCCATGACGGAGAGCACTGACTTCAGGGTGCTCTTGCCGGTGCCGCGCTCGATCTGGCGGACGGTCGCATCCGAGACTCCCGCCAGGTCTGCGAGCTGCTGCTGGGTCAGCAGGAGCTCTTTACGCATGGCGCGGACGCGATCGCTGATCTTCATCAGCGCCGCGGCAGAGGAGACTGCGCGTGTGGTGGCCACGGCTCCAGCGTGGCAGATGAGCAGCTGAAATCCGAAGGATTCTTCGGAATCGGTGACGTTCGACTGCTGCGGTGACGAGTCGACATGGGAAACCGAAGAGAACTTCAGATTCGAGCCTCCGGGGTCGGTCGAAGAGGTGCCGGCCTCCTCATCTGAAGAATTCTTCGGAACCCGGCCCTCAGGCATCAGGCGTGCGACTTTTCAGTGCCAGTGAGCCGCCCCCTTCATTCGGTCCGGACGTTCTGTGAGTCGCCGGTTTCCATTTGATGGGTGCACTGCCGAGCGTACTCGGCTGGGGTTAGGTAGCCGAGCGAGGAGTGCCGGCGGTGGTGGTTGTACTCGTCCTTC
>NZ_QNRG01000008.1:0-108810 GCF_003315015.1 Micrococcus sp. KT16 | reverse complement strand
TCCCATCCTTGGACTCCCACAGGGTCTCGGCGTCCCGATGTGAGGATTCGCCCGAGAGCCGGCTTCAGAGTCATCGCAGGGCATCACCAGAAAGGGCTGAAGCCTCGTCGACCAATATCAACCAGTGCCAACTGAAGAGCACTACATCGCTCACTCTGTTTCACGATGTGCATTTCGGGGGATCCTCTCTGTCCAGGTCCTCACGCTCATACCTGCCGGTGCTGAGCCTCGCCGAGCTTCTCGAGCACTTGACCTGGATCGTCGATCAGTTCGAACACGCCACTCGGGCGTGTCCGACAATGCCGTCGACCACGCGAGCACAGCATTCAGGACCACGGCAGCCCAGTACACGATCGCGTACTCGTCGTACCTGCTCGCCAGGCCCGGCCATTGCTTCAGGTGCGCGTCCTGGCGCTCGATCACGTTCCGGCCCGTGTAAGCCTCCGAGTCCAGGCCCACGGGTCGGCCGCCGGCCGAGCCGCGGCGTCTGCGGTGGCCCTGCTGGTCAGCCGGTTGGGGAGGACGGCCTTGATGCCACCGGCGCGCAGATGGGTGCCGATCGCCCGCGATGAGTACGCCCTCTCGCCCAGCACCGTCGACCAGCTGATGGGTCTTCGTGCTCAGCCCGCTCCGTGAGCGCCCGAGGCCGTGATCGGCGGGCTCTTCACGCGGATTCCTTGTCGTTCGATCCAGCCCCTCTGAGCCGGGTGGTGTTCCTCGCGTGCTGATGGGCGCGGGCGATCGTGGAGTCGACCGAGACCGACCAATCGATCAGGATTTCGGCATCCGCTGCAGGTGGTCCGTGTTGCCAGCACCGTGTCCCAGGTGCCCTCTTCGGCCATGCGGCCGTGCCAGGTCCACACTACTCAGCCAGGGCCCGGAGACCTCGGGCAGGTCCCGCCACGGGATCGAAGCACCTGTCCCGGTGGATGATGGCTTCGACCCTCGTGCGGTCATCGGCGAACGGCCGCCCCTGCCGGCCCGTGCAGGCGGGGAGCATCTGGAACCGGGACGTGTCTTCGAGGGCGCCAGCCGACCCTGGATTCATTGTCAGACACGCCCTAGGCCCGTCTGGCCCGAGGGTGAGCCGGACTCTGAACTGGGGGATGAAGAGCGGTCGTGCACCGGGGTCGGCCCCAGCGGCCACGACGACGGCGGCCCGCCGCCCTCCGTGCGGAGGGCGGCGGGCCGCCGTCGTCGTGGTGCCCGCGCGCGGGCGGTGTCCCGTGGATCAGGCCTTCGCGGCGATCTGACGGAGCACGTACTGCAGGATGCCGCCGTTGCGGTAGTACTCGGCCTCACCGGGGGTGTCGATGCGGACGACCGCGTCGAACTCGGTGACCCTGCCGTCCTCACCGGTGGCCGTGACCTTCACGGTCTTCGGCGTGGTGCCCTCGTTGAGGGCGGTGATGCCGGAGATGTCGAAGGTCTCGGTGCCGGTCAGGCCCAGCGAGTCGGCGTTCTCACCCTCCGGGAACTGCAGCGGCAGCACGCCCATGCCGATGAGGTTCGAGCGGTGGATGCGCTCGAAGGACTCCGTGATCACGGCCTTGACGCCCAGGAGCGCGGTGCCCTTGGCCGCCCAGTCACGGGAGGAGCCGGAGCCGTACTCCTTGCCGCCCAGGACCACCAGCGGGGTGCCCTGCTCGGCGTAGTTCTGCGCCGCGTCGTACACGTAGGCCTGCGGGGCGCCCTCCTGGGTGAAGTCGCGCGTGAAGCCGCCCTCCACGCCGTCGAGCAGCTGGTTCTTGATGCGGATGTTCGCGAACGTGCCGCGGATCATGACCTCGTGGTTGCCACGACGGGATCCGTAGGAGTTGAAGTCCTTGCGCTGCACGCCGTTCTCCAGCAGGTAGCGGCCCGCCGGGGTGTCCGACTTGAAGGAGCCGGCCGGGGAGATGTGGTCCGTGGTCACGGAGTCACCCAGCTTGAGCAGGACGCGGGCGCCGGAGATGTCCGACACCGGGTCCGGCTGCATGGTCATGCCCTCGAAGTACGGGGGCTTGCGCACGTAGGTGGACTTCTCGTCCCACTCGAAGGTGGAGCCCGAGGGGGTCTCCAGGGACTGCCAGCGCTCGTCGCCGTCGAAGATCGTGGCGTACTGCGAGGTGAACATCTCGGTGTCGATCGACGCGTCGATGATCTGCTGGACCTCGGTCGGGTCCGGCCAGATGTCCTTGAGGAAGACGTCGTTGCCCTCCGTGTCCTGGCCCAGGGCCTCGTTCTCGAAGTCGAAGTCCATGGTGCCGGCCAGGGCGTAGGCGACCACCAGCGGCGGGGAGGCCAGGTAGTTCATCTTCACGTCCGGGTTGATGCGGCCCTCGAAGTTGCGGTTGCCGGAGAGCACCGCGGTCACGGACAGGTCGTTCTCCTGGATGGCCTCGGAGATCTCGGACTCCAGCGGGCCGGAGTTGCCGATGCAGGTGGTGCAGCCGTAGCCGACCACGTTGAAGCCGAGGTCGTTGAGGGACTCGCGCAGCCCGGACTTCTCGTAGTAGTCGGTCACCACGCGGGAGCCCGGGGCCACGGAGGTCTTCACCCACGGCTTGGACTTCAGGCCCTTGGCGACCGCGTTGCGGGCCAGCACGCCGGCCGCCATCATCACGGAGGGGTTTGACGTGTTGGTGCACGAGGTGATCGAGGCGATGGACACGGCACCGTGGTCCAGCTGGAACTGGCGGCCGTCCGGCATGGCCACGTCCACGAGCTTGGACGGGCGGCCCTCGCCGGCCTCGTCCTGCGTGGCGTAGTTGTGCAGGTCCTTGCGGAACTGGTCCTTGGAGTCGGTGAGCTCGATGCGGTCCTGGGGACGCTTCGGGCCGGAGATGGAGGGCACCACGGTGGACAGGTCCAGCTCGAGGTACTCGGAGTAGGCGACCTCGGAGGACGGGTCGTGCCACATCCCCTGCTCCTTGGTGTACGCCTCCACGAGGGCGACCTGCTCCTCGGAGCGGCCGGTCAGGCGCAGGTAGTCGAGGGTGACCTCGTCGATCGGGAAGATCGCGGCGGTGGAGCCGAACTCGGGCGACATGTTGCCGATGGTGGCGCGGTTGGCCAGGGGCACGGAGCCGACGCCCTCGCCGTAGAACTCGACGAACTTGCCGACCACGCCGTGCTGGCGGAGCATCTCGGTGATGGTCAGCACCACGTCGGTCGCGGTGGCGCCGGACGGGATGCTGCCGGTCAGCTTGAAGCCCACGACCCGCGGGATCAGCATGGACACGGGCTGGCCGAGCATCGCGGCCTCGGCCTCGATGCCGCCGACGCCCCAGCCGAGCACGCCCAGGCCGTTGACCATGGTGGTGTGCGAGTCGGTGCCGACGCAGGAGTCCGGGTAGGCGCGCAGCACGCCGTCGACCTCGCGGGTCATCACGGTGCGGGCCAGGTTCTCGATGTTGACCTGGTGGACGATGCCCATGCCCGGGGGGACGACCTTGAAGTCGTCGAAGGCGGTCTGGCCCCAGCGCAGGAACTTGTAGCGCTCGCCGTTGCGCTCGTACTCGATCTCCATGTTCCGCTCGATGGCGGCGTCGTTGCCGAAGGAGTCGATCTGCACGGAGTGGTCGATCACGAGCTCGGCCGGGGAGAGCGGGTTCACGCGCTCCGGGTCGCCGCCCAGGTCCTGGATGGCCTCACGCATGGTGGCCAGGTCCACGACGCAGGGCACGCCGGTGAAGTCCTGCATGATCACGCGCGCCGGCGTGAACTGGATCTCGGTGTCCGGCTGGGCGTTCGGGTCCCAGGCGGCCAGGGCCTTGATCTGGTCGGCGGTCACGTTGGCGCCGTCCTCGGTGCGCAGCAGGTTCTCCAGCAGCACCTTCAAGGAGTAGGGCAGCTTCTGCGCCCCCTCGACCTTGTTCAGACGGAAAATCTCATACTCGGCGCCCTTGACGTCCAGGACGCCCTTGGAGCCGAAGCTGTCGACGGTGGTCACGAGAGGACTCCTCTTCCCGCCCGGTTTCCTCCGGGCGCTCGTCCAGTGGGGGGTGGTCACCCGCGGCCGCGGACCGCGCCCCGTCCGGGACGGGCGTCGTCTGCGTCACAGGTGCCGCACTGCGTCCCAGGGTACCGCGCCGGTCCCGTGTGACGCGGGCATGGCGCGCGGCGGCCCGCAGGCCGCCACGCGGATGCCGGGTCAGATCTCGACGACGGCCGCGGCCGGGGCGCTCTGGGCGGCCGGCACCAGCACGGTCACCGACTCGAGGTGGTGGGTGTCCGGGTAGAGGTCGAACACGCGGGCGCGCTCCACCTCGTAGCCGCCGTCGCGCAGCCACGCCAGGTCGCGGGCGAACGAGGCGGGGTCGCACGAGACGTACACGATGCGGCCCGGCTCGAGCGCGAGGATGCGCTCGATCGCCCGCCGCCCCGCGCCCGCCCGCGGCGGGTCCAGGACGACGGTGTCCAGCGCGGCACCGCCGAGGCCGCCGTCCGCCACGGGACGCTCGGGGTACTTCAGCCAGCTGCCGAGCACCTTGTCCGTGGGGCCGTTGAGCACCGAGGCCTGCGGCTGGTCGTGCAGGTTGCGGCGGGCGTCCTTCGAGGCCTGGCGGGAGGCCTCCACCGAGTACACGCGGCCCTCGGGTCCCACGGCGTCCGCCAGGTACGCGCTGAACAGGCCGGCGCCGCCGTAGAGGTCGGCCACGACCTGGCCCGGCTCGACGCGCGCGTCCTCGAGCACCGCGTCCACGAGGGTGGCCGGGGCGTGCTGGTGGACCTGCCAGAAGCCGTCACCCGTGACGCGGAAGCGCTTGGTGCCGCCGCGCTCGGACTCCACGGTCTCCTCGACCCAGGTCTTGCCGGTGATGCGCTCGACCTTGACCGGCTGGAACTGCTTCGGGCCGGGCAGGGCCAGGCCGGTGGAGACGTCCACGCCGCACGCATTGGCCGCCTGGCGGATCCGGGTGCGCAGCCGGCCGAGCTTGACCTCGTCCGCCCGCGTCTGCGGGGTGGGCGTCACCAGCACGAGGGGGCGGGAGCCGGAGGCCGGCGTCGCGACGTCCACGCGGGCGGCTCCGGTGAAGTCCCAGTCCCACAGGGCGAGCGCATCGAGGGCCGGCACGCCGAGCGGCATGTTGCGCACGGGTAGGAGGGTCGCCGAACGGTAGGCGTGCATCGCGATGTGCCCCTGGGGGGTCACCGCGAACGCGTTCCGGGTCCGCCAGCGCTGGCCGGTGGGCTCGTCCTCGGAGCCGGCGAAGCACACCTCCGGCTCCACCGCGAGGTCGGCGATGCGGTGCACCGTGTCCCGGAAGACCTGGGCCTTGAGCCGGCGCTGGTGCGGGACCACGATGTGGCCGAACTCGGCGCCGCCCACGGGCGGGCGACCCGAGGCGTGGGCGCGCAGCATGTCCGCGAGCTTCCACTGGTGGATGCGGCGGAACTCGGAGGGCCGCAGCACCTCCACGACGTCGCCGCGCCAGAAGCGGGCCCCGTCCTCGGCCTCGGTCAGGGCCACCCGGACCTTCTCGCCGGGCACGGCGTGGCGCACGAAGACGACCCGCCCCTCGTGCCGGGCCACGCAGTGGCCGCCGTGGGCCATGGCCCCGACCTCCACCTCGATGGTCCTCCCGATCCCGGTGACGTCTGTGGACGTGTCGACGACTGCCATGTCTGGCTCCTCTCGCATCGCAGCGCGCTTCAGGTCTTGCCCTGAGCATCGACTGGTCAGATCATCATCATCCTTGCAGACCGATGCGGCTGTGTCGCCTCGATCGTGGGCGCGCCGTCGGACGGCGTCATCCGCCGCTCCCCGGGGGCGCCGGGGCGGTCAAGAGCCCTGGCCCTCGTGGACCTGCCACGGCACCGAGCCCACCATCACGCCCGGCTCCCGCTGCAGTCGCCGCGTCTGGCGGGTGGCGGTCCGGTTGTGCAGGAGCGTGCGCCAGCCCGGCCGGACCACGTACTCCGGGATGAACACCATGGTCAGGTCCCGCGGGGAGCGGCGTCGGTGCTCGCGCACATGCCGCACCAGGGGGGCCACCGTGTCGCGGTAGGGCGAGGCGATCACGGTGAGCGACATCGGCAGGCCGGCACGCTCCCAGGCGTCGATCACCTCCAGGGTGGCGGCGCGCTCGGCGTCCACGACGACGGCCTCGAGGGAGGACGGCCGCGACGCGCGGGCGTAGGCCAGCGCCCGCAGCGCCGGCCGGTCCAGCGTGGTCACGACGACCACCACGTGGACCCGCGAGGGCAGGGCCCGCGCGTCGTCCTGGGGGTCCGGTGCGAGCTCGCGGTCCACGTCCGCGTAGTGGCGGCGGATCCGCCCCATAACCAGCGAGCCGAGCACGATCGCCAGCAGCGCCACCCACGCGCCCTGCGTGAAGCGGGTGACCAGGACGACGACGCCCGCCAGCGCCGTGACCACCCAGGCCACCGCCGTGATGATCAGGCGCAGCCGGACGGCCGCGCGGGCCCGGGCGCCCGGTGTGTGCACGAGCCGGCGGCGCCACAGCCGCAGCATGCCGGCCTGCGCGAGCGTGAAGGCCAGCAGCACGCCGATGACGTAGAGCTGCACGAGCAGGGCGGTCCGGGCCTCGAAGAACAGCACGAGCGAGAGGGCCACGGCCCCCATCCCGAGGACGCTCCACGTGTGCACCAGCCGGTCGCTGCGGACCCTCAGCTGCCGGGGCAGGTAGCCGTCCTCGGCCACGCGCGCGGCCAGGGCGGGGAACGAGCGGAACGCCGACTTGGCCGCGAACAGCAGGAGCAGGGCGGTGGCCGCGATGGTGGCGACGGACAGGATGCTGCCCGGGCCGTACACGGTGTCCGCGAGCTGGGCGAGCACGGGGGCGGGGGCGCGGTCGGGCGTGACCTCGGCACCCGCGGCGTCCCGGAGGTTCTCCAGCTCCAGCCCGACGACGACGCCGGTGCGCTGGGCCAGGTGCATGACGCCCACGGTCAGCGCGCCGAGGGTGAGGGCCATCACGGTGAGCACCCACCGCACCGTGGGCACGGCCGGCCGGGCCATCAGGCGGGTGCTCGAGACCGGCACCTCGACGCCGGTGAGCAGCACCGATCCCGCGCTGAACGCGCGCAGGGCGAGCAGCGCCGTCGCCACGGTGCCGACGGTCCCGCCGACCCCGGCGCCCTCCTGCGTCCAGCCGGCCGTCGGCGCCGCGCCGAGCAGCCCACGGCCCTCCTGCCACAGGCCCGCCAGGACGAGCAGCGCGGTCAGGGCGACGAACACGCTCACGAGCACGGGCAGCACCCACCGGGACAGCCGCACCCCGCGGAGCGCGGCCAGCAGTACGCCCACGAGCGCGGCCGAGGCCACCAGCACGCGGCTGCCGACGGTGAGTCCGGGGGCCAGCGCCGCCACGAAGTGGGCGAAGGCGGCCACGGAGACCGCGGCGGTGAACACGAAGTCCAGCAGGAGCGCGGCCGAGGCGACGACGCCGGCCCTCGGGCCCAGCTTCATGCCGGCCATGTGATAGATGCCGCCGTGCGGAACGGCGGCGACCGCGGCGCGGAAGGACACGACGATGAGCAGCATCACCGCGACGACGGCCCAGCCGACGGCGGGTCCGAGCGCGAGCGCGGACGTGCCGGCCGCGACCAGGGTGAGGATGACCTCGTCCGGGGCGTAGGCGAGGGAGGACAGGGCGTTCGACGACGTCACGGGCAGCGCCCGCCACCGGTTCATGCGGGGCTCGTCGGCGGCGTGCGACGTCACGGGGCGACCGAGGAGGCCGCGGCGCAGGAGGGAGGACAGCGTGGCCACCGCACCACGGTACCCCCGCCGGGCCCGGACGCCGCGGCGACGCGGATGCTCCCGGACGTGCCCGCCGGATGCGAGGATGGAGCGCGCGTCGGCTCCCCGGCGCACGGAGCACCGCACGAGAGGCAGGGACGGGCATGGCCCACTACGTGATCGTCGGCGGCGGACGGGTGGGCACCCGGTTGGCGGCCGCGCTGGACGCGGCCGGTCACGGCGTCGCCCTCGTGGACCGCGACCCGCGGACCGTGGAGGGGCTGGCCCCCGGCTTCTCCGGCGAGCTCGTGGCCGGCGTGGGCTTCGACCGCTCCGCGCTGCTCGCCGCCGGCATCGACCGCGCGCAGGGCCTGGCGGCCGTGACCGCGGACGACAACACGAACATCATCGCCGCCCGCGTGGCCCGCGAGACCTTCCACGTGGACCACGTGGTGGCGCGCATCTACGACGCCGACCGGGCCCGGCTGTACCAGCGCCTCGGCATCCCCACGGTCGCCTCGATCCAGTGGACGGCCGACCAGGTGCTGCACCGGCTGCTGCCGGCCGGCACCGCCGACGCGGAGCACCGCGACGCCTCCGGCCGGCTGCTCGTGACCGAGCTGGTCCCCCACTCTTCGTGGTGGGGCCGTCGGCTGACCGACGTCGAGTCCACGGTGGGGATGCGCATCGCCTACCTCACCCGGCTCGGCGACGGCCAGCTGCCCCGGCCGGGCGACCGCCTGCAGGAGGGCGACGTGCTGCACGCCGTCTACCCGGTGGACCGCCGGGACCAGGTGGAGGCCGCCCTGCAGGGCGAGGCACGCGTGCCGGACGGCACGGACGAGGACGAGGAGGGACGGGCATGAGGGCCGTCATCGCCGGAGCCGGCGCCGTGGGCGCCTCCATCGCGCGGGAGCTGCACGCGCACGGCCACGAGGTGGTCGTCGTCGAGGCGCGCACGGACGCGGCCCGCAAGGCCGACGTCGGCGGCGCACGCCTCGTCCTCGGGGATGCGTGCGACCTGACCGTGCTCGAGCAGTGCGGCGCCCTGGAGGCGGACGTGCTCGTCGCGGCGACCGGCGACGACCGGGTCAACCTCGTGTGCTCCCTGCTGAGCCGCTCGGAGTTCGGCGTCGGCCGCACCGTGGCTCGCGTCAACAACCCGCTCAACGACTGGCTCTTCGACGAGTCGTGGGGCGTGGACGTGGCCGTGTCCACCCCCTCGATCATGACGGCGCTCGTGGAGGAGGCCGTGGAGACCGGGGACCTCGTGCGCCTGCTCAGGCTGGAGGCCGGCGGCGCGGCGCTGTCCGAGTTCCGGGTCCCGGCAAAGCACTGGCTCGAGGGCCGGCGCATCGGCACCGTGTCCTGGCCGCAGGAGGCTCCGCTCGTGGCGGTCGTGCGCGACGGCGCCCCCCGGCAGGCGTCGGCGGACGAGGTCCTGGAGGTGGGCGACGAGCTCTTCTTCCTGGCCGCCGGCTCCGCCGAGCCGGCCCTGCGTCGCCTCCTCGTCGGCGAGGGCCGCGCTCAGGGACGCTCGGAGGCGGCGGAGTCCGCCGGCACGCCGTCGTCCTGACCGGGCGAGCTGACGGACCAGGCGAGCCAGAGCCCCAGGGCATAGAGCGGCAGGCCCATCACCAGGCGGGCCACCCCGAGCGCGGTGACGGCGTCCCCGAGGTAGAGGGGCACCTGCACCGCCAGGCGCAGCGCGAACACGGCCACGAGGATCCAGGTGGCCGCGGCGTAGGCGCGGCGCCGACGCCGGTGGGCCCGCCAGCGGGTGCCCTCGGCGCGCACGAGGCCGAGCACCAGGCCCGCCGCGGGCCAGCCCACGAGGACGGACACCGCGAACGCGAGGCCGTAGGCGGCGTTGGTGACGAAGCCCCACAGGTAGTAGTCGCGGGCCTGGCCGGTGGTCAGGGAGACCACGACGGACAGGACGACGACGGCGAGGCCGGCCAGCACCTGGACCGGCGACTGGCGCTGGACGAGGCGCGCGACGCCCAGCACGAGTGCGACCGCGACGGCCGCCACGCCGGAGGGCCACACCTGCTGGGTGGCGACGTAGCCGACCATGTAGACGAGGGTGGGCAGGGAGGCCTCGACGATGCCGCGCCAGCCACCGACGCTGCCCAGCGCGTCGAGGCGGCCGCGCTCGTCCAGGCGGGCTCGAGACGGCAGGGGGCCGGCCCCGTCCGGGGCGGCGGTGACGGGGCCACGCGGCTCGGTCATGGGCTCTCCTCTCGGGGCCGTGCTCAGCGCGTGGCCTCGGGCGCGTCGACCAGGTCGAACTCGGGGTTGTGCAGGGTGGGCACGCCGTCCATCTGGGTGACGCGGCCGCGGACCGTCAGCCACTCCCCCGGCATGACACCGGGCACGCGGCGCCGCCCGTGCCAGACCAGCTGCAGCGTCTCCGCGGGCGCCATGCTCCCGGGCGCGGGCAGGCGGTCGGCCAAGACCGCGCGGAAGACGGTCGCCTCGTCCGCGCCGGGCAGTGTGACGGAGGCGATGACGCCGCGGCGCTCGATGCGGCCCGCGGCGCCGGTCGGGCGGGCTGCGACGGCGGGGCTCACCGGGTCTCCGTGATCTCCGGACCGCGCTCGGGCAGCGCGGTGGCCCCCGGTGCCGCGCCGTCCCCCGGGCCGGTGGCGGTGTCCGCGAGCACGTCCCGGCCCTCGTCCGGGGCCGGGCGGCGACGCTGCAGCGGGCGCGCGTTGGGAGGCGGACGCAGGGGCAGCAGCTCGCGCGGCGGGAGCGGCTCGTCGCCCCGCACCACGACCAGGTCGGAGAACACCTGTTCCAGCGGCTCGGCGGCCTCCGGCTGGAAGGCGGCCTCGCCGTGGAACACGCCGCGGACGAACCAGCGCGGACCGTCCACGCCCACGAACCGGGCGACGTTCCACCCCGGCGAGCCGTCCGGCAGCGCCGCCGGCACGCGCGTGAGGATCTCGATGCCGAAGCGGCCGGTCTGCTCCTGCACGGTCGCGTGGGCGGTGGTCGACAGGGAGTCGTGCAGCTCGGCGCGCAGGTCGTCCCACAGGCCCGTGCGGCGCGGGGCGCTGAACGCCTGGACCTGCAGCGCCGAGCGGCCGAGGCTGACGGTGGCGGCGACGATCCGCTTCGTCGCGTCCTCGACGTCGAGGCGCAGCTTCATGCCCTGGACCGCCCGCAGGCGCAGCGACCCCAGGTCGATCATGCCGGCGGGATCCGGGCGGGTGGCGACGTCGTGCGGACCGACGTCGGCTGCCTCCGGCGCGGCGGCGATCTCGAGGTCGCGCTCCTCCAGCAGCTCGGCCGGCAGGCTGACCTGCTCGTGGCGCACGGTGCGGTTGCGTCCGAAGATCACGACGTCCTCCCAGGGGTGTTGTCGGCGGTGAAGCCGCCGGTCGAGCCGAAGCCGCCGGCCCCGCGCTCGGAGTCGGGCAGCGCGTCCACGGGCTCGAAGCGGGCCCGCACGACCGGCTGCAGCACGAGCTGGGCGATCCGGTCGCCGCGGCGCAGCACGATCGGCTCCGTCGGGTCCAGGTTGATCAGGGGCACCTTGATCTCGCCGCGGTAGCCGGCGTCGATGGTGCCGGGGGCGTTGACGACGCTCAGGCCGTGGCGGACCGCGAGGCCCGAGCGGGGGTGCACGAACCCCGCGTGGCCCTCCGGGATGGCCAGCGCCACGCCGGTCGGCACGAGGGCGCGCTCTCCCGGGGCCAGGGTCACGTCGACGGCGGTGCGCAGGTCCGCGCCCGCGTCGCCCGGCTGCGCGTAGGCGGGCGGGGCCAGGCCCGGATCGAGGGCGTGCAGGGGCACGGGCAGCTCGGCGGAGTCGGTCACGAGGCCCGACCCTACACGAGCACCCGTCGGCCCGGGGCCGCGTCGAGGCGGCCGGGCGGGCGCCCTCGCCGGTGCCGCGCGGCGGGACCGGAGTCCGGATGTGGGAAGCTGGGACCCATGCGTGATCCCCAGCAGCACCCCGTCGCCGATGCCTCCCGCCGCGCCCCCGGGGGCGCCGCGGCGGGACCCGATCCGGTCCTGTTCGAGGAGCGGTTGACGCCCTCCCCGGGGGTCTGGGCCGTGGCGCTCATGCTGGCGGCGCTGACGATACTCGTGTTCGCGCCGATCGACCTCGGGGTGGGCATCGCGGCCGCCGTCGCGTTCTTCGCCGTCGAGGTCCTGATCCTGGTGGCCACCACCCCGCGCATCGTGGTGCGCGAACGCACCCTCCAGGTGGGCCGCGCCAGCATCGAACGGCACCACGTCGGTCAGGTCACGGGGTATCGCGGCGAGGACGCCCGGGCCCAGCGCGGCCCGCTGCTGCACGGGCTGGCCTTCGTGAACGTGCGCGGCTGGATCGCGCCCGTCGTGCGGATCCAGCTGACCGACGAGCGCGACCGCACACCCTACTGGCTGACCAGCACCCGGCGTCCGGAGGAGCTGGTCGCGGCCCTCGGCGGGACCATGGCCCGGCAGGAGGGGACGGCCGAGGGCCGCTGACCGCCCCGGCGGCGGGGGCTCAGCCCTCGCAGTCGGTGCAGTAGATCAGGCCGTTCTTCTCACGCGCGGCCTGCGAGCGATGGCGGACCAGGAAGCAGGAGGCGCAGGTGAACTCATCCGACTGGGCGGGCAGCACCCGCACCATCAGCTCTTCACCCGAGAGGTCGGCGCCGGGCAGCTCGAACCCCTCGGCGGCCTCCGCTTCGTCCTCGTCCACGACGGCGGACTGGGTGTCCGTGCGCCGTGCCTTCAGCTCCTCGATGGAGTTCTGGCTCAGCTCTTCCTCGTTCTTGCGAGGGGCGTCGTAGTCAGTGGCCATGGGGTTTCACGCTCCGCTGGTGGGGGACGGCACCGGGACCGGTGCCGGCACTGCGCGGGCGGCGTCGTGGGCGGACCACGCGTCACCGGCCTGCGCCGTTGCGCGTAGATTGTGCACCATGCCCGAACCCGTGCCAAATGTTGTCGGGCACGCTCGCCCAGGGCGGATTCGCGCGGGCGCTCGTCCCTCGCCCGGGCCGTGGTCTGCGGCACGGCGGCTAGGATCGGGGCATGCCCGGCCGGGCGTCCGCATGCCCGGTGACCAGAACACGATGTGGGAGGGACCACCGCCATGGCAGAGCTGCGACTGACCGGACCCACCGAGGACGGCGACGCGCTGCGCCTGTCGGGGCCCGAGGGCGAGGAGCACACGCTCCCCCTCTCCCCCTATCTGCGCCGGCTGGTCATCGAGGGCGCCGCGCCCGAGGACGGGCGACCGGCCGAGGACGGCCCCGCGGCCTGGCACGACATGACGGAGATGGACGTCCCCGGGGCGGACGACGAGGACGCCGAGGGACCGGTGGACGCGGCGACGCACGCCGACGATGCCGCGGCGGAGGACGAGCGGGCTCCCGAGGCGCCCTCCGGCCCGGCCCGGCCGGACGAGGACCTCGCGCTCACCCCGCGGATCGACCCGCGGCCCGTGGCCGACGACTCGACCGCGGACGGACCGACCCCGGCGCCGCTGACCGACCAGGAGTCCGTCAAGGCCGCCGCGACCCAGGAGGCCGTGCCCCTCACCCCCCGGGAGATCCAGCAGCGCATCCGTGCGGGCGCCTCCGTGGAGCAGGTGGCCCGGGAGAGCGGGAACGCGTTCTCGCGCATCCGCACCTACGGTCACCCCGTCTTGGCCGAGCGCGACTGGATCGCCCGGCAGGCCCGCGCCGTCGAGGTCTGGGTCGGCGGGCCCGACCTCTACTCGGACCTCGTCCAGGACGGCGGCCCCACCACGCTCGGCGAGCTCGCCGCGCACCGGCTCGCCGAGCTGGGCGTGGACGAGGCGAGCCTCGAGTGGGACGCGTGGCGCGAGGACCAGGCCGGCTGGACCGTGGCCGCCCGGTTCGCCGTGGCCGGTGCGAGGAGTCTGCCCACCCGCGAGGAGCCGCCGGCGCTCTGGACGTTCCGCCCGGCCGGACGCCACCTCGAACCCGAGAACGCCTGGGCCCGCGCCCTGTCCGAGGCGGAGGCCTGGGACCTGGTCCCCCGCGCCCCCGCGGCCGAACCGGTGACGGACGACGTGGACGCCGAGGACGCCGTGACCCCCGCGGGTGCGCACTCCCCGGCCGCCGACCGCGACGCCGATCTGCTGGAGATCCTGCGGGTGCGCCGGGGTCAGCGTGTGGGCGCGGACCTGGAGTCGGACGACGCGCTCGCGCACCTGATCGCTCGCGAGCACCAGGACCGGAGTCGGCGCGAGGCCGCCCAGGCGCCCGAGCGGCTCGCCCCGGTCGACGCCGAGGGGGCCCTGACGACCGCCGACGACGCCCCGGTCGTCGACGCGCCGGAACCGGCCGCCGAGACCGACCGCGCCGAGGACACTGCCGCAGACGTCGCGGACGCGGGTGTCGAGGACGAGGGGGCGGAGCCCGCGCCTCGCGAGCGTGCCGCGCGCCCTGCCATGCCGACCGTCACGCCGCGCCCCCGGGCCCGCTCGGCCGCTCGCCGCGCGTCCGTGCCCAGCTGGGACGAGATCGTCTTCGGCCGCAAGGGCGACTGACCCCGGCCCGGCCCCGGCCGCGGGGCGGGCTCAGCGGTGCCAGGTGAGCAGCGGGACCTCCCGCTCGGCGCGCGTGGGCGCGCCGTGCTGGCCCACCATCTCGAAGGCGTGCGGGGGCACCCGCCGGCCGTCGTAGAGGGCCAGATCCCCGTGCACGGCGACGAGCAGATCCCCGATGCGGGCACGGACCCGGTCCTCGACGACGGCGCCGAACCAGCCGGCGTCGACGGCCTCGTCCCGCGTGAGCACCCACGCGTGCGCCCCGTAGCGCTCGGCCCAGGTGCGCCGCACCCTCGCGCGCACGTCCGGACCCGCGTCGGACCGGAAGTGCAGCTGCACGAGGCGGGGCTCCCCCGCGGTGTGCGCGATCCCCTCGAGCAGCGCGGGGTCGGCGAGCTCCCCGGCCTCGTCCAGGGCGGCGTAGTCCACGCGGCGCGACGGCGGCACGTCGACCATGCCGTGGTCGCCGGTGGCGAGCACCACCGTCCCGGCGGGCACGCGGTCCACCAGGCGCCGCACCGCCGCGTCGATCTCCTCGAGGGCGTGCAGCCACCGTTCCGAGCCCACGCCGTCCCGGTGGCCGGCCTTGTCCAGCTCGTTGACGTAGAAGTAGACGAGCGTGGGCACGCGCGCGTCCTTCATCACGCGTTCGGCGGCCTGGGCGCGGGCGATCAGGGTGCGACCGGCCACGAACCGGCCGCCACGCAGCCCCGCCCGTGTCAGGGCCGAACGCTCGAAGGCGGGCAGCGAGACCGTGACGGCGTCCACGCCGGCCGCGGCGGCGCGCTCGAACACGGTGGGCTTCGGCTGCCACCCCACCGGGTCGGTGGCCTCGTCCCAGCCGCCCAGCTGATTGATCACCACGTCCCGGTCCGGGTCGAGCACGTCGTAGCCGGCCACGCCGTGCTCCCCGACGTCCAGCCCGGTGCCCAGGCTCGTGAGGGAGGCGGCCGTCGTGGTGGGCACGGCCACCTCGAGGACGCGGCCGCCGTCGGCCATCGCCGAGCGCAGCGTGGGGGCGTGGCCGCCGAAGCGCTTCAGCAGGGACCGTCCGAGGCCGTCCACCAGGGCGACGACCACGCGGCGGCCCGCCGGGACCGCGAGCGCGTTCTCACAGCCCGGGACACCGAGGGCGGCCGCGGCGGAGGTCAGGACGGAGCGCAGGGCACGGTCGGCGGGGACCACGCCCGCGGGGAGGGCGGGCCCCGTCACGTGGTGGCCGCCAGGTGGGCGCGGCGCAGGGCCCGGGCGAAGGCCAGGGCGCCGTCGACGGCCCCCTGCCCGTCGGCGTCGGCGGCGACGCGGATCACGAGGTCCTCGCGGGTGGCGGTGCCGGTGTAGCCGTGGTCGAGGTCGCACTGGGGGTCGGCGCAGCCGGCGGGCTGCAGGTCCAGTCGCTGGCCTCCGGCCCACATCAGCCCGAGGGTCATCTCGGCCACGGGGTCGGACGGCCGGAAGCGGGCGGGGTCGGCGTGGCCGGTGGTCAGGACCACGGAGCCGAGGGCGCGGACCGGGACCATCTCGGTGGAGACCTGGGCGAGGACCGCCTGGCCGGCCGGGTCGGCGGCGTGGTCGTCGAGGTGGACGGCCAGCAGGGTGTCCCCGGCGAGCACGAGGGCCGTGATGTGCCGGTGGATCTCCTCGTAGTCGAAGTGCGTGTCCACGTGGACGAGGTGCGCGTCCGGGGTGCGGCCTTCGAGCTCGACGGCGATGGCGTGCGCCACGAGGTCCGGGTAGAAGCCGGCGCGGACGAGCGAGGCGTCGAGGCCGCCGCTGCCGTCCAGGGTGCGGGCCTCGCGCTGCCGGCCCTCGGCCTCGGGGGCGTCGGGGCGGTGGTCGGGACGGCCGGGCTCGTGACTCCTGCGGAACGGGCTCATGTCCCCCATGCTACGGGTCCGGTGCCGGGCCGTCCGGGCCCGCTGTGGACGGCCCGGTCAGCGGCCGCGCAGCGCGCGCCGGGCCGAGTCGGTGCGGCGGGCCGCGTTGGCGACGTGCACCTCGGCCTGCAGCACCGTCACGCCCTCGGGGGCGGCCAGCACGGGCGCGAAGCGCAGGCGGGCGACCTGCGGCAGGTCGTCCTTGAGGACGCTGACGCGGCCCACGAGGTCCTCCAGCGCGGCGAGGTTGACGGAGGGCACCCCGCCGGTGCCGCGCAGCTTCACGGCGGCGCGGGGGGCGCGGACCATGCGGGCCACGTCCCGGTCCGTGAGCGGGGGCACGCGGTGCACCCAGTCCCCCAGCAGGTCCGTGGCGTCGCCGGCGATGCCGAAGGAGACCACGGGGCCCAGCAGCGGGTCCTCGAGCGCCGTGAGCATGCAGGCCTGGCCGGCGGGGGCCATGGCCTGGACCTCGAGCTCGCGCACGCCGAACGGCGCGAGCAGACGGCGCATGTGCTCGACGTTGCGGCGCAGGGAGTCGGCGTCCACCACGTTCAGGCGGACGCCGCCCAGGTCGAGTCGGTGCCGCAGGTGGGGGTCCACGGCCTTGAGCGCCACGGGGAAGCCGAGCCGCTCGGCGGCCGCCACGGCCTCGTCGGCGGTCTCGAACCGGGCCGAGGGCAGCACGGTGATCCCGTAGTGGCCCAGCAGCGTCTCGGTCTCCTCGTCGGAGAGCCGGACGAGTTCGGTGCCCTCGGCACGCGCGGCGGCCGCCTCCACGAGCTCCTCGGCCTCGTGCGGGTGCAGGCCGGTCGGCTCGAGCGGCTCGCCGACCTCCTGGCGGCGCCAGTGGACGTAGTCCGCGAGCGCGCCGAGCACGGTCATGGCCTGCTGCGGCGACGGGTAGAAGGGCAGACCGGGCTGCAGGGAGCCGGGCTCGGCGTCGTCGTCGACGGGACCGGCGGCGCCGAGCGTGGCCCCGCGGTAGCGCGGGGAGACGACGTCGGTCAGGCAGCCGAGCACGGGGATGCGGGCGTCCCGGGTCGCGTCGGCGAGGGCGTGGGCCAGTCGCTCCGGCTCGTCGTCCGCCTGGTGCAGGCCGAGGCGGGCCAGCACCACGACGGCGTCGGCCTGCTCGTGGCGGACGGCGTCCCGGACGGCGGAGACCAGCGTCTCGGCGGGCGGGGCGATGCCCTGCTCGCTGCCGACGAGGCCGACGGTGGCCGTGACCTCCAGCCCGGCCTCGGCCGCGGCGTCGCGGCCCAGCCGGTCCAGGGCGAGGGAGTCGGCCACGAGGACGACGCGGTGGCCCGTGGGCAGCGGCTGGCTGGCCACGGCCATGAGGATGTCGAGCATGGCCTCGTGCGTGTGGGCCTCGAGCACGCCGGTCTGGTCGAGCATCGAGTCCACGGTGCCCTCGGGGGCCTGGGTGGTGCGGGTCTCGTGGCCCGGGGGCAGGAAGCGCCCGGTGACGTCGGAGCGGACCACCACGACGGGCTTGGTGCGGGAGAGCCGCCGGGCGATGCGGGAGAACTTGCGTGGGTTGCCGAACGACTCGAGGTACACACCGACGGCGGCGGTGTGGGGGTCCGCCTCGAAGAACTGCATGGCGTCGTTGCCCGAGACGTCCGCACGGTTGCCGGCGCTGATCGAGGTGGAGATCCCCACCCCGCGGCGCTTGACGCCGGCGGAGACCATGGCGCCGACGGCGCCGGACTGGCTGAACAGCCCGACGGGGCCGCGCTGGGCCAGGCCCGGGGACGGGGAGGCGTTGAGGCGGATCGCGGGGTCGGTGCGGACCAGGCCGGCCGAGGCCGGGCCGATCACGCGCATGCCGTGGGCGCGGGCGAGGGAGACCAGGCGGCGCTGGGCCTCGAGCCCCTCGGCGCCGGCGTCGGCGTAGCCCGAGGTGAGGACCACGAGGCCCTGGGCCCCGGCCGCGGCGGCCTCGGGGATGAGGGCCTCGACCTCGTCGGCGGGCACAGCGACGACGACGAGGTCGACCGGCTCGCCGATGTCGGCCAGGGAGCGGTGGGCGGTGAGGCCCTGGACGTCCTCGGCGGCGCGGTTCACGGCGTGGACGGCTCCCGTGAAGCCCGCCTCGAGGACGTGGCGCAGCACGAGCGAGCCGACGGCCTGCGGATCGCGGGAGGCGCCGACGACGGCCACGGACGCGGGCTCGACCAGCTCGGCGACGCTGCGGGACTCGGCGCGGTGCTCGCGGGACTCGACGACGGCGCGCCACCGGGCGGTGGGGTCGATGGGGAACTCGACAGCCACGACGCCGTCCTCGAAGCGGCGAGTCACCTCGAAGCCGGACTCCTGGAACACCGAGAGCATCTTGCGGTTCTCGGGCAGGACCTCGGCGGTGAAGCGGCGGATGCCGTTCTCGCGGGCGGCCACGGCGAGGTGCTCCATGAGGATGGAGCCCAGTCCGCGGCCCTGCGCGGCGTCGGAGATGTTGAAGGCGACCTCCGCGGCGTCGGAGTCCCCGTAGCGGTCGTAGCGGCCCACGCCGAGCAGTCGGCCGCCGCGGGTGATCACGAACGCCACCCGGTCCCGGTGGTCCACGTGGGTGAACCGGTCCAGGTCCTTGGCGCTCAGCTCGGACTTGTACGTGAAGTAGCGCAGGTAGATGGAGTTCTCGGACTGCCCGGCGTGCATGCGCTGCAGCTCGGCGGCGTCCTCGGGCGAGATGGGCCGCAGGTGCGCCGTGGCACCGTCACGGAGCACCACATCGGCCTCCCAGTGGGAGGGATATCCGCGGACGGCTTCGGTCTCACCCATAGGATCACTGTAGACAATCCCCGACGCCGTGAGGACTCCCCGACCACCATGATGGCCCGTTCATCCCGTTCCCGCCCCGCCGAGCAGGACGCCCCGCGCCCGCTGCCGCTGGAGCAGGAGAACATCGTCGACGTCGACGTCTCCGAGGAGATGGAGGCGTCCTTCCTCGAGTACGCCTACTCGGTGATCTACTCGCGCGCCCTGCCGGACGCGCGCGACGGCCTCAAGCCGGTGCAGCGGCGCATCCTCTACATGATGTCCCGCATGGGCCTGCGCCCGGACCGCGGCCACGTGAAGTCCGCCCGTGTGGTGGGCGAGGTGATGGGCAAGCTGCACCCCCACGGCGACGCCGCGATCTACGACGCGATGGTCCGCCTCGCCCAGCCGTTCTCCCTGCGCCTGCCCGTGGTGGACGGGCACGGCAACTTCGGCTCGCTCGACGACGGCCCCGCGGCCCCGCGCTACACGGAGGCCCGCATGGCCCCGGCCGCCCTGGCGCTCACCGCGGACCTCGACGAGGGCACCGTGGACTTCGTCCCCAACTACGACAACCAGCTCCAGCAGCCGGCCGTGCTGCCCGCCGCCTACCCCAACCTGCTCGTCAACGGCACCACCGGCATCGCCGTCGGCATGGCCACGAACATGGCCCCGCACAACCTGCGCGAGGTCGTGGCGGGCGCGCGCCACCTGCTCGCGGACCCCGAGGCGGACCTCGAGGCGATCATGGCCCACATCCCCGGCCCCGACCTCCCCTCGGGCGGCCGGATCGTGGGGCTCGACGGCGTCCGCGACGCCTACGCGACCGGCCGCGGCACGTTCCGCATGCGGGCCGCCGTCGCCGTGGAGCAGGTCTCCGCGCGGCGCACCGGCCTGGTCGTCACCGAGCTGCCGTACGGCGTGGGCCCCGAGAAGGTCATCGAGCGGATCAAGGCCGGCGTCGACGCGAAGAAGCTCAGCGGCATCGCCGACGTCGTGGACCTGACGGACCGCAAGAACGGGCTGCGCCTGCAGATCGAGCTCAAGTCCGGGTTCAACCCCCAGGCCGTGCTGGCCGCCCTGTACCGGCACACCCCGCTCGAGGAGACGTTCGGGATCAACAACGTCGCGCTCGTCGACGGCCAGCCGCAGACCCTGGGCCTGCTGCCCCTGCTGCGGGTCTACGTGGACCACCGTCTGGACGTGGTGCGGCGCCGCACCGGGCACCGCCTCGGCAAGCACCGCGACCGCCTCCACCTCGTCGAGGGCCTGCTGCTGGCGCTCGTGGACATCGACGAGGTCATCGAGATCATCCGTTCCTCGGACGACACCACGGCCGCGCGCACCCGCCTCATGGGCGTCTTCGACCTCACCCAGGTGCAGGCCGACCACATCCTGGAGCTGCGGCTGCGCCAGCTGACGAGATTCTCCCGCATCGAGCTGGAGGCCGAGCGCGACGAGCTGCAGGCCGCGATCGCCGAGCTCGAGGCGATCCTCGCCTCCGACGCGCGGCTGCGTGAGGTGGTCTCGGCCGAGCTGCAGGCCGTCGCCGACGAGCACGGCGACGACCGGCGCACGGTCCTGCTCGAGGCCGAGACCGCCGCGGCCCCCGCCGCCGGGCCCGCACCGTCCGGGCCCACCCCCGCCGGCGCCGCGGAGGCCGGGGCGGACCTGATGGTCCCGGACACGGCGTGCTGGGCCCTGCTCTCCACCTCCGGACGCCTGCTGCGCACCGCGGACCGCACGCCGATCGCCCCGCAGGGCCGGCGCCGCAAGCACGACGCCTTCGCCTCCGTGGTCCCGACGACGGCCCGCGGTGAGATCGGGGCCCTCACCTCCGCCGGCGCGCTGCACCGCCTCCAGGCGGTCGACCTGCCGGTGGCCGGCGAGCCGTCCGCGGCCCCCGCGATGACCGCGGCCGTCCCCGCCGCGGAGCTGGTGCCCCTGGCCAAGGGCGAGACGCTCGTGGCCCTGGTCCCCCTGGACGCCGTCCTGGCGCTGGGCACCGCCCACGGGGTCGTCAAGCGCGTCCGGCCGGAATGGCCCCTGAACCGCCAGGTCGTCGACGCCGTCGCCCTGAAGGACGGCGATGCGGTGGTCGGCGCCGCCCCCGCCCCGGACGAGGCCGACCAGCTCGTCTTCCTCACCCGCACCGGCCAGCTGCTGCGCTACGCCGCCTCCGCCGTGCGCCCCCAGGGCCCGGCCGGCGGCGGTGTCGCGGGCATCCGGCTGGCCGCCGGGGACACGGTGCTCGCGTTCGGGGTGGCCCCCGCCGCCTCCCTCACCGAGACCGGTGCGGACGCCGCCGCCCACCCACGGCCCGCCGTCGTGGTGACCGTGACGGACGGCGAGGCGGACGTGCTCGGCTCCGCCCCGGGCTCCGTCAAGGTCACGCCGCTCGGGGAGTATCCGGCCAAGGGCCGCGGCACCGGCGGCGTGCGCGCCCACCGGCTGCTCAAGGGCGAGAGCGGCCTCGAGCTCGGCTGGATCGGCGCTGCGCCCGCGCTCGCGGCCTCGCGGGCCGGGGTGGCCCGCGCGCTGCCGATCGAGTACGGGCGTCGGGACGGCTCGGGCGTGCCCGTGGACCAGCGCATCGAGGCCGTCGGTGCCGGCGCCTCCCCCGACCTCGTCTCGGCCCCGCCCGCCGAGGACGACGCCGTGGCCGTGTCCGCGGACTGATCAGGGGGCCTCAGCAACCGACCCGCACAGGGACGTCACCGTCCTCGAGCAGCCTGCCGTCATGGGTGACGATCACGACGATCCTGTCTGCCAGAGCCCGGCGCAGATCCGTGATGAGGGCGCGTGCCTCGTCGGCGTCCACGTGTGCGGTCGGCTCGTCCAGCAGCACGACATCGGCGCGGGCCACGAGAGCCCGGGCCACGGCCAGGCGTTGACGCTGCCCGCCCGAGAGCCGCTGCCCGCCAGGGCCGACGCGCGTGTCCAGGCCCTGCGGTGCCGCGGCCAGCCACGGACCCAGTCCCACCAGCTCGAGCGCGGCGGTGAGCTCTGCGTCGGACGGGGCGTCCGCGACGCCGCGGGCCAGGGCGAGGTTGCCGCGCGCCGTGGAGTCGAAGATCAGGGCGTCCTGCGGGGTCCAGGCGACCCGGGCCAGCGCCGTCGCGTCCGGGCGGACCGGGTCCGGCTGGGGCGTCGGGGGCACGGTCTCGAGCGTGTACCGGCCGGCGGTCAGGGGCAGGAAGCCCAGCAGCACGGCCAGCAGGGTCGACTTCCCGGATCCGGAGGGCCCGGTGACGACGGCGACGTCCCCGGGGGCCAGGTCGAGCTCCAGGTCGGTCCACAGCGGCGGCGCACCGGGGTGGGCGAAGGCGGCCTCGACCAGGCGCAGGCGGCACACCCGTGCCTCCGGCTCTGCGGCCTCCGCCGGCTCAGGCGGCGCCGCGGCAGCTCCGCCCTCCTCCGGGCCGAGCAGCTCGCCGGTCGCCCGCGCCCGATCCGCCAGGGTGCCCCAGTGCTGGGCGGCGGCGGCCAGCGCCCCATAGGGCTCGGCCCAGGAGAGTGCGAGCAGCACCACCAGGGCCGCGACGGGCGCTGAGGTGCCGGTGTGGGCCGCCGCGGCCGCCGCGGCCACCGCGATCCCCCCGGAGGCCGCGACCGCCAGCGCCCGGCCCCCGCCGGCGGCCCACGCGGCCCGACGGCGGGGACGCTGCAGCCGGTCGTCCAGCACCGCCAGTCCCCTCAGCGCAGGCTCGGTCAGCCCCAGCCCGCGCAGGTCCCCGGCCGCGTTCAGCACGGCGGCCACACGGTCGACGAGCGCGCCCTGCCCTCGCACCTGGGCCGCGGTCTGGCGGCGGTCCAGGACGGCGACCAGCGCGGGGATCACCACCAGGGCGACCGCCCCGGGCACCAGGGCCACGACCGCCAGCTCCGGGGCCAACGCCCAGGTCAGGGCGGCGGTGGCCAGCCAGGCGAGCAGGGCCGCCGGGGCAGGCACGAGCACCCGGGGCACCGCGTCCCGAAAGGCGTCCACGTCCGAGACCAACAGGGACAGGGCGCCGTCGGTCCGGCCCACCCGCCCCCACAGCCGGGGTTGACGGCCCAGCGCGTCCCACAGGCGCAGCCGCAGCTCCGTGGCCCAGCCGAACACGGCGTCGTGGGTGGTCAGCCGGTCCAGGTAGCGGAACACGGCCCGGGACAGGCCGAACCCGCGCACCAGCACGATCACGGCCAGCAGGTAGAGCACCGGCGGCCGCGTCGAGGCGGTGACGATCAGCCAGCCGGACAGTGCCGCCAGCAGTGCCGCGGACACGTGGGTCCCGGCGGCCCAGCCGATGCCGGCCCAGAGCTTCGGTTGCCGCCACGGCAGCAGCCGCAGTCCGGCCCGCAGCGAGACCTGTCGCGGGGTGACCGGCTCCGGCCGCGCACGCCCCTGGGCGGCGGCGACCGGCTCCGCCGTGGCCGGGGATCCGGCGGTCGGACCGGCGCCGGGGGCCAGCCGGACGATGGCGTCGGCGGCCGTCAGCAGGGTGGGATCGTGGGAGGCGGCCAGCACGGTGCACTGCGGCGTGCTCAGCCCGGGCACCGCACCGGAGGGCAAGGCCGCGAGGGTCT
The DNA here is from genome assembly GCF_003315015.1 of Micrococcus sp. KT16. Classification (NCBI taxonomy): domain Bacteria; kingdom Bacillati; phylum Actinomycetota; class Actinomycetes; order Micrococcales; family Micrococcaceae; genus Micrococcus; species Micrococcus sp. KT16. The sequence goes on along the minus strand of NZ_QNRG01000008.1, from coordinate 85,391 downwards.
CGGCGACGACGGCGGCCGCGGCGCCGTCCAGGTGGGCGGTGGGCTCGTCCAGGAGTACGAGCCACGGGCCGGTCCCGTCCGCGGCGTGCAGGCGGGCCAGGAGGCGGGCGACCGCGACCCGCCGGCACTCCCCCGGGCTCAGATCGGCCGGGTCCCGCTCCTGGAGACCCTCGAGCGCCACGGCGGCCAGCACGGCGGAGCGAACGGGACCGGGCAGCGCACCCCCGGCGGCCAGGTCCAGTTCGCCGGCGACCGTGCGCTCGGTCAGCACGGGGTGCTGCCCGAGCCAGAGGGTGCGTTCCGGGTCGACTCCGGCGACCCGGCCGGTGGCCTCGGCGGCGTCCTGGCGCAGCAGGCCGGCCAGCAGACGCAGGACGGTGGACTTGCCGGTGCCGGAGGGCCCGGCCAGGGCGGTCAGATGCCCCGGGGGCGCGGTGAGGTCGAGACCCTCGAGCACCTGCCGTCCGGCCATCCGGACGCTCAGGTCCTGCACCAGGACGCCGCCGTCCCGGTCCGGCCCGGAGGCCGGCCCGAGCGTGTCGAGCACGGGGGCCGGGACGGGGGCGTCGGCCGCGGCCCGGGCGCGGGACTCGGCCTCGCGGCCGTCCTCGGAGGCGTGGAAGGCCGCGCCGACCTCCCGCAGCGGCAGGTAGAGCTCGGCGGCGAGGATGAGGACCACCAGGCCGTCGAGAAGCGCCATCTGCCCGTTCACCAGGCGCAGTCCGATGAACACCGCCATGACGGCCACGGACAGGGAGGCGATCAGCTCGAGGGCGAGACCGGAGAGGAATGCGGTGCGCAGCGTGACCATCGTGGCCGCGTGGTGCCGCTGGGAGACCTCCTGCAGAGCGCGGCGCTGGACGCCGGCCCGGTGGAGTCCGACGAGCACCGGCAGGCCGCGGGCGAGCTCCAGCAGGTGCCCGGCCAGCCGGTCGAGCCCGTCCTGGGCGGCATCGATGCGCTCCTGGGTGTGGCGGCCCACCAGGATCATGAACAGGGGAACCAGGGGCAGGGTGATGGCGGCCACCACGGCGGAGACGAGGTCGTGGGTGAGGATCCACACGCCCAGGGCCGCCGGGACCACGGCGGTGGCGGCCAGCGCGGGCAGGGCTTCGGTGTAGTGGTCGTCCAGGCTCTTGAGGCCGTGGGTGACCAGGACGGCATCGGCGCCGGAACGGGGGCGTCCGCCGTCGGCGGCGGCCAGCCGTTGGGCGACGACGGCGGCCCGCACCTGCTGCTGGGCCCCCAGCGCGGCGCGGCGGCCCACCACGCGCTGCCCCGCCTCCGCCAGGGCACGCAGGGCCACCCCGGCCGCCCCGAGCAGCACGGGGCCGCTCAGGGTCTGCGCGGCGGGCACAGGGCCCACGGGGGCCGGCGGGTGGAACAGCAGGTCGAGCAGCCGGGCGGAGTCCTCGGGGTCCAGGGTCATCGCCAGGCCGGTGATCAGCCGGGCCAGGGATTCGGCGAGCAGGATCCAGCCGAGCGCGCGCAGCACGGCGAGGGCCAGCAGGGCCGGCAGGGCCCGAAGTGCGGCCGGGGTCATCGGGGGCCGGGCCCGACGGGTCGGGCCCGGAGGCGGCCCGGCCGCCGAGGCGGAGCGCTCGACGGCCGGGGCGGCGGGGCGGCTGGGGCTCACAGCGGCTCCACCAGGTGGGCCTCCGGGATGTGGGTGTCGGCCAGACGGCGGCGGAACATCCAGTAGGACCACCCCGTGTAGGCCAGCACGATGGGCACGAAGATCAGGGAGATCACGGCCATCAGGCCCAGGGTGTACGGGCCGGAGGAGGCCAGCTGAGCGGTGAGGCTGAACTGCGGGTCCACCGTGGAGGGCAGCACGACCGGGTACTGGGTGACCATGATCGCCGTCCACGCCAGCACCAGAACCAGCGTCAGGGACGTGAAGGCCAAGCCCTCGCGGCCGGCCCGGGCGGCCACCACCGACGCGGCCACCGCCACGACGGCCAGCACCAGCAGCGCCCAGGTCCACGGGCGGTCGCCGCGGGCCACCACGAGCCCTGCCCAGACCAGCAGCGGCAGCACGGCCAGCGGGGTCCACGTGGACAGGAAGCGGGCGGCCGACCGGCGGGGGGCGCCGTCGGTCTTCAGGCCGATGAACGCCCACGCCTGCGCCAGGGAGAAGCCGACCACGGCCAGACCACCGAGCAGCGCCGGGCCGGTCACCCACACGAAGGGGCCGCCCACCCGGTCCCCGTTGGCGTCCAGCGGCAGGCCGGTCGTCGTCAGCACGAGCAGCACGCCGGCCATGAAGGCCGCCAGGAACGAGCCGATGCCCAGGGTCCAGGTCCAGATCTCCCGGCCGGCGTCGGTGGCGGCCTTGCCGCGGTACTCGATGGACACCGCCCGCAGGATCAGACCGAACAGCATCACGAGCATCGGCAGGTACAGGGTGGAGAACACCGCCGCGTACCAGAACGGGAAGGCCGCGAACATCGCTCCGACGGCGGTGATCAGCCACACCTCGTTGCCCTCCCAGACGGGGCCGATGATGTTCAGCAGCACCCGGCGCCGTGGCTCGTCCCGCGCCCAGAAGCGCACGAGCATGCCGACCCCGAGGTCGAAGCCCTCGAGGGCCAGGTAGCCGAGCCAGAGCACGGCGATGATGACGTACCAGTAGACGGGAAGGACCTCAGCCATGGTCGTGCTGTCCTCTCTGCGAGCGGGTCAGTAGGCGAACGCGAGCACGTCGTCGCGGTCGCGCTTCTGTTCATCGGAGTGCTCGGCGGCGGTGAGCTCCGGCATGGCGGCCGGGACGCCGCCGCGGACGAACCGGGTCAGCAGGAAGACCTCCACGCCCAGCAGCACCGCGTAGATCCCGACCAGGACGATCAGGGACACGAGGACCTCTTCACCCGTGACCCCGGGCGAGACGGCCGCGGCGGTGAACATGTACACCTGATCCACGCCCATCGCCGGGTTCGGGTACACCACGAACGGCTGCCGGCCCATCTCGGTGAACACCCAGCCGGTCATGTTCGCCGCGAACGGCGCCCCGATCGAGGCCACGGCCAGGCGCATCCAGCCACGGGAGGCCGGGACGGTGCCGCGGCGGGAGAACCACAGCGCGCCCAGTGCCGCGAGCGCGCCGAGTCCGCCGAAGAGGATCATGAGCCGGAATCCCCAGTAGGTGACCTCCATCAGCGGCAGATAGGAGATCTCGCTGCCGGCGCGGTCGCCGTAGAGCTCGGAGTCGGGCAGGTGCGTGCCGTACTTCTGCTCGAACTCCGGCAGCAGGGTGTTGATGCCGCGCACCGGCGTGGTGAAGTCCTCGTACGCGAGGTAGGAGAGCAGGCCCGGCACCTCGATCACGCCCTGGACGTCCTCGCAGGTGGTCGCTCCACCCGAGCGCACATCGCCGAGGGTGAGCACGGAGAACGCGGTGCCGTCGTGGCAGGCGGCCTCCGCGGCGGCCATCTTGGTGGGCTGGAAGTGGATCATCTGCTGGGCCTGGGCATGGCCGGAGAATGCGGTGCCGACGAAGCCGATCAGGGCGACGGCCGCCCCGGCGCGCAGCGAGGTGAGCCAGACGCGGTGGTCGGTGCGGTCCCGGGCGGCGGTGCCGGCGTCGCCGACGACGACCCGGCCCGCCTCGTCCACGACGTCGATGCCGTCCCGGCGGCGCTTCCACAGGTGGTACCAGGCGATCCCCACGAGGAAGCCGCCGGCCACGGCCCAGGAACCGAAGATGGTGTGCGGGTAGTGGGTGAGGACGATCGGGTTGGTCAGCACGGCGCCGAGGTCGTTGAGCACCGGGCGGCCGTCGACGACCTCATAGCCCACCGGGTGCTGCATGAAGCCGTTGGCCACCATGATGAAGTAGGCCGAGAGGTTGATCCCCAGCACCGCGCACCACAGGGCGGCCAGGTGGAGTCTGCGCGGGATCCGGTCCCAGCCGAAGATCCAGATGCCCAGGAACACCGATTCCAGGAAGAACGCGATGAGCGCCTCGAGGGCCAGCGGCGCCCCGAAGACGTCCCCGACGAACCGGGAGTACTCCGACCAGGCCATGCCGAACTGGAACTCCTGCACCAGCCCGGTGGCCACGCCCATGATGAAGTTGATCAGGAACAGCTTTCCCCAGAACTTCGTCATCCGCAGGTAGTGGTCCTTGCCCGTGGCGACCCAGAGGGTCTGCAGGACGGCGACGACGAGGCCGAGTCCGATGGTCAGCGGGACCATGAGGAAGTGGTAGACGGTGGTGATGCCGAACTGCCACCGTGCGAGTTCGAGGGGATCCACGAGGCTGCGCTCCTGAGACAGGCGTTCGACCGCGACAACGCGGTCGCTGGATACCACCACCCTAGTCCGTCGGACGTCGTGACATCGCCGGACGGCGCCGGGCCGACGACGCCCTGACCGTGTCCGCGGACTGTCCCGGCCGAGGCGACCCTGTTCGCCTCGGGCCGATCGAGGCCTCCGACGGGCGCCCCGCCCGACCCCTCCGATACAGTGGGCTGTCGTCTCACCGCAGGTGAGCGCCCCCTCCCCGACCCCCGCAGATTGGTCCTGGTGACGAACGTGTCCGGCAACGCCAGCTACGAGTACTCCCGCGCCGCCCTCCTGGCGGTCACCGAGGTGGAGGCCCCCGTCGAAGTCACCTCGCAGGACCTCGACGACCAGCTGGCGGAGGTGCTCACCCGCCTGCGCCTGCCCGGCTCCCTCCTGGAGCGGGTGGCCGGTGTGCGCAGCCGACGGAACTGGGACGAGACCGAGGACTTCCAGGAGGCCGCCGCGCGCGCCGGCATCGCGGCCCTGGAGCAGGCCGGCGTCCCCCGGGAGCGGGTGGGCCTGCTCGTGAACACGTCGGTGACCCGGGCCACGCTCGAGCCCTCCGTGGCCGTGCGGATCCACCACCTCATGGGGCTGCCCACCTCGGCGACCAACTTCGACATCACGAACGCGTGCCTCGGGTTCGTCAACGGCCTCATGCTCGCCTCCACCCTGGTGGACGCCGGCCAGATCGACTACGCGGTCGTGGTCGCCGCCGAGGACGCCTCGAAGGTGCAGGCCGCCACCGTGGCCAACCTGCACGCCGAGACCACGCACCGCGGCAACTTCATGGAGCAGTTCGCGTCCCTGACGTTGGGCTCCGGGGCCGCCGCCGCCGTCGTCGGCCGCATCGAGGACCACCCGGACGCCCATCGGATCGTCCGCGGGATCACCCGCGCCGGCACCGACCACCACGGCCTGTGCGTGGGCGACCACCACGGCATGTACACCGACTCCACCGCCCTGCTCAAGGACGGTCTCGAGCTCGTGATGGACGCGTGGCACGACGTCCCGGCGGAGTGGGCGTGGCCGCAGGCCGACCGGTTCATCACCCACCAGGTCTCGCAGATGCACACCGACGCGATCGCGGAGTCCGCCCACCTGGACCCGGCGCGCATCCCGACGACGTTCCCCACGCTGGGCAACGTCGGCCCGGCGTCGCTGCCCATCACCCTCGTGCGGGAGATGGACGCCCTGGAGGACGGGGACACGGTGGTCTGCCTGGGCGTGGGCTCGGGCCTGAACACCGCGATGCTCGAGATCGAATGGTGAGCTGAAGGAGCCAGAGCCATGCCCCAGATCCCCGCCGCCCCCGCCGCCCTGCCGCCGGCCGACCGACTGCCCGGCTGGGACCCGGCGTGGTCCCGCCTCGTGGAGATCCGCTCCGCCGCGGACCCGGAGGGGACCGTGCGGACGCTGCACGTGGCGGACACCGGACCCGTGCTCGCGGCGGCCGGGGCGGAGATCGTCGGCACGATCGTGGCGGTGCACGGCAACCCGACGTGGTCCTGGCTGTGGCGGTCCCTGCTCGCGGAGACCGTGCGCCGGGCACGCCGGGGCATGGCCGCGTGGCGCGTCGTGGCGCCGGACCAGCTGGACATGGGCTTCTCCGAGCGCCTCGCGCACGCGGGCTACCCGTCCGCCGCGTCGATGGGCCGTGCCGGCGACACCTACCGCACGCTGGGCGGCCGCATCGCCGACCTGGACGCGCTGCTGGCGGCTCTCGGGCTGCGCGACCTGGCAGCCACCGGCCACCCGCTGATCACGCTCGGCCACGACTGGGGCGGCGTCGTGTCCCTCGGCTGGGCGGCGCGTCATCCGGAGCTGGTGGCCGGCGTCGCGACCCTGAACACCGCGGTCCACCAGCCCGAGGGGGCGCCGATCCCCGCCCCGCTGCAGGCCGCCCTCGCCGGGCCCGTCCTGCCGGCCTCCACCGTCACCACGGACGCCTTCCTCTCCGTGACGACCTCCCTCGCCACCCCGGCCCTCGACCGCGAGACCCGGGCCGCCTACCACCTGCCCTACGACACGGCGGCCCGACGCGGCGGCGTCGGCGGCTTCGTCGCGGACATCCCGGCCGACCCCGGCCACGGCAGCCATCCCGAACTGCAGCGGGTGGGCGAGGACCTCGCCGCCCTGGGCCGCACCGATGTGCCCGCCCTGATCCTGTGGGGCGCCGACGACCCGGTCTTCCTGGACCGCTACCTCGACGACCTCCGCGACCGCCTGCCCCACGCGCGCGTGCACCGCTACGAGGGGGCGGGGCACCTGCTCGTGGATGACCGCGACATCACCGCGCCCCTGCTGCAGTGGGCCCAGCTGCTGCGCGGCGGCCAGCTCTCCGACCCCGCCTCGGGGCTGCCGGGCCCCGTCCCGCACGCCACCGCCGACGCGGCCGCCGACCCGGGCCTGGACGTGGACCTCGGGGAGGAGCCCGGAGCCCGCGAGCCCGGCGCGGTCCGGCTCTGGGACCACCTGCGCGACTGGGGTGCCCCCGGCTCGGACCACCGCGAGTACACCGCGCTGGTGGACATGGCCGGCGCCCAGGCCGGCCGCTCGCTCGTGGGCACCGCCCGCCGACCCGTGGCCGTCACCTGGGGCGAGCTGCAGGAGATGGTCTCGGCCATCGCCACCGGGCTGTGGGCCGCGGGCATGCGGCCGGGCGACCGGGTCGCCATGCTCGTGCCGCCGGGTCGCGACCTGTCGGCGGCCCTGTACGCCGTGCTGCGCGTGGGCGCCGTCGCCGTGGTGGCGGACCAGGGCCTCGGGGTCAAGGGCATGACCCGGGCGATGAAGTCGGCCCGCCCCCGGTGGATCATCGGCCGCACCCCCGGTCTGACGCTGGCCCGCGCCCAGTCCTGGCCGGGCACCCGGATCTCCGTGACCGAGCCGGGCGCCGCCCAGCGCCGCCTGCTCGACGTCTCCGACTCGCTCTACGCGATGGTGGACCGCCACCGCGACCCGGCTGCGGGCGACGCCGTCGACGAGTACGGCACCGTGCTGCCCGAGCCCGCCCTGGACGCGGACGCCGCGGTGCTGTTCACGTCCGGCTCCACGGGCCCGGCCAAGGGCGTCGTGTACACGCACGAGCGGCTGGGCCGCCTCGTGGCGCTGATCTCCCGCACCCTGGGCATCCGCCCGGGCGGCTCCCTGCTGGCCGGCTTCGCCCCGTTCGCGCTGCTCGGACCCGCCCTCGGCGCCGCGTCCGTCTCCCCGGACATGGATGTCACCCAGCCGGCCACCCTCACCGCGCAGAAGCTGGCCGACGCCGCGATCGCCGGGCAGTCGAGTGTGCTGTTCGCCTCCCCCGCCGCCCTGGCGAACGTGGTCGCGACCGCCGACGGCCTCGACGCGCCCCGGCGCGAGGCGCTCGACGCCGTGCGTCTCGTGCTCTCGGCCGGCGCCCCCGTGCACCCGCAGCTGATGCGTCAGGTCTCGGACCTCATGCCGAACGCCCGGGTCCACACGCCGTGGGGCATGACCGAGGGGCTGCTGCTCACGGACATCGACGGCGCCGAGGTGCAGCGCCTGCGCACCGCCGACGACGAGGGCGTCTGCGTGGGCTCCGCGCTGCCCACGGTGTCCCTGGCCATCGCGCCGCTGCTCGAGGACGGCAGCGCCGAGGACGTCATCCTCGACCCCGCGCGGGGCCACGGCGTCCTCGGCGAGATCGTGGTCAGCGCCCCCCACCTGAAGGACCGCTACGACGCGCTCTGGCACACCGACCAGCAGAGCAAGCGCGACGGGCTGTGGCGGCGGGACGGCCGGGTGTGGCACCGCACCGCCGACGTCGGCCACTTCGACGCCGAGGGCCGCGTCTGGCTCGAGGGTCGGCTCCAGCACGTGATCACCACGCCCGACGGGCCGGTCGGTCCGGGTGGGCCCGAGAAGACCGTCGACGCGCTCGGGCCGGTGCGACGCAGCGCCGTCGTCGGCGTCGGGCCCCGGGGCACGCAGGCCGTGGTCGTCGTCGTGGAGGCGGCCGTGCCGGCCACGCGCCCGGCGCGGCGCCCAGGTCACCACCGCGACGGCCGGCCCAAGCAGGGCCTCGCCCCGACCGCGCTGGCCTCCGCCGTGCGCGCGGCCCTCGAGCCGCTGCCGGTGGCCGCGGTGCTCGTGGCCGATGAGATCCCCACGGACATCCGGCACAACTCCAAGATCGACCGCGCCCGGGTGGCCGACTGGGCGGAGGCCGTGCTCGCCGGCGGGAAGGTGGGTGCGCTGTGAGCGGCTTCGGCTACGACGTCGGCCTCGACGCCGCCGGGATGCCCGACCTCGTCGAGCGCCTCGCGTCGCGCCGCGTCCTGGTGACCGGCGCCTCGGGGCTGCTGGGTGCGGGCGTCGCCCGGGTGCTCGCCGATGCCGGCAACGACGTGACCACCCTGCAGCGGCGTCCGTCGGGCGTGCCCGGTGCGCGGGACGTGCGCGGGTCCGTGACCGACCCGGCCGCCGTCGAGGAGGCCCTGACCGGCGCGGACACCGTGGTGCACGTGGCCGCGAAGGTGTCCGTGTCCGGCCCCGAGCACGAGTACGAGGCCGTGAACGTGGAGGGCACGCGCATCCTGTTGCACGCCGCACAGCGCCACGGCGTGCGACGCTTCGTCCACGTCTCCTCCCCCTCCGTGGCGCACGCCGGCGACTCCATCGTCGGCGAGGGCGCCGGAGCCGCCAGCCCCGAGCACGCGCGCGGACCCTACGCGCGCACGAAGGCGGCCGGCGAGCGACTGGCCCTGGCCGCCGACCGCGACGACTTCCGCGTCCTGGTGCTGCGCCCCCACCTGATGTGGGGGCCCGGGGACCTGCAGCTCACCGACCGGATCGTGCAGCGCGCGCGGGCCGGGCGAATGCCCGTGCTCGGCACGGGCGCTCCCCTGGTCGACACGCTGTACACGGCCAACGCCGTCGAGGCCGTGGTGGCGGCTGTGTCCGCGGCCGACGTGCACCACGGCGAGGCCCTCGTGGTCACCAACGGCGAGCCGCGACCGGTCGGCGAGCTGATCCGCCAGATCGCGCTGGCGGGCGGCGCCGCGGAGCCCGAACGCCGCGTCCCGGCGGGCCTGGCCCGGCGCGCCGGCGCCCTGATCGAGCGGGCGTGGGAGCGGGATCTGTTCGGGCTGCGGTCCCGGGGCGTCGGCTCCGACGACGGCGAGCCGCCGCTGACCGAGTTCCTCGCCGAGCAGCTCTCGACCGCCCACTGGTTCGACCAGCGTCGCACCCGTGAGGTCCTCGCGTGGACGCCGACCGTGAGCATCGACGAGGGCCTGCACCGCGTCGCGGCGTACTACCGCGACCGCTGACGTCCGCCCAGGGCTTTCGTTCGGGAAACGGCGCGGGTCACGCCGCTTTCGTTCGGGAAACGGCGGCGACTGCGCCGCCGTCGCCTCGGTGCCCGCCGTTTCCCGAACGACGACGCTCCTGGGGCCGCCGTTTCCCGAACGAAAGTGGGGGGTCAGGCGTCGATGCGCTCGCGGTCCAGCTCGTCGGCGTGGGAGACGATGAAGTCCTTGCGCGGGGCCACCGCGGAGCCCATGAGCAGGTCGAAGACGCGCTCGGCGGCCTCCACCTCGGCGATGTTCACGCGGCGGAGCATGCGGTGGCGCGGGTCCATGGTGGTCTCGGCCAGCTGGTCCGCGTCCATCTCGCCCAGGCCCTTGTAGCGCTGGATCGGCTCGCGGTACGAGCGGCCCTCCCGCTCCAGGCGGGCGAGCGTCGCGTGGAGCTCCTGCTCCGAGTACGTGTAGATGACCTCGCGTTCCTTGACGCCGCGGGTCACCGCCTCGATCCGGTGCAGCGGCGGGACGGCCGCGTACACGCGCCCGGCCTCGACCATGGGCCGCATGTAGCGGAAGAAGAGCGTCAGCAGGAGGGTGCGGATGTGGGCACCGTCCACGTCCGCGTCTGTCATCAGCACGACCTTGCCGTAGCGGGCCGCATCCAGGTCGAAGCTGCGCCCCGCGCCGCCCCCGACGACCTGGATCAGCGCCGCGCACTCGGCGTTGGCCAGGATGTCCGAGACGGAGGCCTTCTGCACGTTCAGGATCTTGCCCCGGATCGGCAGCAGGGCCTGGAAGTCGGAGGACCGGGCCAGCTTGGCGGTGCCGAGCGCCGAGTCGCCCTCGACGATGAACAGCTCGGAGGAGGCGACGTCGTTGCTGCGGCAGTCCGCCAGCTTGGCCGGCATCGTCGAGGTCTCCAGGGCGTTCTTGCGCCGCTGGTTCTCCTTGTGGGTGCGCGCGGAGATGCGCGACTTCATCTCCGCGACGACCTTCTCCAGCAGCGTGTGCACCTGCTGCTTCTGGGCACGGGCCGTGGAGGTGAAGCGGGCGGTCAGCTGCTTCTCCACCACCTGGGAGACGATCCGCCGCACCGCGGAGGTGCCGAGGATCTCCTTGGTCTGTCCCTCGAACTGCGGCTCGGCGAGCCGGACCGTCAGGACGGCGGTCATGCCGGCCAGCACGTCGTCCTTCTCCACCTTGTCCGACCCGGCCTTGAGCCGGCGCGCGTTGGCCTCCACCTGGGCGCGGAACGCCTTCAGCAGGGCCGCCTCGAACCCGGACTGGTGGGTGCCGCCCTTGGGTGTGGCGATGATGTTCACGAAGGACCGGAACACGGTGTCGTAGCCGACGTCCCAGCGCAGGGCGACGTCCACCTCGCACGTGCGCTGCACATCCTGCATGGAGGTGCGCCCGTCCTCTCCGAGCACCGGGACCCGCTCCTTGAAGGTGCCGGAGCCCTGGATCCGCCACACGTCCGTCACCGGGGTGGCGGGCGTGAGGTGCTCCACGAACTCGGAGATGCCGCCGTCGTACTGGAAGACCTCCTCGACAGGGCCGTCGGCGCCGGGCGTGCCGGGTCGGCGGCGCAGGTCCTTGACCGTGATCCGCAGGCCCGGGATCAGGTAGGCGGTCTGGCGCGCCCGCGCCTGGAGCTCCTCGGCGGAGAACGTCGCATCCTTCACGAAGATCTGCTCGTCCGCCCAGTAGCGCACGCGCGTGCCGGTCTGCCCGCGCTTGGCCTTCCCGACGACGTCCAGCGGCGAGGCGTCCGTGGACGGCTCGAACGGGGCGTCCGGCGACGGGCGCGACCCGTCCTGGAAGCGGCCCGGCTCGCCGCGCCGGAACGACATCTGATGGACCTTGCCGCCGCGCAGCACCTGCACGTCCAGGCGCGAGGACAGGGCGTTGACCACCGACGCGCCCACGCCGTGCAGACCACCCGAGGCGGCGTAGGAACCGCCGCCGAACTTGCCGCCGGCGTGGAGCTTGGTGAACACCACCTCGACGCCGGACAGGCCGGTGCGCGGCTCCACATCCACGGGGATGCCGCGCCCGTTGTCCTCGACCTCGACGGAGCCGTCCGGATGCAGGGTGATCTCGATCGACTGCCCGAAGCCGGCCAGGGCCTCGTCCACCGAGTTGTCGATGATCTCCCAGAGGCAGTGCATGAGGCCGCGGGAATCGGTGGAGCCGATGTACATGCCCGGCCGCTTGCGGACGGCCTCGAGCCCCTCCAGCACGGAGAGGTGGCGGGCGTTGTACTCGGTGTTCGCGGGCACGGGGCGGGCCTTTCGGTGGACGACGGCGGCCGGTCCAGCCTACTCCGCGGGCCGGACACGCCAGGATCCGAGCCGGACCTCCCGGGCCGCCCGGCCCGGGCGCTTGCGTACGCGGGTGGCGAAACGCGGGTGCGGGGCGGGCGCGCGGGGAAGTTCCCTGCCATCCTTGCTGTTCCATGGGACAAGAGGAGGACCGGCCCGCCCCACCGGCGTCGTCGCCCTCCAGCCCCGAGAGACCCGAGGAGGACACCATGTCCATCACCGCCGTGGCCGAGCCGGCCGCCCTCACCCGTTCCGACCGCTGCGACCGCTGCGGCGCGCAGGCCTACGTCCGCGCCGTGCTGCACTCCGGCGGTGCCCTCCAGTTCTGCGCCCACCACGCCCGCGCCGTCGAGGACGCGCTGCGTCCCCAGACCGCACTGTGGCAGGACGAGACGGACCGCCTCACCGCCGGCGCCTGAGGCGCCCGGCATGACGAAGGGCCGGACCCCCGCGGGGGTCCGGCCCTTCGTCATGCCGCTCCGACTCAGTCCAGGTAGTCCCGGAGCACCTGCGAGCGGGAGGGGTGACGCAGCTTGGACATGGTCTTCGACTCGATCTGGCGGATCCGCTCGCGCGTCACTCCATAGACCTTGCCGATCTCATCCAGCGTCTTGGGCTGTCCGTCGGTCAGGCCGAAGCGCATGGCGACGACACCGGCCTCGCGCTCGGAGAGCGTGTCGAGCACCGAGTGCAGCTGCTCCTGGAGCAGCGTGAAGGAGACGGCGTCCGCGGGCACGACGGCCTCGGAGTCCTCGATCAGGTCGCCGAACTCGGAGTCGCCGTCCTCGCCGAGCGGGGTGTGCAGGGAGATGGGCTCGCGGCCGTACTTCTGCACCTCCACGACCTTCTCCGGGGTCATGTCCAGCTCCTTGGCCAGCTCCTCCGGGGTGGGCTCGCGGCCGAGGTCCTGGAGCATCTGCCGCTGCACGCGGGCCAGCTTGTTGATGACCTCCACCATGTGCACCGGGATGCGGATGGTGCGGGCCTGGTCCGCCATGGCGCGGGTGATGGCCTGACGGATCCACCACGTGGCATACGTGGAGAACTTGAAGCCCTTGGTGTAGTCGAACTTCTCGACGGCGCGGATCAGGCCGAGGTTGCCCTCCTGGATGAGGTCCAGGAACAGCATGCCGCGACCGGTGTAGCGCTTGGCCAGGGAGACCACCAGACGCAGGTTGGCCTCGAGCAGGTGGTTCTTGGCCTTGCGCCCGTCCGCGATGATCAGCTGGATGTCCCGGCGCTCGCGGTAGTCGTCGGAGGCCTCGTGCTGCACGACGTGCTCGGCGTAGAGGCCGGCCTCGATGCGCATGGCCAGGTCCACCTCCTGCTCGGCGTTGAGCAGGGCGACCTTGCCGATCTGCTTCAGGTAGTCCTTCACCGGGTCCGCCGTGGCGCCCGCCACGACCACCTGCTGCACCGGGGCGTCGTCCTCGGAGTCGTCCATGACGAACGCGCCCTTGGACTGGGCCACCTTCTGGCCTGTGGCGGCCGTCGTGCCGGTCACGGCCTCCGCGTCCATCGCCGGACGCTCCGGAGCGTCCGAGCCGTCCGCGTCCTCATCATCAGAGTCTTCGGTGGCGGTCTCGTCCGCCACCACGTCCTCCTCGACGGCGTCCGCGGCCTCGGTGCGCTCGCGCGCCTGGACGAGCTCCTCGTCGTCCTCGGCCTGCTCGGCGGAGGCGGCGGACGCGGTGGCCTTCTTGCCCCCGGTCGTGGCGGTCTTCTTCGCGGCGGTGGTCTTGGCCGTGGCGGTGGTCTTGGCCGCGGTGGGCTTCCGGGTCGCCTTCTTCTTGGCCGTCGGCGTGGCAGCGGTCTTGGTCGCCGCCGACTTCGTCGCGGTCGTCCGCGTCGTGGCGCCCTTGGTCGTGGCGCTCTTCGTGGCTGCCGACTTCTTGGCTGCCGACTTCTTGGCTGCCGTGGAGCGGGTGCGCGTGGTCGTGGCCTCGGAGGCAGTGGTCTCCTTGCCGTCCTGCACACCGCTGGTCGTCGAAGTGGTCACTCGAGGCCTTTCCGTCTCGTCCGCGGCCACCCGCGGATCCTTGCAGTCCATAGACACGTGACCCTGTCAAGTCGCGGCCTCGGACGACCGACGTCGTCCGGGCCCGCCGACTGCAGGGTCCGTGAGTGCCAACGACGGCTGAGACCGATCTATTCCGAACCCGGGAAACGGGCTGCGGTCGGCCGTGCCGTCGTGAAGCCGCATCATTCTCTCATGGGCGGCCACCGTCGGGCCGCCACGCGGTGGCCGGGTCGGTCGCCCAGCCTGCGACGCACCCCGCGGCCACGATGCGTCGCAGGACGGAGACGAACGGGTCGCCGGGACTCAGCGCCGCCGCCGCGGTCAGGTGGGCGTCCGCGTCGGAGCCGTGGCCGCGGGCCCAGCCGACCCACCCGGCCAGCGCCAGGGCCTGAGCCGCCACGGCCGGCGTCGCGACGGGCACGAGCGCGCGCAGCCCCGCCCGCAGGGCGTCCAGCCGATCCCAGGCCGGCGCCCGGCCCGAGGCCGCGGTGAGGATCCGTTCCTCGTCCCCCGGATCCCCCGTGGCCGCGCCGGACGGCGCGGCGGCATGGAGCAGCAGGCCGTCGCGCCAGGCCGGACGCGTCAGCGGCGAGCCCAGCACGGCCGGTGCGGGCGCGCCGCGGTCACGAGCCGCGCCGGTCAGCACCGACTCCCACTGCGCCAGCCACGCGCGGCGTGCCGGGGGCGCGTCCTGCTCGGGCGGCCGCCACCGCGCGTCGTCGGGCCGGGCCGCGGCGGGACCACGACGCGGGACCGGGTCGGACACCGCCGCGCGGTCCCAGACCGAACCGCGGGTCATCAGGTGCAGGGACAGCGGCGCGGCTCGGGGGTCGAGGGTGCCCTCCTCGGCGATGCTGCTCCCCCACCAGGGGCGCGCCCGTCCGTGCGCGCACGTCCAGGCCGCGGCCAGGGGGCGACCCGCGGACGCCAGGGCGTCGTCGAGCGCCGCGGCCCAGCCGGGACGGGCGAGCGTGGCCCGGGCGCCGTCCGGCAGCGCGAGGCAGAGCGTCGCGTCCGCGGCTGCGTCCCGCCGGCACACCTCGGCCACGGCGCAGGCCCAGGCGCCGACGTCGACCTCCTCGGGAGGCAGGTCGACCCGCACCACGGCGCGCAGGCGCCCGTCGCGCAGGGTGAGGAGGACCAGGCTGCCCTCGGGCAACCGCCCGAGGGCGTGGCCGACGTAGGCGAGCAGGTCCTCCGGGCCGCGGGCCGGCAGGACGGGGACGTCGAGTGAGGTGGGGGCTTCCATGCCGCCACCCTGGCCGACCGGGCGCCCGCGGTGGGATCAGTCCCCGTCGCCGGTGGACGGACGGCCGGGTCCGTCCTCCTGTGCAGGAGCGGACCCGCCGCCGGCGTCCCGCGCGGCGAGGTACGCCTCGACGGCGGAGGCGAGTTCGTCCCCGTCGGGCAGGCCCTGCTCGGTCTCCAGCAGCGACCGCTCCTGGTCCTCGGCGTTCTGGTCGTAGTTGCGCTCCAGGCCGGCGATCATCTGCTGGATCTCCCCGGACCCGGAGACCTGGCGCTCCAGCTCGGCCTCGATGTCCCGCGAGGCGTCTCGCAGGTCGTCCGAGGGCAGCATGAGCCCCATGGCGGCCCCCGCGTACTCGAGCGCGGCCACGGCCGCCTGGGGGAAGGACGCCTCGGCCACGTAGTGCGGCACATGGACGGTGTAGCCCGCCGTCGGCAGGTCCGCCTCCTCGGCGCGCAGCTCGAGCATCTGCAGCAGCCCCGCGACGATGTCCGCCTGCGGGCTCCAGGTGGACAGCCCCTCGACGGCATCGGCGCGGGACCCGTGCGTCGTGACCCCGAGCCGCCGCGTGTGCGGCACGGGCAGCGGGGCCGCGTCGAGGAAGGTGAGCGAGTCCACCTCCCACTCCTGCGCGAGGCCGAGCACGGCCTCCGTCACCGCCTGCCACCGGAAGTCCGGCTCGGGGCCGGACAGCAGCAGGAAGGGGTGGCCGAGCAGGTCCTCGACCAGCTGCACCTCGAGCGCGGGCAGGCGCAGATCACGGTAGCGGTCCCGGTCGAACCGGAGCCGGGGACGCCGGGCGCGGTAGTCGAACATCGAGTCGACGTCGAAGGAGACGACGGTCCGATGGGTCAGGTGCTCGTGCAGCGCGGCCCGCACCTGCCGAGCGACCCGGCCCGCGTCCATGTGCCCGGTCAGGGCCACGAGCATGCCCAGGCCGGGGGGCACGGGCGCCCCCTCATGACGGGTGTACAGCGGCGCGGCGTCCTGCACGTCTCGTTCCCCTTCCGGTGGTCCGTCTGCGGGAGAGCCGTCCCCGCCGCCCGGATGGCGGCGGACGCGGATCCCTCCCTGTCCTCTGGCGTCAGTCAACCACGGCACGGCACCCTCCTATTCCGCGCCCGCGCGCCCTGGACGGGCGCGCGAGCCCTCTGGCTAGGATGACGCGGGACGGCCCGGCCCACCCCGCCGGGCGCATCCCCCACCCCCGGAAGAGAGGCCCGTCCGTGATCACCCTGGACCGCCCGACCCTGACCGCCCGCGCCCTGGAGGACTTGACCGCCTCCGCCCTCGTGGTGGGGGTGGGCACCGGCCCGGACGGCCCCGTGCTCCTGACGGACGCGCTGCCGGCCGAGGCGGCCACCGCCCTCGAGGCCTCGTTCGAGCTGCTGGGCGTGCGGGGCGCCGAGGACGAGGTCCATCGCCTGCCGGGCCTGGGCGGCGTGCCAGTGCCGCTGCTGGTCCTGGCCGGCGTCGGCGGTCTGGACGACGACGGCGAGGCCGCGGACGAGTCCCTGCGCCGCGCCGCCGGGGCTGCCGTGCGCTCCCTGGCCGGCACCGACGCCGTGGCCCTGGCCCTGCCGGCCGACACCCCGGCCCGACTGGCCGCCGTCGCCGAGGGCGCCGTCCTGGGCGCGTACGCCTTCACCGCCCAGAAGTCCGAGCGCGCCCGCGCCGAGACGGACACGTCCCGTCCCGTCCGCGAGGTCGAGGTCGTCACCCCGCTCGCCGCCGCGGACGCCGACCCCGTGCTGCGCCGGGCCGCCGTCGTGGGCGACTCGGTCTGCGCCGTGCGCGACCTGGTGAACACGGCCCCCTCGCACCTCTACCCGGCCACGTTCGCGGACGCCGTCGCGGAGGACCTCGCGGACTCGTCCGTGAGCGTGGACGTGTGGGACGAGGACCGCCTGCGCGCCGAGGGCTTCGGCGGCATCCTCGCGATCGGCCAGGGCTCCTCCCGCCCGCCGCGGCTCGTGCGCATCGAGCACGCGCCGGCCGACGCCGCCGCGCACATCGCGCTGGTGGGCAAGGGCATCACCTTCGACACGGGCGGCATCTCGCTGAAGCCCGCCGCCTCGATGATGACGATGAAGTCGGACATGGCCGGCGCCGCCACCGTCTTCGCCGTCGTGCGCGCCGCCGCGGCCCTGGACGTCCCTGTGAAGGTGACCGGCTGGCTGGCGCTGGCCGAGAACATGCCCTCGGGCACCGCCATCCGCCCGTCCGACGTCATCACGATGTACGGCGGCAAGACCGTGGAGGTCATGAACACGGACGCCGAGGGCCGCGTCGTCATGGCCGACGCCCTCGTGGCGGCCACCGACGAGCGACCCGACGCGGTGCTCGACGTGGCCACCCTCACCGGTGCCCAGCTGGTCGCCCTCGGCGTGCGCCACACGGGCGTCATGGGTGACGACGCGCTGCGCGACGAGGTCGTCGCCGCGGCCGACGCGGCCGGGGAGCTCGCGTGGGGCATGCCCCTGCCGGAGCAGCTGCGCGCCTCGCTCACTTCGCGCGTCGCGGACATCTCCAACATGGGCGATCGCTTCGGCGGCATGATGACCGCCGCCACCTTCCTGCGCGAATTCGTCGACGCCGGACGGTCGGAGGGCGACGCCGCCGCACGGACCCCCTGGGCCCACCTCGACATCGCCGGCCCCTCCTTCAACGAGTCGGCCGCGTACGGCTACACCCCGCAGGACGCCACCGGCGTGATGGTGCGGACCCTGGTGGGTCTCATCGAGGGGCGTGCCCGGTAAGGTTGGTCCCGATGTCCACCGCGTCCCCGGCCGCGCGGCCCGCCGCCGACGGCCGGGGGTGGCGGTGACGCACCACCACCACGATCCACCGACCCCAGCACCAAGGAGCAACACCGTGGCCGACAAGGCAACCGCTCAGGAATTCGACGTCCTCGTCCTCGGCGGTGGCTCCGCCGGGTACGCCGCAGCCCTGCGTTCCGTGCAGTACGGCAAGTCCGTCGCCCTCGTGGAGAAGTCCAAGGTCGGCGGCACCTGCCTGCACTGGGGCTGCATCCCCACGAAGGCCTACCTGCACGCCGCCGAGGTGGCCGATGAGACCCGCAACGCCGCCAAGTTCGGCGTCAACGCGACCCTCGAGTCCGTGGACATGGCGAAGGTGCGCGACTACAAGGACGGCATCGTCGCCGGCAAGCACAAGGGCCTGGCCGGCCTGCTGAAGATGCGCAAGGTCCAGGTCATCGAGGGCGAGGGCAAGCTCGTCTCGAAGAACGAGGTCGAGGTTGACGGCACCCGTTACACGGCGGAGAACATCGTGCTGGCCTCCGGCTCCGTGGCCAAGACCATGGGCCTGCCCATCTCCAAGAAGATCATGACCTCCACGGAGGCCCTCGAGCTGGACTACACCCCGAAGTCGGCCATCGTGCTCGGCGGCGGTGTCATCGGCTCCGAGTTCGCGTCCCTGTGGAACTCCTTCGGCGTCGACGTCACCATCATCGAGGGCCTGAAGACCCTGGTCCCCAACGAGGACCCGGCGATCATCAAGGTCCTCGAGCGCGAGTTCAAGAAGAAGGGCATCAAGACCAACCTGGGCACGTTCTTCGACAAGGTCGAGGAGACCGACTCGGGCGTCAAGGTGACCCTCGCGGACGGCAAGGAGTTCGAGGCCGAGGTCTGCCTCGTCGCCGTCGGCCGCGGCCCGAACACCGAGGGCCTCGGCTACGAGGAGCAGGGCGTCAAGATGGACCGCGGCTTCGTCCTCACCGACGAGCGTCTGCACACCGGCGTCGGCAACATCTACGCCGTGGGCGACATCGTTCCCGGTCTGCAGCTGGCGCACCGCGGCTTCCAGCAGGGCATCTTCGTGGCCGAGGAGATCGCCGGCAACAAGCCGATGGTCGTCGAGGACATCAACATCCCGAAGGTCACCTTCACCGAGCCGGAGATCATGTCCGTGGGCTACACCCAGCCCAAGGCGGAGGAGAAGTTCGGCAAGGACAACGTCGAGGTCGCCGAGTACAACCTGGCCGGCAACGGCAAGTCCTCGATCCTCGGCACCGGCGGCATCATCAAGATGATCCGCCAGAAGAACGGCCCGATCGTGGGCGTGCACGGCATCGGCAAGCGCATCGGCGAGCAGATCGGCGAGGCGCAGCTCATCGTGAACTGGGAGGCCTACCCCGAGGACGTCGCCCAGTTCGTGCACGCGCACCCCACGCAGAACGAGGCCCTGGGCGAGGCCGCCATGGCCCTGTTCGGCCACCCGCTGCACAGCTGACCCACCGCACTGACCATCCCGGGTCCGTGCGTCGGGCCCACCTCGCAACCCCGGGTGGGCGCCCCCGGCGCCCACCCCTCATGAGGAGCATCGGAACCATGTCTGAAACCGTGAACCTGCCCGCCCTGGGCGAATCCGTCACCGAGGGCACCGTGACCCGCTGGCTCAAGGCCGTCGGCGACGAGGTCGCCGTCGACGAGCCCCTGGTGGAGGTCTCCACCGACAAGGTCGACACCGAGATCCCGTCCCCCGTGGCCGGCGTGCTCGAGGAGATCCTGGTCGAGGAGGACGACACGGTCGAGGTCGGCGCCCCGCTGGCCACGATCGGCGACGGCTCCGGCGGCGGCTCCGCCGACGCGTCGGAGGACGACGCCGCGGCCGAGGAGCCCGCCGTCGAGGAGGCGCAGCAGGACGACGCCCAGCAGGAGCCCGCAGGCGAGCCGGCTCCGGAGGAGCGCGCCTCCACCGACCAGGGCTCGGACGGGGCCCCGTCGGCCGGCGGCGAGGCCTCCGAGGTCACCCTGCCCGCGCTGGGCGAGTCCGTGACCGAGGGCACCGTGACCCGCTGGCTGAAGTCCGTCGGCGACGAGGTCGAGGTCGACGAGCCGCTGCTCGAGGTCTCCACCGACAAGGTCGACACCGAGATCCCCTCCCCCGTGGCGGGCACCCTCCTGGAGATCCGTGCGGAGGAGGACGACACCGTCGAGGTGGGCGCCGTCCTCGCACTCGTCGGCTCCGGCTCCGCCGGCGGCGGCTCCGCCCCGTCGGAGGGCTCCTCCGGTCAGGACGAGGCGTCCGCCGAGGAGATCGAGGACAAGGCGACCGAGGCCGAGGCCCCCGAGGAGACCGAGGAGGCCGCCGAGGCCGCCGGCGCCGAGAAGTCGGAGAAGACGCCGGAGGCGTCTCCGTCCGAGGAGGCCTCCCGGCGCGAGTCCGCTGAGCGCGACTCCGCGCAGGCCGAGTCCGCCGAGGCGCCCTCCGCCACCGAGCCCGGCCAGGGCTACGTGACCCCGCTGGTGCGCCGCCTGGCCCACCAGAACAACGTGGACCTGTCCACGGTCCGCGGCACGGGCGTCGGCGGCCGCATCCGCAAGCAGGACGTGCTCGCCGCCGCGCTGGCCTCGCAGGCCGCCGCGGGCGGGTCCGAGGCTCCGGCCGAGCAGGCCTCCGAGGCTGCCGCCCCGTCGTCCGCCCCGGCCGCTGCGTCCGCCCCGGCCGCGAGCTCCTCCGTGGACCCCTCGGTCCGCGGCGAGGTGGAGAAGGCGCCGCGCATCCGCCAGGTCATCGCCCAGCGCATGCGCGAGTCCCTCGACCTGTCCGCCCAGCTGACCCAGGTGCACGAGGTGGACGTCACCCGCATCGTGCAGCTGCGCAAGAAGGCCAAGGCCTCCTTCCAGCAGCAGGCCGGCGTGAACCTGACGTACCTGCCGTTCATCACCAAGGCGGTCGCCGAGGCCCTCAAGCAGCACCCCAAGCTGAACGCGTCGTTCTCCGAGGACAACAAGGAGATCACGTACCACGCGTCCGAGGACATCGCGATCGCCGTGGACACGGAGAAGGGGCTGCTGGTGCCCGTCATCAAGGACGCCGGCTCCCTGAACCTGACGGGCCTCGCCCAGAAGATCGCCGACGTGGCCGAGCGCACCCGCACGAACAAGATCTCGCCGGACGAGCTCTCGGGCGGCACGTTCTCGATCACGAACATCGGCTCCGTGGGCGCGCTGTTCGACACGCCGATCATCAACCAGCCGCAGGTCGCGATCCTGGGCACCGGTGCGATCGTGAAGCGCCCCATGGTGGTGACCGACGCGGACGGCAACGACTCGATCGCCATCCGCCACATGATGTACCTGTCCCTGACCTACGACCACCGCCTGGTGGACGGGGCCGACGCGGGCCGCTTCCTGACGACGCTGCGTCAGCGTCTCGAGGGCGGCGAGTTCGCCAACGAGCTGGGTCTCTGACGGAAAGGGAGAAGGACTGTGGATATCCTGCACAGCATCCTGGTGGCCGTGCACATCGTGTCCGCCGCAGCGATCGTGGGCGGTTGGTTCGCGCACTTCCGCAACCCGACCGTCACCACCTCGCAGTGGTGGGGCTCCGTGGGCATGATCGTCTCCGGCGTG
Organism: Micrococcus sp. KT16; assembly: GCF_003315015.1. Lineage (NCBI taxonomy): Bacteria > Bacillati > Actinomycetota > Actinomycetes > Micrococcales > Micrococcaceae > Micrococcus > Micrococcus sp. KT16. The sequence goes on along the minus strand of NZ_QNRG01000008.1, from coordinate 63,858 downwards.
GTGCTTTTCGGCCTCGCCATGAGCGGGGAGCCGAACCACATGAAGCTGGGCGTCAAGTTCCTGATCGGCGTCATCGTCTTCGTGGCCGCCCTGATCGGCCGCCGCAAGTCCAACCGCGGGGAGGTCGTGCCCACGGGCCTGGCCCACGCGGTGGGCGGTCTGGGCCTGGTGAACATCCTGGTCGCCGTCCTCTGGCAGTGATCAGCCCAGGCGGCTGACGCCGCACCACGCCGCGGGCCCCGGGGAGCTTCTCCCCGGGGCCCGCGGCGTCCCCCCGTCTGGACCGCCGGCCTCCGGCGCTGGATCCGGGCCCGGGGTCAGCGCGGATCGACGGTCTCGACCCGCCACGTCCGACCCGCCGCGCCGCCGTCCCGCCCCTCGGGGCCCTCTCCGTGGCCGCTGCGCAGGACCAGCACGACCTCCTCGGCCGTCGCCTCCCGATGCGCCGCCACGCGTCCCGCGCGGTCCAGCACGGTGTGGGCCGACGTCCGGAGCACGGCGTCGACACGCAGCGCGTCGTCCCCGGCCCGCCGGGCGGGTCCGGCCTGCTCCACCGTCACCTCGAGGCCGGAGAAGGCGAACCCCTCGTCCGTCAGCCGGCGCAGCAGATCCCGGTCGTTCTCCCACGCTGGTCCCCCGGGCACGGCGTAGGCGTCCAGTCGCGCAGGCTCCGGGTCGATGAGCGCGGCAGTCCGGGCGTGGCCGACCGCGGCCAGCGCCTCGCCCACGTCGACGGCGTCCTCCCCGGCGGCGTCCTCCCCGGGGGCACCCGCGTCCGGCACCCTCGCCGGCGTCCCGCTCTCCGGCGTCCCGTCCGCCGGGCGCGCCGCGTCCACCGAGGTGCCGGCCGGCACCGCGCCCGCCGGCTCCGGCGCCCCCTCCGTCGCGTCGCCCAGGGACGCCGGCCACCACAGCCCCACGGTGCCGCCGCCGACGGCCAGCGCGGTGGCCAGCCCGGCGGCCACGAGGACGCCCCGGCGTGGCGCCGCCCCCCGTCGGCGCGCGAGCGCGCGCCGTCTCGGAGCCGCGCGTCGTCCCCGGCGTCGCCGCGTGGGCCCGGAGCCCGGCAGCACCGTGGGCAGCAGGTGCGCCACCTCGGCGGGGGCGGCCTCTCCCAGCGGGACCGGCTCGGGCCGGGCCGTCGCGTATACGGCTGCGGCGGCCTCCTCCGCGCTCGGCCGCGCCGCCGGGTCCGGGGAGAGCGCCGCATCGAGCAGCAGCGCGAGCTCGGGGGACGCTTCGGGGACCAGGACGGGCAGCGGCGCCCGATGCCCGGCGGCGCCCGGCGCCCGACCGGTGAGCGCGTACCAGCCCAGGGCGGCCCACGCATGGACGTCACTCGGCGCCCCCACCGCCGGAGACGCCCCCGGTTCCGCCCCGGCCCCCTCCACCGCGGCGAGCGCCTCGGGGGCCGCGAAGCCCGGCGTCGCCCCGGCCCCCGACGCCCCGCCGACCACCCGGGCGACGCCGAGGTCGGCGAGGGCCGGGCTGCCGTCGACGCCGAACAGGACGTTCGCCGGGGACACGTCGCCGTGCACCACCCCCTCGCGGTGCAGGCACGCGAGAGCCTGGGCGATCGGGACGAGCACGGTGACGGCCTGCCCCGGGCTCAGGGGTCCGACCCGCTGCACCATGTCCTGCAGCGTGCCGGCCGCGCGGTGCTCGGTGAGGACCCCGAGGCCCCGGTCCGTCTCCACCACGCCGAGCACGCGCAGCAGATGGGGATGCGCGACCCGTCCGGCCTGCGCCTCCGCCGCCAGCGCATCCGGCGCCGCGCCGGCACGGGGCACCTTCAGGGCGGCCCGGACGCCCCGACCGTCCTCGACGAGCCAGACCTCCGCCTGGGCGCCCGCGCCGAGCAGCCGGACGGGTTCCCAGCCCGGGGCGCGCGGCGCAGCCGTGCCCGGCTCCGACGACCTCTCCGGTTCGGTCTCCGGCCCGCCGCCGACGCGTCCGGCCGCGCCGCCGTCCGCCTCGTCCCAGTCCCGCATCGGTCTCCCCTCTCCGCCGCGCCGTCCGTTCCAGCCCAGGGTGCCGCATGTCCCCGAGCGTCACGGCGGTTGTCCACAGGTCCGGGCCCGAGGACTACAGTGGACGTCATGCCCGAGACACCCCTGCCGCCCCTGCGCGTGCTCGGCCTGGCGCCCGACCTGGTGGACTACCACGCCGCCTGGGACGCCCAGCGCGCCCTGCACGCGGACGTCGTCGCCGGCCGCTCCGACGGCGAATTCCTCCTCCTGGAGCACGAAGCCGTCTACACGGCCGGTCGCCGCACCGAGGACGCCGAGCGCCCCACGGACGGCGCCCCCGTCGTGGACGTGGACCGCGGCGGCAAGATCACATGGCACGGGCCGGGCCAGCTGGTCGGCTACCCCGTGGTCCGGCTGCGCGACCGTGCCCACGTCAAGGACTACGTCTGGTTCCTCGAGGAGCTGCTGATCCGCACCGCCGCCGAGTTCGGCGTCACGGCCGTCCGCGTGGACGGGCGGGCAGGCATCTGGGTCCTCGCGGACCGGGACGACGACGGCACGGCCCGCCCGGACCGCAAGGTCGGTGCCATCGGCCTGTCCATCCACGACGGCGTCTCGATGCACGGCTTCGCGCTGAACTGCTCCAACTCCCTGGCCCCCTACGAGGGCATCATCGCGTGCGGCATCACGGACGCCGCCACCACCACCCTGTCGGTTGAGACGGGTCGGACCATCACCCCGGCCGACGTCGTTCCGGTGCTCATCCGTCATCTGGACGAGCTCGGGCCCGCGTACATCGCCGTCACCCCCACGGAAGGAATCCCCGCATGAGCCTCGCCCCCGAAGGACGCCGCCTGCTGCGCGTGGAGGCGCGCAACGCCGAGGTGCCCGTCGAGCGCAAGCCCGAGTGGATCAAGGCCAAGGTCCACATGGGCCCCGAGTACATCGGCCTGAAGAACAAGGTCAAGTCCGCCGGCCTGCACACCGTGTGCGAGGAGGCCGGCTGCCCCAACATCTTCGAGTGCTGGGAGGACCGCGAGGCCACGTTCCTCATCGGCGGGGACATCTGCACCCGCCGGTGTGACTTCTGCGACATCACCTCCGGCAAGCCGCGTCCCCTGGACATGGAGGAGCCGCAGAAGGTCGCCGAGAACATCCGCGAGATGGACCTGCGGTACGCCACCGTCACGGGCGTGGCCCGTGACGACCAGAAGGACGGCGCGGCGTGGCTCTATGCGGAGACCATCCGCCGCATCCACGCGCTCAACCCGGGGACCGGCGTCGAGATCCTGCCGCCGGACTTCGGCGCGGTGCCGGAGCTCGTCCAGCAGGTGTTCGACGCGCGGCCCGAGGTGTTCGCGCACAACCTGGAGACGGTGCCGCGCATCTTCAAGCGCATCCGCCCGGCCTTCACGTACGAGAAGTCCCTCCGGGTGCTCACGATGGCCAAGGCCGACGGGCTCGTGACCAAGTCCAACCTCATCCTCGGCATGGGCGAGGAGGACCACGAGATGGACCAGGCCCTGGTGGACCTGCACGAGGCCGGCTGCGACATCATCACCATCACGCAGTACGTGCGGCCCTCGAAGCTGCATCACCCCATCGACCGCTGGGTGAAGCCGCAGGAGTTCGTCCAGTGGTCCCAGCGCGCCGAGGAGATCGGCTTCCAGGGCGTCATGGCGGGCCCGCTGGTGCGCTCGTCGTACCGCGCGGGCAAGCTCTATGCGCAGGCCATGCAGCGCCTCGGCCGGACCCTGCCGGAGAACCTGGCGCACCTGGCCGGGGAGAAGACCGCCCGCCAGGAGGCCTCCGCCGTCGTCGCCCAGATGTCCTGAGCCGCCCGACTAGACTGGACCCCGTCATGACGAAGAACAGCCAGCCCCCCGCGTCCTCCTCCGGCTCCACCTCCGCCACGCTCAAGGAGGTCAAGGCCATGCAGCGCGAGCGTCGCCTCCGCGAGAAGGAGCAGGCGAAGGCCCAGCGCCGGGACAAGCGCGCCACGAAGGGCCCGGGCGTGATCTCCCAGCTCAAGCAGGCCTACGCCATGACCAAGGCGCACGACCCCAAGGTCGGACTGTGGATGCTGCTGGCCTTCCTGGGCGCCCTGGTCGTCGGCCTCGTCATCGGCCTCCTGCTGGACAACTGGATCACGTGGCTGCTCATCGCGATCCCGTTCGGTGTGCTCGCCGCCGTCGTCATCCTGAACCGGAAGGCGCGCCGCGCCGGGTTCGCCCAGCTCGAGGGCCGCCCCGGCGCCGCCGGCGCCGCGCTCTCCACGCTGGGCCGCGGCTGGATCGTGTCCGAGCAGCCGGCCGCCGTGAACCCGAAGACCCAGGACCTCGTCTACCGCGCCGTGGGCCGGCCGGGCGTCGTGCTGGTGACGGAGGGCCCCTCCCCCCGCGTCGCCGCGCTGGTGGTCAAGGAGGAGAAGGCCATGCGCCGCTTCCTGCCCGGCGTGCCCGTCACCGTGGTGGAGTCCGGCAACGGCCAGGGCCAGGTCCCGCTGCACGAGCTGCCCGGCACGCTCAAGGGCATGAAGAAGGCCCTCACGGCGCAGGAGGTCCAGGCCGTGGACAAGCGTCTGACCGCGCTCAACACCAACCGGCTGCCCATCCCCAAGGGCGTCGACCCGAACAAGGTGCGCCCGAGCCGCCGCGCGATGCGCGGCCGCTGAACCGCCCGCAGACGACAGGGGCGCCCCGCCGACGCACGGCGGGGCGCCCCTGTCGTGTGCGGGCGGGACGGTCACATGCGGATCTCGACGGTGTCTGCGAGCTTGTCGTGCATGCCGCGCCCGTCCGGCCCGACGACGACGGCCGGCAGCACGAGGCACAGCAGCGCCGTGCGCAGCAGGATCCGGGGCAGGCCGGCCGGGCGGCCGCCGACGCGGACGACCTGGATGCGGCACACGGCCTTGCCCACCGTGGTGGCCAGCAGGGTGAGCCCGAGGACATGCATCGCCGCGAACACGAGGAGGGTGGCGATCGCGTCGCCGTCGAAGGCCAGCCACGAGATGCCCAGGGCCAGGAACCAGTCGATCACGAGGGCGACGGCGCGGCGGGCCGCAGTGGCCATCGAGGTCGGGCCGTGCTCGGGCAGGCCCAGCAGGTCCCCCGGCCAGCGGCCGCCGGCCAGGCCGCCGCCCGGACCGTCCACCCAGCCGGCGAGGTCGCGCCGGGTGATCAGCGGCTCGTCGCGGCGGGTCGGTTCGGGCTCTCGCGCGGGGTCGGGTGCTCTGCGTGCCACCGGCCCAGCCTACCGGTGCGGGACCGCGAGGCTCGCCGTGGGGCGTCACCGACGCCCACGGAGGCCGCCGGGCAAGTAGGGTGATGACACCCGCCACGCCAGCGCCGCCGTGCCGGACATGCCACCATCGTCACGACCACAGGAGCGCACCATGTTCACCTCCCCCGCGGACGTCCTCGCGTACATCAAGGATGAGGGGATCGAGTTCGTCGACATCCGCTTCACCGACCTCCCCGGCATGCAGCACCACTTCAACGTGCCCGCGTCCACGGTCGACGAGGACTTCTTCACCACGGGCCAGCTGTTCGACGGCTCCTCCATCCGGGGCTTCGCCGGCATCGCCGAGTCCGACATGCAGCTCATCCCGGACGTCGCGACGGCCTTCGTGGACCCCTTCCGGGTCCGCAAGACCCTCACGATGAACTTCTCCATCGTGAACCCCCGCACCGGCGAGCCCTACCTGCGCGACCCGCGCGGCGTGGCCCAGCGCGCGGAGGCCTACCTGAGCTCCTCCGGCATCGCCGACACGGCGTTCTTCGCCCCCGAGGCCGAGTTCTTCATCTTCGAGGACGTCCGCTACGAGTCCTCCCCCCGCGGCTCGTTCTACGCCGTGGACTCGGACGAGGCCTGGTGGAACGCCTCCCGCGAGGACGAGGGCGGCAACCTGAGCCACAAGACCGGCCTCAAGGGCGGCTACTTCCCCGTCTCCCCCACGGACAAGCAGGCCGACCTGCGCGACGAGATCTGCTCGGTCCTGGCCGAGGTCGGCCTCGAGGTAGAGCGCTCCCACCACGAGGTGGCCGCCGCGGGCCAGGCGGAGATCAACTACCGCTTCAACACGCTGACCCACTCGGCGGACGACCTGCAGAAGTTCAAGTACGTCGTCAAGAACGTCGCCAACATGTTCGGCAAGTCCGCGACCTTCATGCCCAAGCCCGTCTTCGGCGACAACGGCTCCGGCATGCACTGCCACCAGTCCCTGTGGAACGGCGGCGAGCCGCTGTTCTTCGACGAGAAGGGCTACGCGAACCTCTCGGACACCGCCCGCTGGTACATCGGCGGCCTGCTGAAGCACGCCTCCGCGGTCCTGGCCTTCACCAACCCCACGGTGAACTCCTACCGCCGCCTGGTGCCGGGCTTCGAGGCCCCCGTGAACATGGTTTACTCGCAGGGCAACCGCTCGGCGGGCATCCGCATCCCGATCACCGGCTCCAACCCGAAGGCCAAGCGCATCGAGTTCCGCGCCCCGGACGCCTCGGGCAACCCGTACCTCGCGTTCGCCGCGCAGCTGATGGCCGGCCTGGACGGCATCCGCAACCGCATCGAGCCGGCCGAGCCGATCGACAAGGACCTCTACGAGCTGCCGGCCGAGGAGGCCGCCGACATCCAGAAGGCACCCGCCACCCTGGACGAGGCCCTGAACGCCCTCGAGGAGGACCACGAGTTCCTCCTGGCCGGCGACGTGTTCACCGAGGAGCTGATCGAGACCTGGATCGCGTACAAGCGCGAGATGGAGATCGCCCCGCTGGCCCTGCGCCCGAACCCCTACGAGTTCGAGCTGTACTACTCGGTCTGATCCGCCCGCCGCGGCCCCGACGACGGCCGTTCGTCTCCCACGCCGGAGGCGGGCGGCCGTCGTCGTGCCCGGCCGCGGAATAGTCCGGGGCCGGTGGGCGCTGGATCTGTGGAGACCTCCGCCCGGCCGGGCGGCCCGCAGACCAGGAGCACCATGACCGAGCACACCGCCCCCACCCCCCTGCCGCTGTCCCTGCTGGACCTCGCCCTCGTCCGCGACGGCGCCCCGATGGGCGAAGCCTTCGCCGAATCCGTGGAGCAGGCCCGCGTCGCCGAGGCCGCCGGCTTCCGGCGCGTCTGGTACGCGGAGCACCACAACATGCCCTCCATCGCCTCCTCGGCCACGGCCGTACTCATCGCGCACGTGGCCGCCCACACCGACTCGATCCGCCTCGGCTCCGGCGGCGTCATGCTGCCCAACCACTCGCCGCTGGTGATCGCCGAGCAGTTCGGCACCCTGGCCGAGCTGCACCCCGGCCGCATCGACCTGGGCCTGGGTCGCGCCCCCGGCACCGACCAGCGGACGCTGCAGGCGCTGCGCCGGGATCCGTCGGCGGCCGAGCGCTTCCCGCAGGACGTGCTCGAGCTGCAGGGCTACCTCACCGGCCAGAGCCTGATCCCCGGCATCGACGCCTACCCCGGCAAGGGCACCAACGTGCCGCTGTACATCCTCGGCTCCTCGGCGTTCGGCGCCCAGCTGGCCGCGCAGCTCGGCCTGGGCTACGCGTTCGCGAGCCACTTCGCACCGCAGATGCTCGAGCATGCGGCGCGCCTGTACCGGGAGCACTTCGAGCCCTCCGAGGCCCTCGCGGAGCCGCACTTCATCGCGGCGGCCAACGTGATCGCCGCGGACACCGAGGAGGTGGCCGAGCGGGAGTGGCAGGCCGCGCAGCGGGCGCGCATCCGGATGATGCTCGGCCGGGGCCGCACCCTCACCGACGACGAGGTCGAGATGCTGCTGCACTCCCCCGCCGGTCAGCAGGTGCTCGGGATGCTCGAGTGCACGGCCGTGGGCATCGGCCCGACGACGGCGGCGTGGCTGCACGACTTCGCGGCGCGGGTCCAGGCGGACGAGCTGATCGTGACCACGGCCGCGCCGGACCCCGACGTGCGGCGACGCACCCTGGAGCTGCTCGGGGAGCACGTCGTGCGCGCCTGAGCCGGCGCTCGCGACACCGGAGCACGGCCGGCCCGCCACCCCGTCGAGGTGGCGGGCCGGCGTCGTTCAGAGCCCGTAGAACCGGGTCTCGAACACCTGACGGGCCAGGCGGGTCACCCGCAGGTAGCGCTCCTCGAGCTCCCCGCCGGCCGTGCCCACCCCGCTGAGGCGGGCCACGGCCTCGAGGTCGCGCATGTTCGTGGGCAGCACGTCCGAGACCTTGCCCGTCCACAGCAGCAGGGCGGCGCGGATCCGGGTGGCCAACAGCCAGGCCTCCTCGAGGACGGCGACCTCGGACTCGGGCAGCAGGTCGTGCCGGGCGATCGCCCGCAGCGCCGGCAGCGTGCCGGTCACGCGCAGGTCCTCGATCTGACCGGCGTGCTTGAGCTGCATTGACTGCACGAGCCACTCGACGTCCGAGAGCCCCCCGCGCCCGAGCTTGACATGGCGCGCCGGATCCGCCCCGCGGGGCAGCCGCTCGGCCTCCACGCGGGCCTTGATCCGGCGGATCTCCCGGGCATCGGCGGCCGAGAGGTCCTGCGCGTAGCGGACGCCGTCGGCCCAGCGGCGGAAGTCGGTGGCCAGGTCGTCGTCGCCGGCCAGGGGGCGGGCGCGCAGCAGCGCCTGCCGCTCCCACACCTCGGCCCAGCGACCGTAGTACTCCCGGTACGAGTCCAGGGTGCGCACCAGGGGCCCCTGGCGTCCCTCGGGGCGCAGGTCGGCGTCCACCTCGAGCCGCCGCTCCCCGGGCAGCGGCGGCGCGACGGGCTTCTGCAGGAGGGCCATGAGCGTGCGGACGACCTCCTCGGCCTGCTCGCGCGCCCGCCCCTCGTCGACGCCGGGGCGTGGCCGGTGCACGAACAGGGCGTCGAGGTCCGAGCCGTAGGTGATCTCCCGGCCGCCCTGGCGGCCCATGGCCACCACGAGCACGTCGGTGAGCGGGTCGGCGTCCCCGACGACGGCGCGCGAGGCCACGCGCAGGGCGCCGACGACGGTGATCTGGTCGATGTCCGACAGGGCCCCGGTGACGGCCTCGAGGTCCAGCAGCCCCGAGATGTCCGCCAGGGCCACGCGCAGGGTCTCGCTGCGGCGCACCTGCCGCACGTGGCGGACGGCGGCCGGGGCCTCCTGCGCGGCCACGCGGCGGTCGAGCCGCGCGTCGACCTGGCGCCAGAGCTGGATGGCGCCCCGGGGGTCGAGCTCCCGGTCGTCCCCCACCCAGGCCACGGCCTCGGGCGAGTGCTCGAGCAGGTCCCCCACGAACCGGGAGCCGGACAGGACCAGGCACAGCCGCCGGGCGGCGTCCGAGGAGTCGCGGAGCATCCGCAGATACCAGGCCGTGCCGCCGAGCGACTCGGAGAGCCGGCGGAAGGCGAGCAGGCCGCCGTCGGGGTCGGCGCCCCGCGCGAACCACCCGAGCATGGCCGGCAGCAGCTGCCGCTGGACCGCGGCCCGGCGCGAGACGCCCTGCGTGAGGGCCTCGATGTGCCGCAGGGCGCCCTGCGGGTCGCGGTAGCCCAGCGCCGCCAGGCGGTCGCGGACGGCCTCCGCGGACAGCCGCACGTCCTCGGCGGACAGGGCGGCCGTCGTCGACAGCAGCGGCCGGTAGAACACGGTCTCGTGGAGACCGCGCACGGCGCGGCGCACGCGCGTGAACTCGGCCTGGAGGTCCTCGCCGGTGGCGGGGCCCCGGTCGGCGGCGCCGCGCATCGACCGGGCGACGACGCGGCGGGCCTCCTCCTTGACCGGCATCAGGTGGGTGCGCCGCAGGTGCACGAGCTGGATGCGGTGCTCGAGGGTGCGCAGCCACCGGTAGTGCTCGTCGAACGCCCGCGCGTCTCGCGTGGTGACGTAGGAGGCGGCGTGCAGCGCCCGCACCGCGTCGAGCGTGCCGCGCACCCGCAGCGACTCGTCCGCACGGCCGTGCACGAGCTGGAGCAGCTGGGCCGTGAACTCGACGTCGCGCAGACCGCCGGGCCCGAGCTTGATCTCCCGCTCGCGCTCCGCGGGGGCGAGGGTGTCCAGGACCCGGGCGCGCATGGCCCGGACGGACTCGACGAACCCGTCGCGCGCGGAGGACTCCCACACCCGGGGCCAGATCTCCGCGATGTAGCGCTCGCCGAGCTGTGGCGAGCCCGCGATGGGGCGGGCCTTGAGCAGGGCCTGGAACTCCCAGCCGTGGGCCCAGCGGCGGTAGTACTCGGCGTGGGACTCCACGGTGCGGCTCAGGGCGCCGTCCTTGCCCTCGGGACGCAGGTTGGCGTCGACTTCCCACAGTCCCGGCTCGGGGGCCGCACCCTGGATCACGCGGCCGATGCCCGCGGCCAGCTCGGCCGCGAGCGCGGCGGCGCGCGGCCCGTCCGGGACCTGGGCGTCGGGGTCCGCGCCGTCCGCGGCCTCGCGGACGGCGTGGGCGAACACGACGTCCACGTCTGAGACGTAGTTGAGTTCGCCGGCGCCGCACTTGCCCATGCCGATCACGGCGAGGTCCACGCGGTCCACCACGGGGCCCTCCCGCTCGGTGAGGACGGCCCGTGAGACGGCGAGCGCCGCGTCCACGGTGGCGCCGGCCAGATCCGCGAGCCAGCGGCCCACCGAGGGCATGGCCGCCGTGGGCTCGGCGGAGTCGAGGTCGCGCAGGGCGATCGCGGCCAGCTGGCGGCGGTAGGCGCGGCGCAAGGCGACGGCGGCGTCCTTGCCGGTGACGGCCGCGAGGGGGCGGTCGGCATCCGGGTCGGCGCCCACCGAGTCCAGGAGCAGGCGGCGCAGGGCGGCGGACGCATCACCCCAGGGCTCGCCGGCGGTCGGGTCGGGCTGGGCGAGGGCGGGCGCGGTGGCGGCGGCCGCGTCCGGGTCGAGGACGAGGTCCAGGTGCTCGGGACGGCGGATGAGGAACTCGCCGAGGGCCTCGGAGGCGCCGAGCAGCCGCAGCAGGCGGGCCGTCGTCTCGGGGTCCCGGAGGGCGTGGTGGACGCGGGGCTCGCGCTCGGCCAGGCGCACCCACAGCAGCAGGGCCCGGTCGGGATCGGCGGCGTGGCCGAGGAGCTCGACGAGGGGACGCACGTCCACGCCCTCGAACTCGGGCGAGGTGAGCAGCGTCTGCACGCGGCCGGCGTCGGCGACGCCGGCGTGCGCGAGGGTGCGGCGGTCCGGGGCGTCGGCGGTCGCCGCGTCGGGCAGGGCGGACACGGCCGGCGCCTCAGAGGCCGGAGAGGTAGCGCCGCAGCTCGTACGGCGTGACCTCCACCCGGTAGTCGTCCCATTCCTGCCGCTTGTTGCGCAGCAGGGCGTCGAAGACGTGCTCGCCCAGCACGGACGCCACGAACTCGGACTCCTCGGCGGCGCGCAGGGCGTCGTGCAGGGTGCCGGGCAGGGGGACATGGCCGAGCACGCGCCGCTCGTGGGTGGTCAACGCGCTGATGTCCTCGGCGGCGGCCTCGGGCACCTCGTAGCCCTCCTCGATGCCCTTGAGTCCGGCCGCGATCAGCAGGGCGTAGGCGAGGTACGGGTTGGCCGAGGCGTCGATGCCGCGGTACTCGATGCGGGCCGAGCCGGCCTTGTCCGGCTTGTACAGGGGAACGCGCACGAGGGCGGAACGGTTGTTGTGCCCCCACGAGGTGTACGACGGGGCCTCTCCCCCGCCCCAGAGACGCTTGTAGGAGTTGACGAACTGGTGGGTCACCGCGGTGATCTCCACGGAGTGGCGCAGCAGGCCCGCGATGAACCGGCGGCCCGTGACGGAGAGCCGGAACTCGTCCGCGGGGTCGTAGAACGCGTTCGCGTCGCCCTCGAAGAGGGAGAAGTGGGTGTGCATGCCGGAGCCCGGGTGGTGGGAGAACGGCTTGGGCATGAACGTGGCGTAGGTGCCCTGGGCGGCGGCGACCTCCTTGACGACGGTCCGGAACGTCATCACGTTGTCCGCCGTCGTGAGCGCGTCCGCCGCGCGCAGGTCGATCTCGTTCTGGCCGGGGCCGTTCTCGTGGTGGCTGAACTCGACGGAGATGCCCATGCCCTCGAGGAGGCTGACGGCGTCGCGGCGGAAGTCGGCCGCGTCGGAGCCGGGCACGTTGTCGAAGTAGCCCGCGCGGTCCACGGGCACCGGCTCCCCGTCCGGGCCGGGCTGGTCCGACTGCAGGAGGTAGAACTCGATCTCCGGGTGGGTAAAGCACGTGAAGCCCTGGTCCGCGGCCCGGTCCAGCACGCGGCGCAGCACGTGCCGCGGGTCGGCGGGGGCGGGGCGGCCGTCCGGGGTGAGCACGTCGCAGAACATCCGGGAGCTCTGTCCCTGGTCGCCGCGCCAGGGCAGGATCTGGAAGGTCGAGGGATCGGGCTGCAGCAGCATGTCCGACTCCGAGATGCGGGTGTATCCGTCGATCGAGGAGCCGTCGAAGCCCAGGCCCTCCGTGAAGGCGTTCTCCACCTCGGCCGGAGACAGGGCCACCGACTTCAGCGTACCGATCACGTCCGTGAACCAGAGCCTGACGAACCTGACGTCCCGGTCCTCGATGGTGCGGAGCACGTAGTCCTGCTGTCGATCCATGCCGCCACTCTAGACGCGCCGCGTAGACTCCGGCCCATGTCCGCTCCCCAGTCCCCCCGGCAGCCTGACGACACCGCCCCCTACGGGCCGCCCGCCCCGTCCCGGTACCGGACGGTCCACCTGCAGCGGGCCAAGGACGAGGGCCGGCGCTTCGCGATGCTCACCACCTACGACGCGATGACGGCGGCCCTGTTCGACGAGGCCGGCGTCGAGGTGCTGCTCGTGGGCGACTCGGTGGGCAACACCGTGCTGGGCCATCCCACCACCCTGCCGGTCACCCTGGACCAGATGATCCTGTTCACCCAGGCCGTGGTGCGCGGTGCCGAGCGTGCCCTCGTGGTCGCGGACCTGCCCTTCGGCTCGTACGAGGCCTCCCCGCGGCAGGCCGTCGAGTCGGCCGTGCGCCTCGTGAAGGAGTCCGGCGCGCACGCCGTCAAGGTGGAGGGCGACGAGCGCTTCGCCGAGCACGTGGCCGCGATGACGGCAGCCGGCGTCGCGGTCATGGCCCACATCGGCTTCACCCCGCAGTCCGAGCACGTGCTCGGCGGCTACCGGGTGCAGGGCCGCGGCGCGGGGGCGGCCGAGCGGATGACGGCGTCGGCCCGGGCCCTCGAGGCCGCGGGGGCGTTCGCCGTCCTGATGGAGATGGTCCCCTCGGACGTCGCCGCCGCCGTCGACGCCGCGCTGCGGGTGCCCACCGTGGGCATCGGCGCGGGCCCGGGCACCACGGGCCAGGTGCTCGTGTGGCAGGACATGCTCGGCCTGCGCGAGGGACGGGTGCCCCGGTTCGTCCGTCAGTACGCCCGCCTGCACGAGGTCGTGGGCGACGCGGTCCGGGCCTATCGCGCGGACGTGCTCGACGGCGCGTTCCCGGCCCCGGAGCACGGCTTCGAGGGCTGAACCCGCCCCGTGAGACGACCGGGCCCCCGTCCGAGGGACGGGGGCCCGGCGTCGTCCGGCGCCGCGGTCAGGAGGCGTCGTCGACGGGACGGCTGTCCCAGTCGTCGTCGCGCTCGTCCCAGGCGTCGGCGGTCTCGTTGTTCGCCCGCACGCGGTCCATCGCGGCCTGGGCCTCCTCACGGGTGCCGAACGGGCCCAGCAGCTGGGACCAGTCCGACTGGGCGCCCACCTCCACCTGATGCGTGTTGACGTTGTACCAGAACTCGCTCGTCTCGGTCATGGGGGCCACAGTAGCCGGGCCGATAGGCTGGAGGACATGTCCCAGCGTCAGAACCCCGTCGCCCCGTCCAGCCACAACGGTCCCCGCCCTGCGGGCCCCACCGCGCCGGAGCCCGGGTCGCTCGCCCCCGTCGGCACTCTGACGCCCGGGGCCCCGTCCCCCGCCCCGCCCGTGCCGGCCGCGATCCCGCGCCCCGAGTACGTCGGCAAGGCCACCCCGGACGAGGGCAACGCCTCGGACGTCTACGACGCCGCCGGCATCGAGCGGATCCGCGCCGCCGGCCGCCTGGCCGCGCAGGCCATGGAGCACACCGCCGCCCACATCCGCCCGGGCGTCACCACGGACGAGCTGGACCGGATCGCGCACGCCTTCCTCGTGGAGCGCGGCGCCTACCCGTCCTGCCTGGGCTACCGCGGCTTCCCGCGGTCCATCTGCACCTCGATCAACGAGGTCATCTGCCACGGCATCCCGGACGGCACCGTCCTGGAGGACGGGGACATCGTCAACCTGGACATCACCGCGTACCTGGACGGCGTCCACGGGGACCACAACCGCACCTACCTGGTCGGCGACGTGGACGAGGAGTCCCGGCTGCTCGTCGAGCGCACCGAGGAGGCCCTGCGCCGCGGCATCCGCGCCGTGAAGCCCGGCCGTCAGGTCAACGTGATCGGCCGCGCCATCGAGTCCTACGCCAAGCGCTTCGGCTACGGCGTGGTGCGCGACTTCATCGGCCACGGCGTGGGCGTGGACTTCCACTCCGGCCTCGTGATCCCCCACTACGACGCGGCCCCGGCCCACGACCGCCTGCTCGTGCCCGGCATGGTGTTCACTATCGAGCCGATGCTCACCCTCGGCACGATCGAGTGGGACCAGTGGGACGACGGCTGGACCGTGGTGACCCGCGACCGCCGTCGCACCGCGCAGTTCGAGCACACGATCGTGGTCACGGACGACGGCGCGGAGATTCTCACGCTGCCGTGACCCGGCACTAAGCTGGGGGCCGTGACGACGCACACCAGCACCGCCCAGCGCTCCTCCAAATACCCCACGACGATCGGCATCGACGTCGGGGGGACCGGCATGAAGGGCGGCCTGGTCCGCCTCGGGTCGGGGCCGAAGGCGGGCACCCTGCGCGGGGACCGCTTCCGCATCCCCACGCCGCAGCCGGCCATGCCCGAGCCCGTGGCGGCGACCCTGGCGGCCATCACCGCCGAGCTCGACGGGCGCGAGAAGGCGCCGAAGCCCTCCGCCCCGCTGGGTGTGTGCTTCCCCTCGATCGTCAAGGACGGGGTGTGCCTGTCCGCGAACAACATCGACCAGTCGTGGATCGGCACGGACCTGCGCGGCAGGTTCGAGGAGCACCTGCGCCGCCCCGTGACCGTGGTCAACGACGCCGACGCGGCCGGCCTCGCGGAGGCCCGCTACGGAGCCGGGCGGGGCGTGCGCGGCCTGGTGCACGTGATCACCCTCGGGACCGGCATCGGCGGCGCGATGATCCACGACGGCGTGCTCGTCCCGAACTTCGAGGTCGGCTCCCTGGAGCTCGACGGCGTGATGGCCGAGTCGCGGGCCTCCGCGAAGGCCCGGGAGCGCGATCAGCTCAGCTGGGCCGAGTACGCCGAGCGACTGCAGCGCTTCTTCTCCCACGTGGAGCGGATCTTCTCGCCCGACCTGTTCATCGTCGGCGGCGGCATCTCCAAGCGGCCGGACGACTACCTGCCGCTGCTGCGCCTGCGCACCCCGATCGTCCCGGCCCAGCTGCAGAACAACGCGGGCATCGTGGGCGCCGCCCTGGCCGCGCACGGCTCGCTCGCCGACGGCAACTGAGGGCGAAGACACCGAGGGCGGTTCCGGCTTCCCCTCCGGAACCGCCCTCGGCAGTCGGTTCGGGCCGACTGAGGTCGGCCCGGGGATCACTGTAGCGCCTGGAGGCCGTGTGCACCACTGCACCGTCGATCCCGGCGGCGGCGTCGCATCGGCCCGGGTCAGCGGGTGAACAGCCGCGGCTGCACGGCGGGACGGCCGCGGTCGTCCCCGTCACCGGCCCGGAGCTCCGCGATGGCCTCCTCGAAGTCGTCGAGGGACTCGAAGTCCCGGTAGACGGAGGCGAAGCGCAGGAAGGCCACCTGGTCGAGACGGCGCAGCGGATCGAGGATGGCCAGGCCGACGTCGTGGGCGTCCACCTCGGCGTTGCCCGTGGCACGGACCGTCTCCTCGACCTCCTGGGCGAGCATGGCCAGGTCGTCGCTCGTCACCGGCCGCCCCTGGCACGCCTTCCGGACGCCGTTGATCACCTTGGAGCGGTCGAACGGCTCCGCCACCCCGGAGCGCTTGACGACGGTCAGGGCGGTGGTCTCCATGGTCGTGAACCGCTTGCCGCAGGCCTGACACTGCCGACGCCGACGGATGGCGGAGCCGTCGTCGAGGGAGCGTGAGTCGACCACGCGCGAGTCCTCATGGCGGCAGAACGGGCAGTGCATCAGCTCTCTCCTCCTGGGCGGGGCACTCCCATGCTACGTCCGCTCAGCCGAGGCAGGCCGGACCCAGCAGGATCTTGAGGTCGCCGAACAGCGCCGGGTTCGGGCTCACCCGGAACTGCGGGCCCAGCTGGAACTCCTGCGTGGCACGCTGGCCCACCAGGGACAGCCGCACCTCCGAGGAGCCCTCATGGGTGCGCAGCACGTCCGCCAGCTGGCCCATGACCTGCTCCGTGGCCTTGAACGCCGGCAGCGTGATCCGCACGGGGCCGCCGGGGCCGTCCGAGAGCTCCGGGATGGTCAGCTCCATCGCCGACAGGGACACCGACCCGTCGTCGCGGCGCTGGACCCTGCCCTTGACGGCGACGACGAGGTCTTCGGCCAGCATCATCGCAATGGGCGCGTACACCTGGCCGAAGAACATGACGTCCATCGAGCCGCCGAGGTCCTCGATCTCGCAGCGCGCGTACGCGTTGCCCGAGGACTTGGCGATGCGGCGCTCGAGCGTGGTGATCAGGCCCGCGATGGTGACGATCGCGCCGTCGGCGGGCCCGTCGTCGTCGAGGACGCGGGTGATCTGGACGTCGGCGTGCTGGGCCAGGACGCCGTCGAGGCCCTGCAGCGGATGGTCGGACACGTACAGGCCCAGCATCTCGCGCTCGAACGCGAGCTTCTCCTTCTTGGCCCACTCCGGCAGGTCCGGGACGGCGACGCCGTCCGCGGCGTCGGAGTCGTCCTCGTCGCCGCCGCCGAGCGCGAACAGGTCGAAGGTGAACTCGCCGTGGTCCTCCTTGCGCTTCTGCGCCACGGTGGCGTCCACGGCCTCCTCGTGCACGGCCAGCAGGGCGCGGCGGGCGTAGCCGAGGGAGTCGAAGGCGCCGGCCTTGATCATGGACTCGATGGTGCGCTTGTTGCACACCACGAGCGGCACCTTCGCCAGGAAGTCGCCGAAGCCCGTGTACGAGCCCTTCTCCTCGCGCCCCTGGACCATGCCCTTGACCACGTTGGCGCCCACGTTGCGGACGGCGCCCATGCCGAAGCGGATGTCCCGGCCGACGGGGGTGAAGGTCAGGTGGGACTCGTTCACGTCCGGGGGCAGCACGGTGATGCCCATGTGGCGGCACTCGTTGAGGTACATGGCCAGCTTGTCCTTGTCGTCGCCCACCGAGGTGAGCAGCGCGGCCATGTACTCCGCCGGGTAGTGCGCCTTGAGGTAGGCCGTCCAGTAGGAGACCAGGCCGTAGGCGGCCGAGTGCGCCTTGTTGAACGCGTAGTCCGAGAAGGGCAGCAGGATGTCCCACAGGGCCTTCACCGCGGCCTCCGAGTAGCCGCGGTCCAGCATCCCCTGGTGGAACGCCTCGTACTGCTTGTCCAGCTCCGACTTCTTCTTCTTGCCCATCGCACGGCGCAGGATGTCGGCCTGGCCGAGCGAGTAGCCCGCCACCTTCTGGGCGATCGCCATGACCTGCTCCTGATACACGATCAGGCCGTAGGTGGTGTCCAGGATCTCCCGCAGCGGCTCCTCCAGCTCCGGGTGGATCGGGGTGATCTCCTGCTGCCCGTTCTTGCGCAGCGCGTAGTTGGTGTGCGAGTTCGCGCCCATGGGGCCGGGGCGGTACAGGGCGATGGTCGCCGAGATGTCCTCGAAGTTGTCCGGGCGCATCATCTTCAGCAGCGAGCGCATGGGCCCGCCGTCGAGCTGGAACACGCCGAGGGTGTCACCGCGGGCCAGCAGCTCGTAGGCCGCCGGGTCGTCCACGTCGAGGGTCTCCAGGTCCAGGTCCACGCCCTGGTTCGCCTTCACGTTCTCGAGCGCGTCCGAGATGATCGTGAGGTTGCGCAGCCCCAGGAAGTCCATCTTGATCAGGCCCAGGGACTCCGCCATCGGGTAGTCGAACTGCGTGATGACCTGGCCGTCCTGCAGGCGGCGCATGATCGGGATGACGTCGATCACCGGCACCGAGGACATGATCACGCCGGCCGCGTGCACGCCCCACTGCCGCTTCAGGCCCTCGAGGCCCTTGGCGGTCTCGAAGACCTCCTTCGCCACCGGGTCCGTGGCGATCAGCTCGCGGAAGGGCGCGGCCTCCCCGTAGCGCGGGGCCGCGGGGTCCTCGATGTCCTTGAGCGGGATGTCCTTGGCCATCACCGCCGGCGGCAGCGCCTTGGTGAGGGACTCACCCATCGAGAAGGGCTGGTCCATCACGCGGGCCGAGTCCTTCAGGGCCTGCTTGGTCTTGATGGTGCCGTACGTGACGATCATGGTGACGCGCTCGTCGCCGTACTTGCGGGTGACGTAGTCGATCACCTCGGAGCGACGGCGGTCGTCGAAGTCGACGTCGAAGTCGGGCATGGACACGCGGTCCGGGTTGAGGAACCGCTCGAAGATCAGCCCGTGCTTGAGCGGGTCCAGGTCCGTGATGCGCAGCGCGTACGCCACCATCGATCCGGCGCCCGAGCCGCGGCCCGGGCCCACCCGGATGCCGTTCTCCTTGGCCCAGTTGATGAAGTCGGCCACGACGAGGAAGTACCCGGGGAAGCCCATCGAGATGATGACGTCCAGCTCGTAGTCCGCCTGCTTGCGCACGTGGTCCGGCACGCCGTCCGGGTAGCGGTAGGCCAGACCGGAGGCGACCTCCTTGATGAGCCAGCTGGTCTCGTCCTCGCCCTCCGGCGTGGGGAAGACCGGCATGTAGTTGGCCTTCGTGTCGAACTCGACCTCGCACCGCTCGGCGATGAGCAGCGTGTTGTCGCAGGCCTCGGGCAGCTCCGCGAAGAGCTCGCGCATCTGCCGCGGGGACTTCAGGTAGTACTCGGTGCCGGAGAACGCGAAGCGGGAGCCGCCCTGGTCGTAGCTGGGCTCGTTGAGCTTCGAGCCCGACTGCAGGGCCAGCAGCGCCTCGTGCGCCTTGGCGTCGTGCTCGTGGGTGTAGTGCAGGTCGTTCGTGGCCACGAACGGCAGGCCCAGGTCCTTGGCGAGCCGGCGCAGGTCCGTCATCACCCGGCGCTCGATGTCGAGGCCGTGGTGCATGATCTCGCAGTAGTAGTTGTCCTTGCCGAAGATGTCCCGGAAGTCCGAGGCCGCCTGCATCGCCTCCCGGTACTGGCCCAGGCGCAGGCGCGTCTGCACCTCGCCGGAGGGGCAGCCCGTGGTGGCGATCAGGCCCTTCGAGTACTGGCTCAGCAGCTCCCGGTCCAGCCGCGGCCACTTGGCGTACACCGAGTCCAGCGAGGCGATCGAGCCCATCCGGAACAGGTTGTGCATCCCCTCGGTGGTCTCGCTCAGCAGCGTCATGTGCGTGTACGCACCGCCGCCGGACACGTCGTCCCCCCGCTGGTGGGGCTCGCCCCAGCGGGTCTTCTCCTTGTCCGTGCGGTGCTGCTGCCCGGGGGCCACGTAGGCCTCGAGCCCGATGATCGGCTTGACGCCCGCCGCCGTCGCCTTGGACCAGAAGTCGTAGGCGCCGAAGAGGTAGCCGTGGTCCGTGATGGCCAGCGAGTCCATGCCCAGCCGCTGGGCCTCGGCGAACAGGTCGTCCAGCTTCGCGGCGCCGTCGAGCATGGAGTACTCGGTGTGCGTGTGCAGGTGGACGAAGCCGCCGTCCTTCACGGCGTCGGGGCGGGCGTCGGCGGACACGGTCATGCGGGGTGGGCCTTTCGACGGGGAGGACGGCAGGGCCGCACCAGCCTACTCGTGGTGCCCGGGCGGCGGGGCCGGACCGGGACGGGGGTCACATCGACGGTGCAGGCTCAGTCCTCGTCGCCGCGCAGCGCCGCCAGGGCGTGGGCGAGGTCGTCCGGATACGGGGAGGTGATCGTCACCGGCTCCCCCGTGACCGGGTGCGGGAACGCCAGGCGGTGGGCGTGCAGCCACTGGCGGGTCAGCCCGAGCTCGGCCGCCAGGCGCGGATCCGCCCCGTACGTGAGGTCGCCGACGCACGGGTGGCGCAGCGCCGAGGTGTGCACGCGGATCTGGTGGGTGCGCCCGGTCTCCAGGTGGACCTCGAGCAGGGTGGCCCGGCCGAACACCTCGAGCGTCTCGTAGTGGGTCACGGACGGCCGGCCGTCCTCGAGCACCGCGAACTTCCAGTGGTGGCCGGGATGCCGCCCGATGGGCGCGTCCACGGTGCCGCTCAGCGGGTCCGGGATGCCCTGGACCACGGCGTGGTAGACCTTCTCCGGCACGCGCTCGCGGAACTGGTCCTTCATGGCCGTGTAGGCGCGCTCGGTCTTGGCCACGACCATGACCCCGGTGGTGCCGACGTCGAGCCGGTGCACGATCCCCTGGCGCTCAGGGGCGCCCGAGGTGGTGATGTCGTAGCCGAGGGCGGCCAGGGCGCCCACCACGGTGGGCCCGACCCAGCCCGGCGAGGGGTGCGCGGCCACGCCGGTGGGCTTGTCCACGGCCACCAGGTCCTCGTCCTCGTACAGGATGCTCAGCGCGTCCACGCGCTCTGCCCTCACTTCCAGGGGGTCGGGGTCGTCGGGGACGTCGACGGCGAGGGTCTCCCCCACCACGGCCTTCGCGGACTTGGCCAGGACGCGGTCCCGGCGGCCGGAGCGCGACTCGGCCCGCACCAGGCCCCGGGAGAACCAGTCCGCCAGCAGCGAGCGGGAGACGCCGAACGCGTCGGCGAGCACCGCGTCGACCCTCCGGCCCGCCTCGGCCTCGGTGACCTCGAGCCGCTCGGTCAGTCCCGGTCTCATGCCCATGTCCTCACGCCTCCCGTGTGCCGTCCAGGCGGCGGCCGGTCATCACGAGCAGGGCGACGCCGATGACGGAGCAGACGATGAACGAGTCCGCCACGTTGAAGATCGCGAAGTGCGGCACGGAGATCATGTCGACCACGTGGCCGCGCCCGAACGCCGGGGGCCGGAACAGCCGGTCCGTGAGGTTGCCGAGCACGCCGCCGGCGAGCCCGCCCAGCGCCAGGGCCCACGGCGTCGAGCGCACGCGGGCGATCCCGACGAGGGCGGCGACCGCCACCACGGCTTGGATGATGGTGAACACCCAGGTGTGGTCCTCGCCGATGGAGAAGGCCGCGCCCGGGTTCAGGATGTAGTGCCAGCGCAGCACCCCGGGGATCACCGCGACGGAGTCCCCCAGCTGCATCGTGCTCTCGACCGCGTACTTGGTCAGCTGGTCGAGGGCGTAGGCCAGCACCGCCACGATGAGGGCGGTGAGCACGGCTCGCCGGCCCGCGCGAGGGGATCGCGGGGCCGGCGCGGCGTCGACGGCACGACTCACGCCGTGGGCGTGGGGGGCTCGACGCGCTTCTGGGCGCGGATCTCCCGCAGCTGGCCCTCGATGTAGGAGGTGAGGCGGCTGCGGTAGTCGGTCTCGAAGCTGCGCAGCTGTTCGACCTCGCCCTCCAGGCCGGCCTTCTCCACGGCCAGGGCCTCGAGGGTGCGGGCCTTCTGTTCCTCGGCGTCGCTGACGAGCCGGGCCGCGGTGGCCTCGGCCTCGGCGACGAGCTCGGTGCTGCGCTGCTCGCCCGCGGCGACGTGCTCGTCATGCAGCCGCTGGGCCATGGCCAGGACGCCGGCGGCGGAGGTCGCGGCCGCGTCGGCGGCGGCCGGGGCCGCCTCCTCGACGGAGGCCGGCGTCGCGGCGGCCTCCGGGGTGTCCGCAGCGGGGCCGGCGGCCGGGGCGGCGCCGCCGGCGCGCAGCTCCGCGTTCTCGGACTCGAGCTGCTCGTTGAGGGCGATCAGGCGCTTGAACTCCGCCACGATCTCGTCGAGGAAGTCATCCACCTCGGTCTGGTCGTAGCCCTCGCGGAACTTCGTGGGCTGGAACTGCTTGTTGACCACGTCTTCCCAGGACAGCGCCATGGAACCGTCTCGCTCTCTGCTCGGTGCTCGGGGACGGCCGGGCGGCCCGGCGCGTCGGCGGTCGGCGCGCCGGTGAGGGGCGGCGCCGACCCTGCCGCGAAGACTACCACCGGGGCCGACAGCCGCCCCGGGCCGCGGGTCAGGCCACGCCGGCCAGGCTCAGCACCAGGACCCGCAGCAGGACGACGCCGAGGAACACGATGAGGAAGGCCACGTCCAGGCCGATGCCACCCAGATTCACCGGCGGCACGGCACGACGCACGGGGCGCAGCAACGGATCGGTGGCCCCGTACACGCCGCTGGCCAGCATGAGGGCCGCCCCGGTGGGGCGCCAATGGCGGGCGAACGACTGCGTGACGTCCAGGACGATCCGCACGGTCAGTGCCGCGAGCACCACCGTCAGGGCGATGTAGGCGAGGGCGAGGAGCAGCTGCATGGGCGCCTCAGTCGCCGTCGAACGGGGAGTCGGTCTCGCCGGGCTCGCCCTGCTCGGCGCCGACGACGTCCACGGTGGCCGGGGTCAGCAGGAACACCTTGCTGGTGATGCGGGAGATCGAGCCGTGCAGGCCGAAGACGAGGCCGGCCGCGAAGTCCACGAGGCGCTTGGCCTCGTTCTCACCGAGGTCGGTCACGTTCATGATCACGGGGACGCCGGAGCGGAAGGCCTCGCCGATCGCCTTCGCATCGTTGTAGGAGCGGGGGTGGACGGTGGAGAGGGTGTGCACGGAGGCTCCTTCGGCAGACGACGCTGCGGCTCGCTTGATGGGGGTCACCGGGGCCCGGTAGCCCGGGTCGACCGGCTCGGGACGCGCCGGACGCCGGGGTTCGACGTGATCGGCCGCGGTGGAGCCGGACGGGGTCACGGGCTCCGGCCGCTCGGCCGGCTCGGGGTCGCGGACCGCAGCCGGGCGGACGCCCTCCATGTGGGGGTCGGTGTCCGGCTCCGCGGGGCGGCGCGCCTCGACGACCTCGTGTCGGGGCGCGGCCTCCCGCTCGGCCGCACGCGGCTGCTCGTCGTACTCGTCGCCGTCGGCCAGGCCGAGGTAGATCATCGTCTTCTTCAGGGCGCCAGCCATGAGTCTTCCTTCACCACGTCCTCCGGCCCCGGGGGGCCGCCGTCGTTCGTCGTCGGTGCGCGTTCGTCCGCACGGTCCTGTCGCGTCCCGCCGGGACGCGCGGGGTCAACGTTAGCCCACCGCGTCCCGGGCCCCCAGAACGTCGGAGCCGATGCGCACCTGTGTCGCCCCGGCGCGCACGGCCGCCTCGAGGTCCGCGCTCATCCCCATGGACAGTGCGGTGGCCTCCGGATGCGTCTGCCGCAGGCGCGCGCCGAGTGCGGCAAGGCGGCGGAACGCGTGCTCCGGGTCCAGGCCGCGCGGTGCCACGCACATCAGCCCGCCCAGCCGCAGGCCCGGCAGGCCTGCGATGACGTCCGCGAGGGCGGGGACGTCCTCGGGACGGGCGCCGCCGCGCGGGCCGATCCCCTCGGGACGGTCCTCGTCGGCGCGGTCGTCGACGTCCACCTGCACGAGGCACTCCAGGTCGGGGATCGCGGCCTCGGGCTCGCGCTCGCGCCGCAGCAGGAGCGCCCGCGAGAGCGCCTCGGCCAGTTCGGGTCGGTCCACCGACTCCACCACGGACGCGTAGCGCACCACGTACTTGGCCTTGTTGGTCTGCAGCTGGCCCACGAAGTGCCAGCGCGGGGCGTCCGCCCCCAGGGCCGCGGCGACGGCCTCGGCCTTGGGCCGGGCCTCCTGGTCGCGGTTCTCCCCCACGTCGGTCACGCCGAGCGCGGCGAGGCGCACGACGTCGTCGGCGGGGTGGGTCTTGGTCACGACGACGAGCGCGGGCTCCGCCTCGCGCCCGGCGTCCCGCGCGGCGTCGGCGATGCGGGCGCGCACCGCGGCGAGCGCGTCGGCGATCTCCCGGGCGCGGGGGTCCGTGGGGGTCGGCCCGGCGGTGGCGGGGGCGGTCATGCCTCTCCTCTCGGGGTGGTGGCGTCGGGGTCGGTGCGCCAGACGAGGCCGGCGAACCGGCCCTCACCGGGCGCCCGGCGGTGCGAGAACAGGCGTTCGTCCTCGCGCGTGCACGCGTCGATCGTCGCGGTGGTCACCCCGCGGGCGCGGAGGACCTGTGCGGCGCCGGCGGGCAGGTCGAGGGCGGGGGTGCCCCAGGACGTGGTGGCCGCGGTCGCCGGGAGGCGGGCGGCGGCCTCGGCGCGCAGGGCGGCGGGCACCTCATAGCAGCGGCCGCACACGCCGGGGCCGATCCAGGCGCGCAGGCCGGGACCGGTCCGGTCGGTCTCCGGGCGCAAGGAGAGCAGCCGATCGACGGTCGCCTCCAGGACGCCGTCCAGCAGCCCGCGCCGCCCGGCGTGGGCCACGGCGGTCGCGCCGGTCGTCTCGTCGACGAAGACCACGGGGAGGCAGTCGGCCACCATGACGGCCAGCGGACGGGACCCGTCACGGCTCACGGCGGCGTCGGCCACGGGGGCCGAGGCACCGCCGCGCCCGGGTCCGTCCGCCCACACGACGTCGGCCGAGTGCACCTGGTCCAGATAGAGCGTGGCGTCCTCGGGGACCCCCATCACGCGCTCCAGGGCGCGACGGGCGGCGCTGACACGCGCGAGTCGCTCGGCCTCGTCCGGCGGGACCACGTGCAGCGCGAGGTTGCCGGCGGCCACGGACGTCCAGGCCACGTGCACGGCGCCCGTCGCGGTGCGGACGGTCTCGCGGTGCACGAAGGGGCCGGCGGGGACCCGTGCGGTCCCGGCCGGCCCCTCCGCGGCCGTCACTTGAGGAAGTCCGGGACGTCCAGGTCCGAGGACCCGGCGCCGAGGTCCGGCTCCACCACGGTGGGCAGGTCCTGCTGGCGGCGCGGCTGCTGCTCCTGCGGGGCCAGCGGCACGGTGCCGCGCACGGCGGGGCGCTCGGCCTGCTGCGGCTGGGCCGGGGCGGCGGGCTGCGGCTGGGCGGCGGGCTGCGGCTGCGCGGGGGCCGCGGCCCGCTGCGGGGCCGCCTGCTGCTGCACGGCCTGCGGGGCGGCCGGGGCGGAGGTGACGTCCACCTTGTCGAAGCCCGCGGCGATCACGGTCACGCGCACCTCGTCGCCGAGGGCGTCGTCGATGACCGCGCCGAAGATGATGTTGGCCTCCGGGTGGGCGACCTCCTGGACCAGTCGCGCGGCCTCGTTGATCTCGAAGAGGCCGAGGTCGGAGCCGCCCTGGATGGAGAGCAGCACACCGTACGCGCCGTCGATGGAGGCCTCGAGCAGCGGCGAGGCGATCGCCAGCTCGGCCGCCTTGACGGCGCGGTCCTCGCCCTGCGCGTGGCCGATGCCCATGAGCGCGGAGCCCGCGCCCTGCATCACGGACTTCACGTCCGCGAAGTCGAGGTTGATCAGGCCCGGGGTGGTGATCAGGTCGGTGATGCCCTGGACGCCGGAGAGGAGCACCTGGTCCGCCTGACGGAAGGCGTCCATGACCGAGACGTTGCGGTCCGAGATGGACAGCAGCCGGTCGTTCGGGATCACGATGAGGGTGTCGACCTCGTCCCGCAGGGCGTCGATGCCCGCCTCGGCGGAGCCGGCGCGACGGCGGCCCTCGAACGTAAACGGACGGGTCACGACGCCGATGGTCAGGGCGCCGAGCGAGCGCGCGATGCGGGCCACGACGGGCGCCCCGCCGGTGCCGGTGCCGCCGCCCTCGCCCGCGGTCACGAACACCATGTCCGCGCCCCGCAGGACCTCCTCGATCTCCTCCGCGTGGTCCTCGGCGGCCTGGCGGCCCACCTCGGGGTTCGCGCCCGCGCCGAGTCCACGGGTGAGCTCGCGGCCCACGTCCAGCTTCACGTCCGCGTCCGACATCAACAGCGCCTGGGCGTCCGTGTTGATGGCGATGAACTCCACGCCGCGGAGCCCCACCTCGATCATGCGGTTCACGGCGTTCACGCCGCCGCCGCCGATGCCGACGACCTTGATGACGGCCAGGTAGTTCTGGGGTGCAGCCACGGTGTTGGTTCCCTTTGTTCGAGATCTCGAGAGGTCCGCGCGAGGCACATCGCCCCGATGATCGGCGGCCACCCGGGGTGGACACCTTCAAGCACAGCGTGAAGCGAGCCTCGCGCGCGTTCGGGTCCACCGTACTGGGAGGCCCGCGTCACGTGCAAAAGAAAACGGCGTGTCCACGCGGAAAAGACGGCTCCCGCATCAACTTTCACGTGAGACTCGAAGGAGCAGCCGCCGCGGTGAGGACACCCCGACTCGCACGAGACCAGGCGCCCCGACCTTCACCTTCACGTTCTACTGGAGACTCCTGTGGCCCCGGTTCAGCGCGTGATCGGCCGCGTGGGCACGGAGACGTCGATCTCGGCGACGCCGCCCGCCGCGGACCCGTGCCGCTCGTCCGCCAGGAACGCCTCGGCCACGGACCCCTTGAGGCCGGCGTCCTGCGCGTCGCCCCAGACCAGGATCACCCCGCCCTCGAGCGCCAGATAGACCTGGCCCGGGCCCCGGGAGTCGGCGGTCTCGACACGATCGGCCACGGCCTCCGGCAGGGCGGCCAGCACCTCGGCCACCTCGGCACGCTCCTCCTGCGCCCGCTGCGCCAGCTCCTCCGAGAACGCGGGGAGGTCCTCGCCCTCGAGCCGCTCCTCCGGCACTCTCGTCAGGACGGTGCCGTCCGCGAGCAGCAGCTGCGCGCCGTCGTCACCGTCCCGCCGGGCCCGCGTCTCATGCTCCCGGACCACGACCTCCAGGCCGGTGGGCAGGCGGGGCGCGGTCTCGACCTCGGCCACCCCGGGCAGACCGCCGACCAGCTCGCGCACGCGGCCGGCGCCGACGCGGGACAGCGGCACGCCGGACACGGGTTCCAGGCGCTCCTGGACGTCGGTGGCGGAGACATGGCGGGTGCCGGTGACCTCGACGCGGTCCACCGCGAGCACGGGCGAGAAGAACACGACCCAGCCCAGGGCGCCCAGCACCGCGAGCACCGCGGCCGCCACACCCCAGCGGGTGGCGCGGCGCCGGCGCGCGGTGCGGCCCGGGAATCGGACCACGGTGGAGGCGTCGGCCCCGGCTGGTGCGACCGGCGGCGTCCCGCGGCCGAGCCTCACGGGTGGGCGACGCCGGGCGCCGCGTCCCGACCGAGCTCGGCCAGCAGGTCCGCACCCAAGGCGGTGACGTCCCCCGCGCCCATCGTCAGGACGACGTCGCCGGCCGTGGCGCCCGCCGCGAGCGAGCGCACCGCCTCGGCGCGGTCCTCGGCGACGACACGGTCCTCGGCGGCGCCCGTGGTGAGGCGGGAGGCGATGAGGGACGAGTCGACGCCGGGCATCGGCTCCTCCCGAGCCGCGTACACGGGCAGCACGCGCACCGCGTCCGCCCCGGAGAGGGCGGCGGCGAACTCGGCGGCGAAGTCCCGGGTGCGGGAGAACAGGTGGGGCTGGAACAGGACGTGCACGCGGGCGTCGCCGGCCACGGCACGGCCGGCGGAGACCGCGGCGGCCACCTCCGTGGGATGGTGCGCGTAGTCGTCGAAGACCCGCACGCCGCGCGCGGCGCCGCGGAACTCGAAGCGGCGGGCCGTGCCCCGGAAGGCCTCCACGCCCCGCACGGCGGCCTCGAAGGCCATGCCCGCCCGGACGGCGGCCAGGACCACGGCGGCGGCGTTCAGCGCGTTGTGCCGGCCGGGCACCTGCAGATGCAGGGTGCGCTCCGGGCCGCCCGCCATCCGGAACGTGGCGCGCTGGCCCACTCCGGTCTCGCCCGGCTCCACCGCGAGGTCGGTGACCAGCAGGTCCGGCGCCACGCCGTCACGGGGCGCCGAGCCGTAGGTCACGACGTCGGCGGCCGCGTGCTCCCGTGCCCAGGCGGCCAGGTCCGCCGCGCCGGCGTCGTCGAGGCAGGCCACGAGGACCCCGCCCTGGGCGGCGGCCGGCAGCCCGCCCGCGAAGTCCCGGAAGACCTGGTGCACCGCCTCCTCGGTCCCGTAGTGGTCCAGGTGGTCGGCCTCCACGGTCGTGACGATCCCGATCGTGCTCGGGTAGTTCACCAGGGTGCCGTCGGACTCGTCGGCCTCCGCGATGAACCACTCGCCCCGGCCCGCCCGGGCGTTGGTGCCGAGCCCGGCGACGGCGGCGCCGACCGCGAACGTGGGGTCCCAGCCGGCGTCGGAGAAGGCCATGGCGGCCATGGAGGACGTGGTGGTCTTCCCGTGCGTGCCGGCGACGGCCAGCACCCGGTGGCCGCGCATGGCCAGGGCGAGGCCCTCGGAACGGTGCAGCACGCGCAGTCCGCGCGCCACGGCGGCGTCGTGCTCCGGGTTGCCCGGCCCGGCGATCGAGGAGGCGATCACCGTGGTGACGTCCCGGCCGAGATGCGCGGCATCGTAGCCGACCGTGATCCGGGCACCGCCCGCGGCGAGCTCGCGCATCACGGGCAGGTCCTTCGCGTCGGAGCCGGACACCGCGACGCCTTGCTCCTGCAGGATGCGGGCGACCCCCGACACGCCGACACCGCCGATCCCCAGCAGGTGCACGCGGCCCAGGTCGGCGAAGCGGCCCTCGGCCGCGGGACGGGTGCTCTCGTCGCGGCTCATCGCCGGGCTCCTTCCTGGGCGGCCGAGCGCACGAGGCCGGCCATGGTGACGTCCGCATCCCGGACGCCGAAGCGGGCGGCCGCCTCCCCCATGCGCGCGAGACGCTCGGGGTCGGTCGCCAACGGGATCAGCTGACGCTGCACCCACGCGCGCCCGAAGGCGTCGTCTCGGACGAGCAGCGCGCCCTCCGCCTCCACCACGGGGCGGGCGTTGAGCGCCTGCTCGCCGTTGCCGATGGGCAGGGGGACGTAGACGGCGGGCAGGCCGACCGCGGACACCTCGCAGACCGTGCCGGCGCCCGAGCGGGCCACGATCAGGTCGGCGGCGGCGTAGGCCTGCTCCATGCCCGCCAAGTACTCCCGCTGGACGTAGCCGTCCCGGACCAGCAGGCTGCCGTCGTCCTCGGTGAGGGCCTTGTCCCGCCCGGTCAGGTGGAACACCTGCAGACCGGCGTCCAGGAGGTCGCCCAGCGCGGCGCGCACGGTGCGGTTCACGGCCAGCGCACCCGAGCTGCCGCCGGTCACCACGACGGTGGTCCGGTCCGGGTCCAGGCCGAGGGCCTCACGGGCGGCACGGCGGGCGGCCGCCCGGTCCAGGCCGGAGATCTCGGGGCGCATCGGCATGCCCACCCAGCGGGCGCCGCGGAGGCGGGTGTCCGGCAGGGCGGTGCCGACGTGCGTGGCCCGCAGGGCGCCGATGCGGTTGGCCAGGCCGGGGCGGGCGTTGGCCTCGTGGACCACCACGGGCACACCGGCCCGGAACGCGGCGAGGTACACGGGGGTGGCGACGTAGCCGCCCACGCCCACGACGACGTCGGCGCGCCGGTCCCGCAGGATCCGGGCCGCCGTGGCGACCGCGGCGCGCAAGCGGGCCGGGAAGCGGACGACGTCCATCGACGGGCGGCGCGGCATCGGGACCCGGTCGATCAGGTCGAGCTCGTAGCCCGCCTCGGGGACGAGACGCGTCTCCATGCCGGAGGCGGTGCCGACCATGGTGCACTCGACGGGGCCGCCGCCGTCGTCCTCCAGGGCGCGGGCGATCGCGAGCATCGGGGAGATGTGGCCGGCGGTGCCGCCGCCGGCCAGCACCACCCGCAGGGGTCCGGAGGGATGAGAGGTCTGCGTCATCGGGGCTCCTGGAGGGCGGGGGTGGGGATCACGGGGAGGGGGTCGGTGTCCGGCTCGTCCGCCTGCGGGCGGGCGTCCGGCTGCGCGGCACGGCGGCGCTCGTGACGGGCGAAGGCCAGCACGATGCCGACCGCGCTCAAGGACAGGGTGAGCGCGGAACCACCATAGGAGATGAAGGGCAGGGGGACGCCCACCACGGGGATGATCCCGGAGACCATCGCGATGTTGACGGCCGCCTGGCCCACCAGCCAGGCCAGGATCCCCCACGTGGACAGGCGGATGAACGTGGACGTGGTCCCGGCGGCGACGCGGTAGATGCCGATCGCCAGGCCGAGGTAGGCCAGCAGCACCACCAGCGTGCCCACGAGCCCGAGCTCTTCGCCGAGGATGGTGAAGATGAAGTCGTTCTCGGCCTCCGGGATGTAGCTCCACTTCTGGCGGGACTGGCCGAGGCCCGCGCCCCACCAGCCGCCCGAGGCCAGGGCGTACATCCCGTGCGCCGGCTGGAAGCAGGGGTCGGTGGCGTCGGAGCAGTCCCCCATCCAGGCCTGCACCCGGACCATGCGGTGCGGGGCGAGGAGGGTCAGGGCCAGGATGCCCAGCATGCTCAGCGCCAGGAAGGTGAGGAAGACCCCCCAGTGGGTGCCGGCCACGTACAGCACCGTGGCCAGCACGAGCGCGAGGATGATCGCGGTCCCGAGGTCGCTGCCCGCCATCACCAGGACCAGCAGCAACAGGCCGCCGGGCAGCACCGGGATCAGCGCGTGCCGCACCTGGGTGACGAGGCGGTGCTTGCGCTCCAGGACCGCCGCCGCCCACAGGGCCAGGGCGAGCTTGGCGGCCTCGGAGGGCTGCATCCGGAACCCGCCGATGCCGAGCCAGTTGCGATTGCCACCCACGGTGACGCCGAGCGGGGAGAACGCGACCAGCGCGAGCAGGATCACGGCCACGCCGAACGCCGGCCAGGCGAGCGCCTTGAAGACGCGCACCGGCAGGCGCGAGAACACGAGCAGGGCCGCCACGCCCGCCACCGCCCAGGCGGTCTGGCGCAGGAACAGGGCGTACGAGCCGCCGCCGGTGCCGATCGCCTCGACGGAGGACGAGGAGAGCACCATCACGAGGCCCAGCACCGTGAGCAGGGCGGTGCAGCCGCTGATGAGCAGGACCGACAGGTCGAGGGCGCGGCGACCCTCGAGGACCCGCCACATCCGGCGCAGGAGCCGCTCCCGATGCTCGGGGGCGTCGTCGTCCGCGCGGGGGCGGACCGGGCGGAGCTCGATCGGGGACATGGCCCTCCTCACGGGGGAAGCGAGACGGTCGGGTGGGCGGCGGGTCAGTCGGCGTCGGGCGCGGCGTCGTCGTGCACGTCCCAGCCGTGCTCGCGCATCAGCCCGGCGACGGCCTCGATGAACGCCTCGCCGCGGGCCGCGTAGGAGCGGAACTGGTCCATCGACGCCGCGGCGGGCGCCATGAGCACGGTGTCGCCGGGGCGGGCCAGGCCGTCGGCCACGCGCACCGCCTCGGCCATCACGGCCGCACCGTCGGCGGGGCCGGTGCCGTCGGCCGCGGTGAGGGGGGCGTGGACGGGGACCTCGGGGGCGTGCGCGGCCAGGGCCGCGCGCAGGGCCGAGGTGTCCCTGCCCAGGAGCACCACCGCGCGGAGCCGGTCGGCGTGCGCGGCCACCAGCTCGTGATAGGTCACGCCCTTGGGTAGGCCGCCGGCCAGCCACACCACGGAGCTGAACGCCGCCAGCGACGCGTCCGCGGCGTGCGGGTTCGTCGCCTTGGAGTCGTTGACCCACATGACGTCGCGGGAGGTGGCCACGAGCTGGATGCGGTGCTCGCCGCGGTCGTAGACGCGCAGGCCCTCGGCCACGGCCGCGGGGCTCACCCCGACGGCCCGGGTCAGCGCCGCCGCGGCGGCCGCGTTGGCCATGGTGTGGCGCGGCGCCACCGGGCCCAGGTCGGCGCGCTCGGCCAGGGCGATCGCCTCGTGACGCCGGTTGTCCAGGAACGCACGGTCCACGAGGATCCCGTCCACGACGCCGATGTCGGACAGGCCCGGGGTGTCCGTGGTGAAGCCGATCGCGCGGCAGCCCTCCTGGACGTCCGCGCGTTCCACGAGGGTGCGGGTCAGCGGGTCCTGCTCGTTGAACACGCAGGCCACCCGCGTGTTCGCATACACCTTGCCCTTGGCGGCGGCGTACTCGTCCATCGAGCCGTGCCAGTCCACGTGGTCCTCGGCGAGGTTCAGCACCGCGGACGAGGCCGGGGCCAGGCCGTGCGTCCAGTGCAGCTGGAAGCTGGAGAGCTCGAGGGCGAGCACGTCGAAGCCCTCCGGGTCGCGGATCGCGTCGAGCACGGGGGTGCCGACGTTGCCGCAGGCCACCGCCCGACGGCCGTCCGCCCGCAGGATGGCCTCGACCATCGTCACGGTGGTCGTCTTGCCGTTCGTGCCCGTCAGGCACACCCAGTCGGCGGTCTTCCGCCCGGCGCGCTCGCGCAGCCGCCAGGCCAGTTCGACGTCGGACCAGATCGGCAGGCCCGCCGCGTGGGCGGCCATCAGCAGCGGCTGGTCCGGCCGCCAGCCCGGGGAGGTCACGACGAGGTCCGCGGCGGCGCCGTCGACCTCGGGCAGCGCCTGCGTGGCCGCCCGGTCGAGCAGGACCTCGCGGACCCCCACGATCCGCAGGGTCTCGGCGCGCGCCCGGTTCTCCGGGCCGTCGTCGCCGTCCACCACCACGACGGCGGCGCCCAGCTCGGCCAGGGTGTCGGCCACGGAGAAGCCGGTGACGCCCAGGCCCGTGACGACGACGCGCAGGCCGGCCCACCCCGGGGCGTCCCAGGACGTGAGGTCGGCGGTGCGGGCGGTGTCGGCGCGGGGCCGGCGCACCGGTGCGGGCGCGGCGTCGGACGCGGGGCCGGTCACGGGGTCACCCCCGCGAGGCCGCCCTGGCGGATGAGCCAGTCGCCGTAGAAGATCGCGAGCCCCACGGTGACGCACATCAGGGACAGCAGCCAGAAGCGGACCACGACGGTCACCTCGGCCCAGCCCTTGAGCTCGAAGTGGTGCTGCAGCGGCGCCATGAGGAACACGCGCTTGCCGCCGGAGACCTTGAACCAGCCCACCTGGATGATGACGGAGAGGGTGATCGCGACCATGAGGCCGGCCAGCACGGCCACCAGGATCTCGGTGCGCGTGAAGATCGCGAAGCCGGCCAGGGCGCCGCCCAGGCCCAGGGAGCCGGTGTCCCCCATGAAGATCTTGGCCGGGGAGGTGTTCCACCAGAGGAAGCCCAGCAGGCTGCCCGTGAGGATCGCCGCGAGCAGGGCGAGGTCCATGGGGTCGCGGACCTCGTAGCAGCCGCGGGTGCCCTCGAGCGCGCAGGACTGGCTCGACTGGAAGAGCGATATCAGGACGTAGGCGCCCGTGATCATGGCGGTGGCGCCCGTGGCTAGCCCGTCGAGGCCATCCGTGAGGTTCACGGCGTTCGTGGTGGCGGTGGTGATGAGGTTCGACCAGATCACGAACAGGATGACGCCGATCGCGGGTCCGGCGAAGGCCAGGTCGAGCCACGGGATGTCCCGGGCGAAGGAGATCGCCGTCGAGGCGGGGGTCAGGCCCCGCTCGTCCGGGAAGTTCAGGGCGAGGACCGCGAAGGCGGTGCCGATCAGGGCCTGGAGGATGATCTTGCCGCGCGGCGTCAGGCCGAGCGAGCGCTGCTTCGTGATCTTCGTGAAGTCGTCCACGAAACCGACGAAGGCCATGCCCACCGTGAGCAGCAGCAGGATCAGGCCGGAGGCCGTGGGCCCGCCGAAGTCGACGCCGAACACCGCGAGCAGCCCGTGGGTGATCAGGTACGCCAGCACCATGGAGCCGATGATGACCGCGCCGCCCATCGTGGGCGTGCCGCGCTTGGTCTTGTGGGTGGTCGGGCCGTCGTCGCGGACGAACTGGCCGTATCCGCGCTTGACGAGGAACCTGATGAACAGCGGGGTGCCGACGGCCGAGAGGACCAGGCCGAGCACGCCGCCGATGAGCAGTCCGATCACGGTCGGGACTCCTTCGGGGAGGCGGAGGGGGCGGCGACGGCGTCGGCCGTGGCGAGGCGCTCGCCGAGGGCCGCGAGCCCGACGCCGTTGGAGGACTTGACGAGGACGAGGTCGCCGGGGCGCAGGTGCTCGGCGAGGAACGCCTCGGCCTGCGCGGCGTCGTCGACGAAGTGCGCCTCCTCGCCCCAGCTGCCCTCGTTGAGGGCGCCGATGTAGAGCGGCCGGGCTCCGGCGCCCACCACCAGCAGCTGGGCGATGTTCAGGCGCACCACGGACTCGCCCACGAGGGTGTGCTCACGGACGCGGGCATCGCCGAGCTCGAGCATCTCCCCCAGGACGGCCCAGGTGCGGCGGCCGCTGGAGCGGCCGAGGGTGGCCAGCGTCCGCAGCGCGGCGCGCATGGACTCGGGGTTGGCGTTGTACGCGTCGTTGATGATCGTGACGCCGTCCGCGCGGTCGGTGCGCTCCATCCGGAAGCGGCTGGCGGGCCCGAGCCCGTCGAGACCACGGGCGATCTCGGCCGGGTCCATGCCGGCGGCGTGGGCGGCCGCGGCGGCGGCCAGCACGTTGTGCACGTGGTGCAGGCCGGTCAGTCCGGAGGCGACCGGGTGCCGCACGGCGGCCTCATCCGTCCCGACCTGCAGGTCGAAGACGGGGCGCTCCTGGTCGTCGGCGCGCACGTCCCGTGCGGCGACGAGGTCCGACGCGCGGCCGGCGGCCACGTCCTCGGCCGCGCGGGCGACGCCCCGCTCGTCCGCGGTGATCCAGGTGATCGGGGCGGCGGCCCGCGCCGCCATGCCGGCGACACGCTCGTCGTCGAGGTTGAGGACGGCGACGCCGTCGGGGCCGAGGGCCTCCACGAGCTCGCCCTTGGTGCGCGCGATGTTCGCCACGCCGCCGAAGCTGCCCGCGTGGGCGGTGCCCACCATGAGCACGACGCCGATGTCCGGGCGCACGATGTCGCAGAGGTACGCGATGTTGCCGACGTGGTCCGCGCCCATCTCGACCACGAGGAAGCGCGTGTCCAGCTCCGCCCGGAACACCGTGAGCGGCACGCCGACCTCGCCGTTGTACGAGCCGACCGGTGCGACGGTGGGGCCCTGGGTGGCCAGCAGCGCGGCGAGCAGGTCCTTCGTGGTGGTCTTGCCGGCCGAGCCGGTGATGCCGATGACGGTGGTCGGGGAGTGCTCCCGGACGCGGCGCACGACCTCCCGGGCGAGCGCGCCCATCGCGAGCACGGCGTCCGGAACGAGGATCGCCGGGTGCGCGGCGCCGTCGGGGGCGTGCGTGGCGCGCTCGGCGAGCACAGCGGCGGCGCCGGCGCCCAGCGCGGCGTCGATGAAGTCGTGGCCGTCGGCGCGCTCCCCCGGCTTCGCCACGTAGAGCGTGCCCTCGGCGGTGACCTCCCGCGAGTCGGGGGTGACGTGCACCAGCACGGTGGCGGGGTCGAGGGTGGCCGAGAGCGTGCCGGACACGGCCTCGGCGATCTGGGCTGCGGTGAGAGCGATCATGACTCGATGACCTTACCCTCGCGGGCGGGGCCGGAGCCCGAGGCGGAGGCCGCCGCGACACGGGCGGCCAGGGCCTCGCGCAGGGCCACCCGGTCGTCCAGCGGGACGAGCTCGCCGTCGTAGTCCATCGTGGTCTCGTGCCCGCGGCCGGCCAGGAGGATGCCGTCCTGCGGCCCCGCCAGCTCCACGGCGCGGCGGATGGCCGCCGCACGGTCGGCCACCTCCTCGATCACGACCGTGCGGCCCTCCTCCCGCGCGATGCGGTCGGCCTCGGCGCGGGCGCCGGCGAGGATGTGGGCGCGGATCGGGGCCGGATCCTCCGAGTGGGGGGTGTCGTCGGTGACGATCACCACATCCGCCGCCCGGGCCGCGATCGCGCCCATCACGGGCCGCTTGTCACGGTCGCGGTCGCCGGCGGAGCCGAACACGATCAGGGTGCGGCCGCGCGTCCCCGCCGACGCCCGGGCGTCGGCGAGGGAGCGCAGCGCCTGGACCATGCCGTCCGGGTTGTGCGCGAAGTCGACGACGGCGTCCGGCTCGCGGCCCACGACCTCCATCCGCCCCGGGACGGCGGCGGCCAGAGGGCCCTCGCCCGCGGGCACGTCCAGGACGGCGGCGAGCGCGTCCAGGTGCTCCTCCCCAACGGCGTGCAGCACGAGCAGGACCGCGAGGGCCGCGTTGGCCACGTTGAAGCGGCCCGGCAGACCGACGGAGGCCCGCAGCTCCCGGCCCGTGGCCGCGTGGCGCAGCGTGAAGCGGTGGCCGAGGCCGTCCGGCGCGAGCTCGGCGACCTCCCAGTCCGCCCGGAGGCCGGGGTCATGTTCGGCCAGGGCGCCCGGCGTCGGCGCGGCCGGCCCGAGGGCGAGCGTGGTGACGGGAACGCCGGCGGCCCGGGCCATGGCGACGCCCCAGCGGGGTCCCTCGCCGCCGTCGAGCGTGATGACGGCGTGGTCGGTGCGGGCGGGGTCGAACAGACCGGCCTTGGCCGCGAAGTACTCCTGCATCGAGCCGTGCATGTCCAGGTGGTCCTGGGTCAGGTTGGTGAACCCGGCCACCGCGTAGCGCAGGCCGGCGATCCGCTGGTACGCCACGGCGTGGGAGGAGACCTCCATGACGGCGGTGTCCACCTCCTCCTCGCGCATGAGCGCCATGAGGGCGTGCAGCTGGGTGGCCTCGGGCGTGGTGAGCGTGGAGGGGACCTCCCGCTCCCCCGCGCGGATCAGGATCGTGCCCACGATGCCCGACCGGCGCCCCAGGGCCTCGAGCAGGGCGGCGGCGAGGAAGCTCGTGGTGGTCTTGCCGTTGGTGCCGGTCACGCCGAGCAGGCGCGGGCCGGCGTCGCCCCCGCCGCCGTAGACGCGGGCCGCCACGGTGCCAGCGGCGGTGCGCACGGCGTCGACCTCGAGCACCGGGACGTCGGCCAGGCCCTGCTCCGCCAGGAGCGCGCGGCCCGCCGCGTCCGTCAGGACGCCGACGGCGCCGGCCTCCAGCGCCGTGGCCGCGAACGCCGCGCCGTGGGCGCGCGCCCCCGGGACGGCGACGTAGAGGTCGCCCGGGCGCACGACACGCGAGTCGAGGCTGACCCCCGTGACGCCGTCGGCCGGGGCCGCGCCGTGGACGTGGGCCGCGATCCCCGCCCCGGCCAGCGCCTGTGCGAGGGCGGGCCAGGGCGTGGCGGGGGTGTGGGAGGGCCGGAAGGCGGCGTCCTGCTGGGCCGGGGTCAGCGGAGCAGGGGGGTCACTCGGGGTGGTCATGGGGGTGCTCCTGGGGTGCTCGGGGCCGGAGGCGTGGGTCACCACGGCCGGTCCTGTGGATCGTCCACGAAGACGCGGTAGTCGTTCGGCTCGGCTCCGGTGGCGGGCACGTCCGCCTGGCGGAGCATGTACTCCATGATCGTGGCGGCCGCGATGGACACGTCCCGGGAGCCCTGCTTCGACGGCGGCCGATGCATGGACACGGACACCACGAAGCGGGGGTCGTCGAGCGGGGCGACGGCGGTGAAGCCGAAGTTGTAGCCGTCGTACGTGCCGGTGTCGCTCGCGGCCTCGGCGGTGGAGGACTTGCCGCCCACGCGATACCCGGGGATCGCGGCGGCCTTGCTGGTGCCCTGCGTCACGACGGTCTCCATCATGCGGAGCATCTGCGCCGCCGTCTCCTCGGAGACCACGCGGTGGGGCTCCGCGGACGACTCCCAGCGCTTCTCCGCGCCGTCGCCGTCCACCGTGGCGTCGATCAGCCGGGCCGGGATCAGCACGCCGCCGTTGGCGAGGGCCTGGTACATCTGGGCGGTGTGCAGGGTGGTCTGGGTGTAGCCCTGACCGAAGGCCGTGGTCAGGCGCTGGCGGCCGTCCCACTGCTCGGGCGGGACGAGCACGCTGCCCGCCTGCTGCGGCAGGCCGAGGTCGATGGGCTGGCCGACCCCGAAGGAGCGCATGTACTCGTAACGCTGCTCGTCCGTGATCTTCTCGGCGATCTGCACCGTTCCCGTGTTGTAGGAGCGCGCGTAGATGCCTGCGACGGTCATGTCGAACGTCGGGTGCGGGGAGAAGTCCCGAATGGTCTGCCCGTCGAAGTCCTGGCTGCTGGGGACGGTGAAGCCGTCCGTGGCGGTGACCTTCCCGGCGTCGACGGCCGCCGCGATCGGCAGCGCCTTGCCCGTGGAGCCCGGCTCGTACGGCGTGCTCATCACGGTGGAGGTGCGGAAGTTCCCCTCGGTGGCGTCGGGGTCGGCGGGGTCCACCGTGGTGGAGTCCGCCATGACGATCACGTCGCCCGTCTTCACGTCCATCACGACGGCGTTCGCCCACTCCGCCTCGTACTCGGCGGCGAGGGCGCCGAGGGTCTCCTGCGCGAACCACTGGGCGTCCTTGTCCACGGTCAGGCGCAGGTCGGCGCCGTCCACGGCCGGAACCTCCTCGAGCGGGGCGTTGGGGATGCGGATGCCGTCTGCGCCCACCTCGAACGTGCGGGTGCCCGGGGTGCCGGTCATGACGTCGTCCTGGCTGAGCTCGAGGCCCTCGAGGGCGGTGCCGTCACCGCCCATGAAGCCGATGATGCTGCCGGCGACCGACCCGTTCGGGTAGGTGCGGCGGTCCACCGCCTCGGAGAGCAGGCCCGGCACGTTGAGCGCCATGGCCTTGTCCCGCACCTCCGGGGTCACGGAGCGACGCACCACGGCGTACGGGCTGGAGCCGATGGTGGCCTCGCGCACCTCCTCCTCCGACATGCCGAGCACCTCGGCCAGGCTGGCCAGGCGGGAGTCCACGTCCACCAGCACGGTCTCCCGGGCCTCGCGGTCCCATTCGTTGAAGTCCTTGACGAGGCGCTGGTCCACGACGATGTCGTAGCGGCGCACGCTGGCGGCCAGCACGTCGCCGTCGCGGTCCAGGATGGACCCGCGCTGCGGCAGGGTCTCCTGGTGTGTCAGGCGCTGGTCCATGGCCGCCGCGGCCTGCCCCGTGGGGTCGATGCCCTGCACGTAGACGAGCCGCAGTGCGAGCCCGCCGAGCAGGACGAAGACGAGCAGGAGAAGGATGCGGGTGCGCACGGCGGGGTGCCCGGGAGCGGGCCCGACCGTCGATCCGCCGCGGGGAAGGTGCGAGGCGGGACGGTCGATCAACGGTCGGCGGCGTCCTGGTCGGGGGCGGCGGAGGCGTCCTCGCCGCCGAGGGTGCGCGGTCCCTCGATCTCGTCCTGGCCGTCGCCGGCCGTCCCCTGGCGGACCGCGTCCGCGTCCGCCGGCGGCGCGACGTAGGTGGCGGAGATGTCGCCGTCCTGGGCCGCCTGGGCCTCGCCGCTGAACTGGCCCGTGCCCGCGTCCACGGAGGCGGTGCCGGCGGGGGCGACCATCCCGAGGGCGTCGGCGCGCGCGGCCAGGTTCTGCGGCGCCTCGAGGTGGCCCACCTGTTCGGCCAGCCGCTCATTGGTCTCGGTGACGGCCTGCTGCTCCTGGCGCAGGTCCAGGAGGGCGTACTGCCGGTTGGACATCGTGATGTTCATGACGAGCACCGCCGCGAGCGCGGCGAGCACCACGAGGACGCACAGCACGGTCACCCCGGAGCGGGATCGGGGCAGCGGGGCGGGCACCACCGAGAGCGGCGTGCGCTCCTGCGGAGTCGGCCGCGCAGGGGCGACGGGGGTCGACCCGGGGCGCAGCGACTCTGCGATCCGTGCGTGTGCGGCCATGCTCATCTCCTCGTGCAGCGTCATGCCGTGGTCCTGGACGTCCTGATCTTCTCAACCGCACGCACTCTCGCGGAGGAGGCGCGACGGTTCTCGGAGATTTCTTCTTCGGTGGGCTTCTCGGTGCCGCGGGTGAGCACCCGCACCACGGGTTCGTGCTCCTCCAGCACCACTGGGAACCCCGGGGGCGCCGTGGACGTGGCCCACGCGCTCAGGTGCCGCTTCGTGATGCGGTCTTCGAGGGAGTGGTAGCTCATCACCACGAGGCGCCCGCCCACGTGGAGGGCGTCGAGGATGGCGGGCACGGCGGCGTCGAGGATGTCGAGCTCCTCGTTCACGGCGATGCGCAGGGCCTGGAAGGTGCGCTTGGCCGGGTGCCCGCCGGTGGCCCCCGCGGCGATGGGGACGGCCGAGCGGATCACCTCGACGAGGCGGCCGGTGGTCTCGATGGGGGCCTCGTCGCGGGCCCGGACGATGGCCCGTGCGATGGGGCCGGCGAAGCGCTCCTCGCCGTCGCGACGGATGATGCGGCGCAGCTCCTGCTCGTCCAGCTCCGCCACGAGCGTCGCGGCGGAGCGCTCGGCGGTGTCGTCCATGCGCATGTCCAGCGGAGCGTCGTAGGAGTAGGCGAAGCCGCGCTCCCGGTCGTCCAGCTGGTAGGAGGACACGCCGAGGTCGTAGAGCGCGGCGTCGACCTTCGTGACGCCCGCGGCGGCCATGGCCTCGGGCACCCGGTCGTAGGTGCCGTGGAAGGGGATCAGGCGCTCGGCGAGGGGGCCGAGGCGCTCGACGGCCATGGCCTGGGCGTGGACGTCGCGGTCGATGCCGATGACGCGCAGGTGGGGGAACCGGGTCAGCAGGGCCTCGGTGTGCCCGCCCATGCCCAGCGTGCCGTCGACGGCGACGGGCGTGCGGCCGGCCTCGAGCGCGGCCTGGACGGCGGGGGCGAGGAGGTCGACGACGCGGTCCCGCATCACGGGCAGGTGGCGGTCCTCGGGGCGCGGCTGGCCTGCGTCCACTCTCGACCTCCTGCTCACATCGCGGTCCTGGCGGACCTCGGGCGGGATCCCCATCCGTCCGCCGCCGCGCCTGGCCCAGGGGAAGACGGGTCAGGTGCGGCGGCGTCGGCTGGAGGTCTCGCTCGAGGTCGGGTGGTCATGGTCAGAAGACGCCGGGCAGGACGTCCTCGTCGGTCTCGGAGAAGGCGGCTTCCTGCTCGGCGAGGTAGGTGTTCCAGGACTCCGAGTCCCAGATCTCCACTCGCGTCCCCGCGCCGATCACGGTCACGTCCCGGTCCAGCCCCGCGTACTGTCGCAGCGGCGCCGGCACGGTCACCCGACCCTGCTTGTCCGGGACCTCGTCCGACGCCCCCGAGAGGAAGACGCGGATGTAGTCACGGGCCTGGCGGGAGGACAGTGGAGCCGACCTCATCTGCTCGTGGACCCGCTCGAACTCACGAGCGCTGAACACGTAGATGCAGCGCTCCTGACCCCGGGTCAGGACCAGCCCCTCCGCCAGCTCCTCGCGGAACTTGGCGGGGAGGATCAGCCGGGACTTCTCGTCGAGCCGGGGGGTGTACGTGCCCAAGAACACGGCAGACCCCCTGGCTCGTCAAGCGGTCCCTCCCGACCAAGGTCGGGACCCATGCTCTCTCCTTCCCTCCACATTACCCCACTTCCCTCCACCATCAACCCCGGACGCGGGTCCCGGCGCCACGGGCGTGTCGAGGCCCCCCGAGTCCGGCGCGCCATCCCGCGGGTCCCGGGGCCGGCGTCGCCGTGGAGGGACGTGGAGGACCGGTGGGCCCCGGTGGAGGGCCGCGGCGACGACGGAGCCTCGGGCAGCGGAAAGGCCCCGATCCGGAGCGGATCGGGGCCTGGAGTGGAGGATAGTGGGGGCACGGCGGGCCAGGCGCTCAGTCGCCTCCGGCGCGCCGCTCGTCCCAGCGCCGCTCGAGGCGGCCCATGAAGTCGCCGCCTCCCTGCCGTCGCGGTGCGCCCGACCGGCGGGCCTCCGGGCCCGAGGCCCCGGAGGCGACAGCGCGCGGCCGCGTGGTCAGCAGGAAGATGCCGGCCCCGATGACGACGACGCCGAGCACGCCCAGGAGGATCGCGTGGTTGGCGACCCCGAGGACCACGACGAGCAGCCCGACCACGGCGAGGACGGCCCCGGCCACGACGCGACCCACGGGCAGCCGATGCCGCCCCGTGTCCGCCATCTGGGTGGCCAGCCGGGGGTCCTCGGTGCGCAGCTGCTGCTCCAGCTGGTCCAGCATCCGCTGCTCATGCTCTGAGAGGGGCATGGCGACTCCTTCGAACGCGGCCTCCGACACCTCCGGGACCGGGAGGGGACGCCCGCGCGTCCGACTTGCCCTCCAGGATAGGACCTGCCGCCCCACCCTAGCCAGGTGGCGACGTCGCCGGCCCCGGAACCCCTCACTCCCGGTCCGGGCCTCCGGGGCCCGGCCGCGGCGCGTCCCGGCGGGCGTCGGCGCGGGCCTCGCGGCGACCCAGCAGCGACGCCGGCCGCACGGCCGCCGTCGGGAAGCGCCGGGCGACGGCGTCCAGGGCGGCCTCGGCACCGGCCCAGTCGCCCGCCTCCGACGCCTCGCCCTCCGTCCCCCAGGCGGGACCGCCGAAGAGCGCCTCCTGGGCCGGAGGCTGATCGGCCTCGCCCCCGAGGCGCTCGGCGCGCACGCCCACGAGCCGGATCGGATGCGGCCGTTCGGCGTGCAGCTCGCGGACGAGCCGCCGCGCCGGGCCGAGGAGGTCGTGGCCCGTGGCGGTCGGCCGGGCGAGGCGGGCGGTGCGGCTGCGGACCGACCCGTCCGGCGCCTTGAGGCGGACCGTGACCGCGCCGGCGGTGACCCCCTCCGCGCGCAGCCGGGCCGCGACCCGGTGACACAGGCGCAGGACCTCCGGGTCGACGCCCGCGACGTCGACGGGGTCGACGTCGAAGGTGTGGTCCGCGCCGATGCTGCGGGCCGCCGGGCGCGGGGCGACGGGGCGCGGGTCGATGCCCCGGGCGAGCGACGCCCACTCCCGGCCGGCGGCCCCGAACGACGCCTCCAGCCGCGCGGGGTCCACCCGGGCGAGGTCGCCGATGGTCGCCACCCCCCGCCGGGCGAGCCGCTCGGCCGCCTTGGGGCCCACGCCCCACAGCCGGCCCACGGGCAGCGGATGGAGGAAGTCCAGGGTGCGCTCCGGCGGCACGATCAGCAGGCCGTCTGGCTTGGCCGCGGTGGACGCCGTCTTGGCCACGAACTTCACGGCCGAGCCGCCCACGGTGCACGGCAGCCCCAGCTCGGAGCGGACGCGCTCCCGGATCAGGTGGCCGATGTGCTTGGGCGGGCCGAGCCGGCGGCGGGCGCCGGCGACGTCGAGGAACGCCTCGTCCACGCTGAGCTGCTCCATCACGGGGGTCACGTCCGCGAGCACGGCCATCACCTCGGCGGAGACGGCCCGGTAGAGCTGCTGGCGCGGCGGGATGACCACGAGGGGCGGGCACAGGGCGCGGGCGTGCGCCAGGGGCATCGCCGAGCGGACCCCGTAGGCCCGCGCCGCGTACGAGGCGGAGAGCACCACGGACCGGCCGCTCGGGGCGGCGACGGCGGCGGGACGCCCCTCGAGGTCGGGCTGTTCGCGCAGCTCGACGGACAGGAAGAACGCGTCCATGTCCACGTGCAGGATCGTCGCCTCATCGCGGGGTGCAGCGGGCGCGGTCTCGGACATGGACCGAGCCTATCCGGGACCGGCGAGCCGCCGCGCGGCGCGGCTAGGGTGGGGCCATGCCCGCCGACGTCGCCGTCCCCCGCCCCCGTCCCGCCGACCAGGACCGCTTCCGCGCCGCCGTCGCCGACGCCCTCGACCGCCTGCTGGCGGAGCACCGCGAACGCGCCCGGGACGTCCACCCGCTGACGGCGCCCCTCGTGGACGCGATCGCGGACCTGACCGCGGGCGGCAAGCGCCTGCGCGCCGTCCTGGCCTGGCTCGGCTGGCGGGCGGCCGGCGGCGAGGCGGAGGACCCCCGCATCGCCGAGGCGGGCGCGGCGTTCGAGCTGTTCCAGGCCGCGGCGCTGATCCACGACGACATCCTGGACCGCTCGGACACCCGCCGGGGGATGCCCAGCGTGCACCGCCGCTTCGAGTCCCTCCACCGGGAGGCGGGCTGGCGCCACGCCGCGGAGCACTTCGGCGTCTCCGCCGCGATCCTCGCCGGCGACGTCGCCCTGGGGATGAGCGAGACGGCCTTCGCGCGCGTCCTCGCCGGCACGCCCCGGGAGGATCGGGCGCGGGCCGAGCTCGAGCGGATGCGCTTCGGCGTGATGGCGGGTCAGTACCTCGACGTGGTGGCCGAGATGGCCCCGGCGGCGCGCGATGCCCGCGAGGCCGAGGCGGCCGCCGAGGCGGTGGTGGAGCACAAGTCGGCCCGCTATTCGGCGGTGCACCCGCTGGCCCTGGGCGGGCTGCTGGCGGGGGCGGACGACGGGCTGGTGACCGCGTTCGCCCGGGTGTCGCTGCCGTTCGGCATGGCGTTCCAGTACCGGGACGACCTGCTCGGCGTGTTCGGCGATCCGGCGACCACGGGCAAGCCCGCGGGCGACGACCTGCGGGAGGGGAAACAGACGGTGCTCATCGCCCGCGCCGTCGAGCTGCTCGCCCCGGACGAGGTCGCCGCGCTCGACGCGGACCTCGGCGATCCCGACCTCGGCGCGGACCGGGTGGCCCACTGGCAGGCCGTCCTCGAGGCGTGCGGTGCGCGCCAGGCCGTCGAAGAGCGGGTCGCGGTGCTCTCGCACGAGGCGGCCGGCGCCGTGGCGGGCCTGCTCGCGCACGGCGTCCCCGAGGATGTGAGCGCCGAGCTCACGCAGCTGATCGACGCCTACACGTCGCGCCGCCACTGAGCCGCACGGACCCCGCGGGCGGATGGCCGCCCGCGGGTCGGCTCACCAGGCCAGGGCCTGGGCGCGGCGCCGGATCTCGGTCTTCCGACCGTCCCGGAGCGCGTCGATGGGCCGGCCGGGCAACGACTTGTCCTCGGTGAACAGCCAACGGAGGGCCTCCTCGTCGGAGAAGCCGGCGTCGGCCAGCAGCACGAGCGTGCCCTGCAGGGAATCGAGCACGCCGGTCTCGGTGAGGAACAGCGC
The DNA here is from genome assembly GCF_003315015.1 of Micrococcus sp. KT16. NCBI lineage: Bacteria > Bacillati > Actinomycetota > Actinomycetes > Micrococcales > Micrococcaceae > Micrococcus > Micrococcus sp. KT16. Next base: position 19,265 of record NZ_QNRG01000008.1, on the reverse strand, counting down.
CGGCACGGACCGCACCGCGGGCTCGGGGCGACGCACGGCCAGCAGGCGGCGATCATGCACGAGGTTGTGGACGCGGGTCACACGCTGGTCGAGGCGCTCCGCCACGTCGGGCACGGAGAGCCACTCGCCCACGAGGGCGTCGAGCTCGGCGGGGATCGCGTCAGCGGGGACCGGGGTGTCGGAGGAAGTGGTGCTCACAGGCGCCAGCCTACGTGGCCGCCGACGGGCCCGGCCCATCGCGCCCCGGACGGCATGGATCTCAGTATGGTCACGAAGATCACATTCCGATAACATCGCCGAGGCTCCATGGCCGGGCGCCGACGTCGTCGGTCGACCGCGGGGGCCACGGGTCCCACCCGTCACTTCCCCGTCGTGTTCCATCCGTCCGATCCGATGCCGAGGTCTGCCGTGTCCCACACCCCCGTCCGCTCCCGCCGCCTGCGCTCCGTCCTGACCGGCGGTGCGGTGCCCCTGCTGCTGCTCACCGGTCTGCCCGCCCAGGCCCACGCCCAGGAGGCGGCGGTGCACACCGTGCGCCCGGGCGACTCCCTCACCCGGATCTCGGCCGCCCGCGGCGTCTCCGTCGCCGACCTGCTGCGGTTCAACGGCCTGGGCCTGGAGACCGTGCTCTACCCGGGTGACGAGCTCCGCCTGACCGGCGCGGCGGCCCCGGCCCCGGCCGCGGGGACCTACACGGTGCAGCCGAACGACGGGTGGTGGGTCATCGCCCGCCGCACCGGCGTCTCCGCCGCGCAGCTGCAGCGGCTCAACGGCATGAGCGCGTCGAGCATGCTCCACCCGGGCATGGTCCTGACCACGCAGCGCACGGCCGCCGCACCGAAGGCCCCCGCGTCGCCCGCCCCGACCACGACCCCCGCCACCGCGCCGGCATCGAAGACCCCGACGGCGGCCGGCGGGACGGTCCGGTACACCGTGGTCTCCGGCGACTCCCTCTGGGGGATCTCCCAGCGGTTCGAGGTCTCCATCCCCCGTCTGCGCGAGCTCAACGGCCTGACGCGGGCCTCGACGCTGCACCCCGGCGACGTGCTCGTGATCTCCGACGGCACCCTCGAGGTGGAGCCGGTCTCCGCCGTCCAGGCGGTCGGCGACACCTTCCTCGGGCGCACCTACGCGCCGCACGTGACGGCCTCGGCGAACGAGAACCTGCGCCTGCTGCGCTCCGTCCCGCAGCCCACCCCCGAGCAGATGCAGCAGATCGTCCGCGAGACCGCCGAGCGGATGGGCGTGGACCCTCGCCTGGCCCTGGGCCACGCGTACACCGAGTCCCGCTTCCGCATGGCCTCGGTCTCCCCCGGCAACGCCGTGGGGGCGATGCAGGTCATCCCGATCACGGGCGAGTTCGCCTCGGAGCTGGTGGGCCGCGAGCTGAACCTGCTGGACCCCCACGACAACGCGGTGGCCGGCGTCGCGTTCATCAAGTACGTGCAGGACCGCACCCCCACCCTCGATGAGGGCATCGGGGCCTACTACCAGGGCCTCGGCGGGGTGCTGGACAGCGGCCTGAACCCGGAGGCACGGGACTACGTGGCCAAGGTGCGCGCCGCGATGGCGATGTTCTGATCCGCCGGCGGCGGACCGCCCCGAGGGGTCCGCCGCCTGTCCTACCCTGGGACGATGAGCAGCGCACGCCGCGACCCCCTCGTGGGGGGCATCGTCGACGGCCGCTACCGGGTCGTCGAGCGGCTGGCCCGGGGCGGCATGTCCACCGTCTACCTGGCCGTGGACGAGCGTCTCGACCGCCAGGTGGCGCTCAAGGTCATGCACCCGCACCTGGCGGAGGACCCCGTCCTCGTCGGCCGGTTCGAGCAGGAGGCCAAGACGACGGCGCGGCTGTCCCATCCGCACGTCGTCGCGGTCCTGGACCAGGGCCACACCGAGGCCGAGGACGGCGACGTGCTGGCCTACCTCGTGATGGAGCACGTGCCCGGCCGCACGCTGCGCACCGTCATCCGGGACCGGGCCCCGCTCTCGCCCCGGGAGGCGCTGCGGTTCCTGCGTCCGCTCGTCGACGGCCTGGCCGCCGCGCACCGCGCCGGGCTGGTGCACCGGGACGTGAAGCCCGAGAACGTGCTCGTCCGCGACGACGGCCGGGTGACGGTCGCGGACTTCGGCCTGTCCCGCGCCGCCACGGCCCACACCATGGCCGGGCAGGCCGTCGTGGGCACGCCCGCCTACCTCGCCCCCGAGCACATCGCCGGGGCGCCCGCCGACGCCCGCTCCGACGTGTACGCCGTGGGCATCATCCTGTTCGAGCTGCTCACGGGCCGCCAGCCGTACACCGCGGCGACCGCGCTGCAGGTCGCCTACCGACACGTCCACGAGCGGGTCCCCGTGCCGTCCACGCTGCACCCCGGGCTCCCCGAGGACCTCGACGACCTCGTGCTGTGGTGCACCGAGCCGGACCCGGCCGACCGGCCCGCCGGTGCCGGCGAGCTCCTGCACCGCATCGACGCCGTGGCGGCGGGCCTGGACGCCGACGAACCGGACCGCCACCCCGCCGAGGGCCCGGATGCGGAGCCGGCGGTGGGCGCCCCCGCCGCCGATGGCCCCGAGGACGCAGCCCCGGACGGGAACCTGGAGACCCGGGCCCTCGACGCCGGCGACCACCACGCGACGCGCCTGCTCCCCGCCCTGGCCGAGTCCGACCTCGACGAGGACATGACCGACGTCATCGACACCCGTGTGGCGACGCACGGGGGCGACCCGCGGCCCGCCGCGCACCCGGCGGAGCCGATCGGCCCGCTCGGGCTCGACCCCGCTCCGGCGGACCGGCATCCGGGGCGCAGCTCCCAGCGGCGGCTGCGTCGGGCGGCCCGCCGTCCCGCGCTCGACCTCGGCCAGGGCACCGGCCGGGCCGCCGCGATCGGCGCGGCCGTGACCCTGCTGCTCACCGGCGTCGCCCTGCTGCTGGGCTGGACGCTGGGCTCCGGCGGCCTCGGAGTCGGCGGCGTGGCGGTGGTCCCCGACCTCGACGGGCTGGCCCGGGAGGCGGCGGAGGAACGGCTGACCGCCGCGGGCTTCACCGCGGCGGTCACGGCCCGGCACGACGAACTCCGCACGGAGGGCACGGTCGTCGCCAGCTCGCCCGCGGCCGGGGAGCCGGCGGGGCGCGGCACCCCCGTCGAGCTCACCGTCTCCGCCGGCCCCGCGCCGGTGCCGGTGCCGGACCTGACCGGCGTCGTGATCCGGCGGGCCCACGGCGTGGCCCGGGGCGCCCGATTCACCGTGGAGGTCGCGGAGCGCCGCACCGATCCCGCGGTGCCGGCCGGGGCCGTGCTCGAGCAGCACCCGGCCCCCGGCGAGCAGGCGACGCCGGGCACCGCGGTCCGCGTGGTGCTCTCCGAAGGCCGCGCCGTGCGCCCGGTGCCGGACGCGACCGGGCAGGATCCGGAGATGGCGGGCACGACGCTGGCGGACGACGGCTGGGACGCCCGCGTGCATCGCCTGCCGCTGCCGCTCTCCGGCCGGGGCGAGTCCCGGGTCCTGCACCAGTCCCCCGCCGCCGGGACCGCCCTGCCCGAGGGCACCGCGGTCCACGTCTGGGTCGGCTGAGCCGGGGCGTGCCCGGCCGCGCGGTCAGGCCCGCGGCGCGCGGCGCTCGGGGTGGGAGAGGGCCTCGGTGACCTTGAACGCCATCTCCAGGGACTGCTGGTGGTTCAGCCGCGGGTCGCACAGCGTCTCGTAGCGGGCGTCGAAGTCGGCCTCGTTGATCGGGTCGGAGCCGCCCAGGCACTCGGCGACGTCGTCGCCGGTCAGCTCGACGTGCATGCCGCCCGGGTGCGTGCCGAGCTCGCGGTGCACCTCGAAGAAGCCGCTGACCTCGTCCATCACGTCCTCGAACCGGCGGGTCTTGTAGCCGTTGGCCGCGGTCACGGTGTTGCCGTGCATGGGGTCGGTGACCCACACCGGCTCCAGCCCCGCGTCCCGGACGCCCTCGACGATGCCGGGGAGCACGTCCCGGATCCGCTCCGCGCCCATGCGGGTGATGAAGGTCAGGCGGCCCGGCTCGCGCTCCGGGTCCAGCCGCTCCGCGAGCTCGAGGGCATCCGCGGTCGTGGTGGTCGGGCCGAGCTTCACGCCGATCGGGTTGCGGACCCGGGAGAGGAAGTCGACGTGGGCGCCATCCACCTGGCGGGTGCGCTCGCCGATCCACAGGAAGTGGGCGCTCGTGGCGTAGGGGTCGCCGCTGCGTGAGTCCACGCGGGTCAGGGCGCGCTCGTAGTCGAGCAGGAGCGCCTCGTGGGCCGAGTAGAACTCGGTGCGGCGCATGGCCTCGAAGTCCACGCCCGCGGCGTTCATGAAGCGGACCGCGCGGTCGATCTCGGCGGCCATCTCCTCGTACTGGGCGTAGGCCGGGTTGGCCATGAAGCCCTGGTTCCACTGGTGCACGCTGCGCAGATCGGCGAAGCCGCCCTGGGTGAAGGCGCGGACCAGGTTCAGGGTGGAGGCGGAGGTGTGGTAGGCCTGCACCATCCGTCGGGCGTCGTGCCGGCGTGCCTGCTCGGTGAACTCGTAGCCGTTCACGATCTCGCCGCGGAAGCTGGGCAGCGTGACGCCGTCGCGGGTCTCCGTGTCCGAGGACCGCGGCTTGGCGAACTGGCCGGCGATCCGGCCCATCTTCACGACCGGCATGGAGGCGCCGTAGGTCAGCACCGCGGCCATCTGCAGGATGGTCTTCACCCGGGCGCTGATCCGGTTGGCGGTGGACCCGGCGAACGTCTCGGCGCAGTCGCCGCCCTGCAGGAGGAACGCGCGGCCCTGGGCGACGTCGGCCAGACGGGCGCGCAGCAGGTCGACCTCGCCCGCGAAGACGAGCGGGGGCAGGGCGCTCAGCTCGGCGACGGCGGCGCGGTGATCGGCCTCGTCCGCCCAGGACGGCGCCTGCGCGATCGGCAGCGAGCGCCAGTGGTCCAGGCCGGGGATGTCGGCGGCGCCCTCCGAGATGGCGGTGCCGAAGGCCAGGATCTTCTCGCGGGGGTCTTCAGTCATGTGCACCAGGCTAGGGGCCGCGTGCCGCGCCCCGGTCTGAGCGTCCCCGGATGACGACGCGCGGGCCCCGCTCAGTCGCGGGCGCGTGGCGGAGCGGCCGTACGGCCCGCCTTCACGTCCGCCGCGTAGGTGTCCACGTACTCCTGGCCCGACAGGCGCCGGATGGCCTCCATGATCTCGTCCGTCACCTCCCGCAGCACCCGGGGGTCGCCGGCGGCCTCGGCACGGTCGGAGAAGTCCAGCGGCTCGCCGAAGATCATGCCCAGGCGCCGGATCCGCGGCAGCACGTGGCCGATCGGCTGCACCCGGTCCGTGCCGATCATCGCGATGGGCACCACGGGCGCGCCCGAGGCCAGCGCGAGCTTGGCCACGCCGATCTTGCCGCGGTGCAGCCGCCCGTCCGGGCTGCGGGTGCCCTCCGGGTAGATCCCGAGCAGCCGGCCCTCCCGCAGCGCCTCGAGGCCCGCGTCCAGCGAGCGCAGGGACGCCTCTCCGCCGGAGCGGTCCATGGGCAGCTGGTTCGCCGCCTCGAAGAACCGGCGGGTGACCCAGCCCTTCACGCCCGGGCCGGTGAAGTACTCGTGCTTGGCCAGGAAGTGCACCTGGCGGTCGAGCATGGCCGGCATGAACACCGAGTCCGAGACGGACAGGTGGTTGCTGGCCAGGATCGCCGGGCCCTCGGCCGGCACGTTCCCGAGGCCCTTCACCCAGGGGCGGAACAGCAGGCGGGTGGCCGGAGCCACGGCGAACGTCTTGGCGGACCAGTAGAACGTGGACACGAGGGCCTTCCGGTCGGGGCGGTCGGGTGCCTGCCCATCGTATGGTCCGCCTGCCTTACCCTGGCACCATGCCCCGCCCCGTCGCCGTCGCCCCCGAAGACCTCCCCCTGCGCCTCATGCCCGCCGCTCCCGCCCGGCGCGACCACTGCGTCGTGCTCCTGCACGGGTTCACCTCGACTCCGGCCTCCGTCCGCGCCTGGGCCGAGGGGCTCGCGGCAGGCGGCTCCCCCGTGAGCGTGCCCCTGCTGCCGGGGCACGGCACCCGGTGGGAGGACCTCGCCGCCACCGGTGCGGACGAGATCCGCGCCGCCGTCCGGGCCGTCGTGGACCTCGAGCTCGCCCGACACGGCCGCGTGGTCATGGCGGGCATCTCGATGGGCGGCGCCCTCGCGCTCGACGCCGCCGCCCACCGACCCGTGGCCGGGGTGCTCGTGGTGAACCCCGCGCTGCGCTTCGCCAGCCCGCTCGCCCCCTTCGCCCCGCTGCTGGCCCCGTTCGTCCCCACGGTCGCCCCGATCGCGGACGACATCGCGGACCCGACGGCGCGCGAGCGCGCCTACCCCCGCACGCCGGTGGCCGGCGTCGCCGCCCTCGGCCGCATCCAGCGGGCCGCCCGCCGCGCCCTGCCGCGGATCACCGCTCCCGTGACGGTCTACCGGTCCGCCCGCGACGCCGTCGTGCCCGCCTCGAGCCACCGGACCCTGGTGCGGGGCCTGCGCCAGGCCCCCGTGGAGGTGGTGGGACTGCCCCGCAGCCGCCACGTCGCCACGCTCGACTACGACCTGCCGCTGCTGATCGACCACGGCCGGAGCGCGGTCGCCGCCATGACGACGCACTGAGTCGCGCCCGGACCCTGCCGCTGCCGGTTGTAGAGTGTGCGTGACACGACTCACACATACTTCCGTTCCGCCGACCATCGGTCGGCGGGACCGACCCGACGCCCGAGGAGTCCCATGCACGAGATCAGCGAGCCGTACCACCACCCCCGCCTGTCCCCGGAGGCGAACATCACGGACTTCCTGGAACGCCAGGCCACGGAGCGTCCCGACCACGGCCTCTTCGCGGTGCCCGACGCGCAGGACCAGTGGACGGACGTCTCCGCCCGGGACGCCCGCGAACGCGTGCGGGCCCTGGCCAAGGGGCTCATCGCCGCCGGGATCCAGCCCGGGGAGACGGTCGGTCTCCTGGCCTCCACCCGCCTGGAGTGGACACTGGTCGACTTCGCCATCTGGTATGCCGGCGCGGTCACCGTGCCGGTGTACGAGACCTCCTCCGTCAGCCAGGTGTCCTGGATCATCGAGGACTCGGACGTGCGCGCCGTCGTGACCGGGAACGAGGACCTCGCCAAGACGGTGCGGGACGCGGTGCAGCGCGAGGGCCTGCCGGAGCTGATCGGCCTGTGGACGATGGACCCGGCCGACGGCGCCCCCGGCTCCGGCCTCGAGGCGCTCGTCGCCCTGGGCGCGGACGTCACCGATGAGGAGCTCGAGACGCGCCGGTCCTCCGCCGGCCTGGCCGACCTGGCGACCATCATCTACACCTCCGGCACCACGGGCCGGCCCAAGGGCTGCGAGCTCACGCACGAGAACTTCGCGGAGCTCGTCAACCAGACCCTGTCCTCCTCGCTCGGCGACGTCGTCCGCGAGGACACCTCCACCGTGCTGTTCATCCCCCTGGCGCACGTGTTCGCGCGCTTCGTCTCTGTGCTCACCGTCGCCGCGGGCGCACGCTGCGGGCACGTCTCGGACATCAAGCGGCTCTCGGTCTCGTTGCAGACCTTCCAGCCGAGCTTCGTGCTGGCCGTGCCGCGCGTGTTCGAGAAGATCTACAACGCGGCGCTGCTCAACGCGCAGAGCGGCGGCAAGGAGAAGATCTTCCGCCGTGGCGCGGACGTGGCGATCCGCTGGTCCCGGGCGCTGGACTCGGGCCAGATGACGGCGCCCCTGCGGCTGCAGCGCGCGTTCTACTCCGCGCTCGTCTACCGCCGGATCCGGACGGCCATGGGCGGCCGGCTCGCGTACGCGGTCTCCGGCGGCGGCCCCCTCTCCACCGACCTGGCGCACTTCTTCCGCGGCGTGGGCGTGACCATCCTCGAGGGCTACGGCCTCACCGAGACGACGGCCCCCATCACCGTGGGCCGGCCGGACCGGCTGAAGATCGGCACGGTCGGACACCCCCTCGGCGGCAACCAGGTGCGGATCGCCGAGGACGGCGAGATCCTCACGCGCGGCACGTCGCTGATGCGCGGCTACCACAACCGGCCGGAGGCGAACGAGGAGGCCTTCGAAGACGGCTGGTTCCGCACCGGCGACCTCGGGGCCCTGGACGACGACGGCTTCCTCACGATCACCGGCCGCAAGAAGGAGCTGCTGGTGACGGCCGGCGGCAAGAACGTGGCACCGGCGATGCTCGAGGACGCGATCCGCAGCGACGCGCTCGTCTCCCAGGTGATGGTGGTCGGCGACGGCAAGCCCTTCATCGCGGCGATCGTCACCCTCGACACCGACACCCTGCCCGCGTGGCTCGCCGCGAACGGGCTGCCGAAGGACCTCGACGTCGCTGCGGCCGCACGCGAGGACGCGGTGCGCCGTCACATCCAGGAGGCCGTGGACAAGGCCAACAGCCTGGTCTCGCGCGCCGAGGGGATCCGGGAGTTCCGCATCCTCGACCGCGACTTCTCCCTGGAGGAGGGCCATGTGACCCCGTCCCTGAAGATGCGCCGGTCGGCGATCATGAAGGACTTCGCCGCGCAGATCGCGGACATCTACGGGGAGCCCGCCCCGCAGAACTGAACGCCCCTCGACGACGGCGCCCGGCCCCCGCGGCCGGGCGTCGTCGTCCCCGCGGGTCCGGTCAGAGCAGACCGGAGTCCGGCACGTCCAGGCCCAGCAGCGCGTTCTCGACGACCTCGGTGAGGGCCGGGTGGGGCCAGTACTGGCCCCGCGCGAGCCGGTGGGCGTCGATGCCGAACGCCATGCCGGTCACGAGCGGCTGGATGAGGTTCGCGGCCTCGTGCCCCAGGATGTGCCCGCCCAGGATCCGTCCCGTGGCCTTCTCCGCGACGACGGTGCACACGCCCTCGGTGTCCTCCATGGCCCAGCCGTAGGCGACGTCCCCGAAGGACTGGGTCTTCACCGTGATCGCGTCCGCGCCGTAGTCGGCGAGCGCCTGTTCCACCGTGAGCCCGACGGAGGCCGCCTGCGGATGGGTGAACACGGCCGCCGGCACGGGGCCGAGCGTGTTGGTGCGGAGGTCGTCCGGATGCTCCAGGTTGTGCGCGATGACGCGGGCCTCATGATTGGCCACGTGCTTGAGCTGCCACGTGTTGGCGACATCCCCGAGCACGTAGACCCCCTCCACCGGAGCACCGTCGGAGAGTGCGCGCTGGTGCTCGTCGCTGGCCAGGATGCCGTCGTCGGTGACGTCCAGTCCCGCGGCGGCGGGGTCGAGGCGGTCCGTGTTCGGCGTCCGGCCGACCGCGATCAGCACCGCGTCCGCCTCGATGGCCTCCTCCACGATGCCGGTCTGCTCCTGGCCCTCCGCGCGATCCAGGCGCACCCGGACCCAGCCGTCCGCGGCCCGCTCGGCGTCCTCGACCGGTTCGATCCCGGCCGGGGTCCACCCCGTGCGCAGGTCCCACCGCCGGGCCGCGATCTTCGTGAACGTCGTGGACACGGACATGTCGTGCTGCTTGAGCAGCCGGTGGCCGCGGTTGACCTGGACGACCTCGGTGCCCAGCCCGGCGAAGACGGACGCGAACTCGCAGGCGATGAACCCGCCGCCCACCACGAGCAGCCGCCGCGGCAGCCGATCCATCCGCATCACGGTGTCCGAGGTGTGCACCGACGGCAGGTCCAGGCCCGGGATCGCCGGGAGGGTGGGCCGCGACCCCGCGGCGACCACCACCTGGTCCGCCGTGATCTCCCGGCCCGAGGCGGTGCGCACGCGGCGGGGGCCGACGAAGCGGACCTCCTCCTGGATCACGCTCGTGTAGTCCAGATCGTCCCGGCGGTAGCGGAGCCCGTCGCGGCTGATGCCGTCGATGCGCGTGAAGATGCGGTCCCGGATGGCCGGGAAGTCGGCGCCCGTGAACTCCAGCCCCACCCCGAGGCTCCGGGCCTCGGGCGGCAGCGCCGCCAGGCTGGCCGGGTAGGCGTACATCTTGGTGGGGATGCAGCCGACGTTCATGCAGGTGCCGCCGAACGGGCCGGAGTCGGCGATCACGACGCTCCGGCCCTTCCAGTGTTCGCTGACCAGGGAGTTCCCCGATCCGGAGCCGATGATGAGCAGGTCGTGGTGTTCCGCAGTGGTGGCCATGCCTCCCAGGATAGGCACGGGCCCGGACGCGGTGGCGTCCGGGCCCGTGGGGCGGCCCGCCGGCGGCGGGCTCACGCGGGGCTCACTCGATCACGAGCAGCAGGTCTCCGCCGTTGACGGGCGTGATGCCCTCCGTGACCACGCGGCGCACGGTGCCCGCGACCTGGGCCGTGATCGCGGCCTCCATCTTCATCGCCTCGATCGTGGCCACCGCCTGGCCGACCTCGACGGCGTCGCCCTCGGCCACCTGGACGGTGACCGAGCCCGCGAACGGGGCGGCGACGTGGCCGGGGGTGCCGGGGTCCGCCTTCTCCGCGGTCCGCACGGTGGACTCGATCGAGCGGTCGCGGACGGTCATCTGGCGCAGCTGGCCGTTCAGGGTGACCATCACGGTGCGCATGCCCTTCTCGTCCGGCTCGGAGACGGACATGAGGGTGGCGAGCAGCCGCACACCGCGTCCGAGCGAGATGACGTGCTCGCGCCCGGGGACGAGGCCGTAGAGGAAGTCGCGGGTGTGCAGGGTGACGGTGTCCCCGAACTCCTCGCGGTGCGCCTCGAACTCCTTCGTGGGGCCGGGGAAGAGCAGGCGGTTCAGCACCCCGCGGCGGGTCTGTCCGGCCTCGCCGAGGGCGCTCGAGTCCTCCGCGGAGATCTCCACCATGCCCGCGCCCTCGCGGCGACCCTGGAGGGCCTTGGTCCGGAAGGGCTCCGGCCAGCCGCCGGGCGGGTCGCCGAGCTCGCCGCGCAGGAAGCCGATCACGGAGTCCGGGATGTCGAACTCCTGCGGACGCTCCGCGAACTCCTTCGGGTCCACGCCGGAGCCGACCAGCTGCAGCGCCAGATCGCCCACCACCTTGGAGGACGGGGTGACCTTGACGAGGTGGCCGAGCAGGTCGTCGGCCGCGGCGTACATCGACTCGATGGCCTCGAACCGCTCCCCCAGGCCGAGCGCGATCGCCTGCGTGCGCAGGTTGGACAGCTGGCCGCCCGGGATCTCGTGGTGGTACACGCGGCCGGTCGGGGCGGGCAGCCCCGCCTCGAAGGGCGCGTACGCCGAGCGGACGGACTCCCAGTAGGGCTCCATCGCGGTGGCGGCCTCGAGGCCGAGACCGGTGTCCCGCTCCGTGTGCTCGAGCGCCGCCACCAGGGCGGACAGCGGCACCTGGCTGGTGGTGCCCGCCATGGACGCGGTGGCCGCGTCGACGGCGTCCACGCCGGCCTCCGCCGCTGCGAGCAGGGTGGCCAGCTGACCGCCGGCGGTGTCGTGCGTGTGCAGGTGCACGGGCAGGTCGAACTCGGCGCGCAGGGCGGTGACCAGCTCGCGCGCCGCGGCGGGCCGCAGCAGGCCCGCCATGTCCTTGATCGCCAGGACGTGGGCGCCGGCGTCGACCATCCGGCGGGCGAGGCCCAGGTAGTAGTCGAGCGTGTAGAGCGTCTCCTTCGGGTCCGTCATGTTGCCCGTGTAGCACAGGGCCGCCTCGGCCACGGCGGTGCCCGTGGCACGCACCGCCTCGATGGCCGGGGTGATCTGCTCGACGTCGTTGAGGGCGTCGAAGATGCGGAACACGTCGACGCCGGACGCCGCGGCCTCGGCCACGAACGCGTCCGTCACCTCGGTGGGGTACGGCGTGTAGCCCACCGTGTTGCGGCCGCGCAGCAGCATCTGGATCGGGATGTTCGGCAGCTCCGCGCGCAGCAGCTCGAGGCGCTGCCACGGGTCCTCGTGGAGGAAGCGCAGCGCGACGTCGTACGTCGCCCCGCCCCAGGCCTCCACCGAGAGCAGCCCCGGCAGGGTGTGCGCGACGGCGGGGGCGGCGGCCAGCAGGTCGCGCGTGCGGACGCGGGTGGCCAGCAGGGACTGGTGGGCGTCGCGGAACGTGGTGTCCGTGACGGCCAGCGCGGTCTGCTCGCGCAGGGTGCGGGCGAAGCCCTCGGGGCCCTGCTCCAGCAGCACCTGACGCCAGCCGCGCGGGGGCACCGCGTCCTCGTTCCGGCTCGGGCCGTCGAAGGGCGAGCGGTCCGGCTCCTGGTGCTTGTCGCCCGGGTGCTCGGGGAGGCGGTCGCGAGGGTCGATGCCCTCGACGCGCGGGCCGTGCGGCTGGTTGACGGTGACGTCCACGAGATACTGCAGGGCCTTGGATCCGCGGTCCTGGGAGCGGTTCACCGTGGCCAGCTCGGGGTGCTTGTCGATGAAGTCCGTGGCGACGTCGCCGCTGAGGAACTGCGGGTCGTCCATCACGTTCATCAGGAACGGGATGTTGGTGGCCACGCCGCGCACGCGGAACTCTGCCAGGGCGCGGCGCACGCGGCGCACCGCCGTGGCGTAGTCGCGTCCGCGGCAGGTGAGCTTGACCAGCATGGAGTCGAAGTGGGGGCTGATCTCCGCACCGGCGTAGATGGTGCCGCCGTCGAGGCGCACACCGGAGCCGCCGGCCGAGCGGTAGGCGGTGATGGTGCCGGTGTCCGGGCGGAAGCCGTTGGCCGGGTCCTCGGTGGTGATGCGGCACTGGATGGCGAAGCCGCGGACCTGGAGGGCGTCCTGGGTGATGCCCAGCTCGGGCAGGGTGGCGCCGGCGGCGATGCGCAGCTGCGCGCCCACCAGGTCGACGTCCGTGACCTCCTCGGTCACGGTGTGCTCCACCTGGATGCGGGGGTTCATCTCGATGAACACGTGCTGGCCCGCACGCTCGCCCGCCGTGTCCACGAGGAACTCGACGGTGCCCGCGTTGACGTACCCCATCTCCTTGGCGAAGGCGACGGCGTCCCGGTGCAGGGCCTGCCGGATCTCCTCGTCCAGGTTCGGGGCCGGGGCCATCTCGATGACCTTCTGGTGGCGGCGCTGGAGCGAGCAGTCCCGCTCGAAGAGGTGCACGACGTTGCCCTCGCCGTCGGCGAGGATCTGCACCTCGATGTGCCGCGGCCGCAGGACGGCCTGCTCGAGGAACACGGTGGGGTCGCCGAAGGCGGTGTCCGCCTCGCGCATCGCGGCCTCGAGGGAGCCGCGCAGGTCCTCGCGGCGCTCGACGCGGCGCATGCCGCGGCCGCCGCCGCCGGCGACGGCCTTGACGAAGATGGGGAAGCCGATCTCCTCGGCCTGCTCCAGGAGCCACTCGACGTCGGCGCTCGGGTCCGAGGAGGCCAGGGTGGGGATGCCCGCGCGCTTGGCCGCGCGCAGGGCCTCGACCTTGTTGCCGGTCAGCTCGAGGACGTCGGCGGGCGGGCCGACGAAGGTGATCCCGTTCTCGGCCGCGGCGCGGGCCAGGCCGGCGTTCTCCGACAGGAAGCCGTAGCCCGGGTAGATCGCGTCGGCCCCGGCGTCCTTGGCCACGCGGATGATCTCGTCCACGTCGAGGTAGGCGCGCACGGGGTGGCCCTCCTCGCCGATGCGGTAGGCCTCGTCCGCCTTCTGGCGGTGGATCGAATTGCGGTCCTCGTAGGGGAAGACGGCGACGGTGCGGGCGCCCAGCTCGTAGCAGGCGCGGAAGGCGCGGACGGCGATCTCGCCGCGGTTGGCCACCAAGACCTTGGAGAAGACGGCGCCGGCTCCGGTCGACCCGGCCGCGTCCTCTGGAGGGGTGAAGTTCTCGACAGGTGCGGTCATGGTTGGGAGTGTGTCACACCGCGCCGGAGTTCCGCCTCATGTCGCGCACAGTCACCGCTGCGAGACGAAAGATGACTGGTTCGGCGCTGTGGGGCGCCGACGCCGGCCCGGCCTCGTGCCGGGGCCGGCGTCGGCCGCGGGCGCCCCGCGGAGGAGGGTCAGGCGGAGCGGCGGGCCCGACGCCGCCCGGCCAGCTCGTCCCCCGGCTCGGGGGCCCCGACCACGCTCTCGCGGGGCAGCTCGGCGAGGCTGCCCTCGACCTCGCGCCACACGCGGCCGACGGCGATCCCGAAGACGCCCTGGCCGCCCTGGACGAGGTCCACGACCTCGTCCGCCGAGGTGCACTCGTACACCGAGGCGCCGTCGCTCATCAGGGTGATCTGCGCCAGGTCCTCGACACCCCGCTCGCGCAGGTGGCCCACGGCGGTGCGGATCTGCTGGAGCGAGACGCCGGTGTCCAGGAGGCGCTTGACCACCTTGAGGACGAGGATGTCGCGGAACGAGTAGAGCCGCTGGGAGCCGGAGCCGGAGGCGCTGCGGACCGTGGGGACCACGAGATCCGTGCGGGCCCAGTAGTCGAGCTGGCGATAGGTGATGCCGGCGGCCTTGCACGCGGTGGGACCGCGGAAGCCGACGTCGTCGCCCCGGGTCGCGCCCTCGTCGAAGAGCGTGCCCTGGGCGCCGAGCGCGGGGGGCCGGCCAGGACCTGCAGTGGGTGTCACGGGGAACCTCCTGGTGCGGGGCCCCCGGTGCGGGGAGGGGGACGCGACCGTCGTGTGCCGCCGGTGACCGTGGCGGCGCTCCCCGGTGACCGTGGGGAGGGCGACGGAGGCGCCCCGGGTGGCGGGGCCCTCTTCCCCTCGAAGGTACGCGCGGGTCCGGGGACGGTCAACGAAGCCGGCGGCGAGACCGCGCCGTGTCGCGCCGGCTCCGCTCAGGCGAAGTCCTCGGGGCGCACCGTGTCCAGGAAGTCGCGGAAGTCCTCGACGGCGCGCTCCTGGCCGGCGTCCTCCTCCCCCGTCCGCGCCGGCATGCCGGCGTCCGCGAGCACGGCAGGGCTGCCGAGCACGGGGGCGTCGGCGCGCAGGGCGACCACGACGGCGTCCGACGCGCGCGCGTCGACCCGGGCGCCCGTGGAGAGCACGAGCTCGGCGTGCACGACCTCGCCCCGGACCTCGGTGAGCCGCACCCGCACGACCTCGGCGCCCAGGGCGTCGACGGCGGCCAGGAGCAGCTCATGGGTGAGGGGCCGGGGCGCGCGGACGCCCTCAAGCGCGAGCGCGGCGGCGGCGGCCTCGGGCGCGCCCACCCACAGCGGGACCATCGTGCGGCCGGGCGGGTCCACCAGCAGTATCACGTGGTGCTGTTCGGGCAGCTCGACGCGCACGCCGAGCACGGAGAGCGGCACGTCGCCGGCGTCGTCGGCGGGCACGGGGCGCGGCTCAGTCATCCCACTGCTCCAGCCCCACGGCCACGAGGGCCGCATGCAGCCGCAGGCTGGCCTGCGCGATCTCGCGTGCCGAGCGGGCCACGCGGGGGCGGGTGCCGGCGTCGCGGCGGGCCTGCAGCGGGGCGACGGCGCGCTCCACCAGGCCCAGTTCGCGGTCGGCCGCGGCCCGCAGCGGGCGCAGGTGCCGGGGCTCCAGGCCGTGGCCCGCGAGCACGACGGCGGCCCGGGCCACGTCCATCGCGTGGCTCGGGTAGCCGCCGTCGGGATCGACGGGCAGGAGCGAGTACTGATCCAGCTCGGCCAGCAGCTCCTCGCCCGCCCCGGATTCGGCGGCGAGCTCGGCACGGGTCCACGACCGGCGGCCCCCGGCGACCTCGCGGCCGAGCCGCTCCGCGTCCGAGGACGCCGGGGCCGCCGCGGTTCCGGGCAGGCCGGTGGGGCGTTCACCGCGGTCCAGCGCGGCCAGGTGGTCGGCGATCACCTTGAGCGGCAGGAAGTGGTCGCGCTGCAGGGCGAGGACGAACCGGAGCCGGTCCACGTCCTCGGGCCGGAAGCGCCGGTAGCCGGCGCTGGTCCGCTCGGGCAGCACGAGGCCGCGGTCCTCCAGGAAGCGCACCTTGGACGCGGTGACGCCGGGGAATTCGACTTCGAGGGAGGCTACGACCTCGCCGATGCCCAGCCGGCCCGCAGGGCGGGCGGTGGGGACGGCGTCGGGGCGCGGGCGCGGATCGGTCACGAGGATGACGGCTCAGCCCCGCGCCGGCCCGGCGTAGTACGTGAGCCGGTACTTGCCGATCTGCACGTGCATCCCGGAGCGCAGCAGGATCTCGTCCACCCGGTCGTGGTTCACGAAGGTGCCGTTGAGGGAGTTCAGGTCCACGAGCCGGTGGCCGCCGTCCTCGGCCCGGAACTCCGCGTGACGACGGGAGACGGTGACGTCGTCGAGGAAGATGTCCGCGTCCGGGTGGCGCCCCACGGAGACCACGTCCTCGTCCAGCAGGAAGCGGGCCGACTGGTCCGGGCCCTCGTGGGCGAGCAGCAGCGCGGAACCGGCCGGGAGGGCGCGGATCGCGTCCGACTCCTCACGGGTGAGGTCCGCCGAGACCAGCGGCGCCAGCTCGGTGAGGTTGATGGCGGAGGTGGACAGGTCCGGTTCACGTCCGGGCTGGTTCATGGGGTGCTCCTGTGCGGGGGCCGGCGCCGCGGCGCCGGAGGGAGAGACGAAGGGGACGCCGTCGCCCCGCCGGCCGGCGGCGGGGCGACGGCGGACGGGGCTCAGCTGGTGTGCGAGGCGTAGCCCTCGGCGTCCATGAGGCCCTCGAGCTGGGCCTCGTCCGCGAGGGTGATCTCGAACAGCCAGCCGCCCTCGTAGGGGGCGGAGTTGACCAGGCCGGGCTCGCCGTCGAGCTCGTCGTTGACGGCGGCCACGGTGCCGGAGACCGGGGCGTAGATGTCCGAGACGGACTTCGTGGACTCGACCTCGCCCACCGCGGTGCCCGCGGTGACCTCGGTGCCGACCTCCGGCAGGTCCACGTACACGACGTCACCCAGCGCATCCTGGGCGAAGTCGGTGATGCCCACGCGGACCGTGCCGGCGGCACCGGCCTCGGCGATCCACTCGTGCTCGGCGGAGTACTTCAGGCCTTCGGGGATGGAGCTCATGGAGTGCGCGTCCTTTGTGTGGTCGGGAGGGATGACGTCGTCTCGCAGACTACCGAGCGGCGCGTGATTCGCGCCACTGGCGTGCTCAGAGCACGCCGCGCATGCCGCGACGCACCGGCTTGGCGATGGCCAGCACGATCAGGCCCACGCCGAGGGTGACCGCACCGATCGTGCCGAAGTAGCCCACCTCGTTCTGCTCCGAGTAGGAGCCGGCCAGGGAGCCGGCCAGGGCCGTGCCCAGGGCGACGGACAGGTTGTACAGCGACACCATCATCACCGGGAAGCTGCGCGGGGCGACCTTGGTGGCCAGGGAGAGGCCCACCGGGGAGACGAGCAGCTCGCCCATGGTGCAGACGAAGAGGATCAGCGTCAGCCACAGCAGCGGCACGGCGGCGACGTCGGCCACCGGGATGAACAGCAGGAAGGCGATGCCGATCAGGACGATGCCGATGCCGAACTTCACCGGGGTGGCGGGCTGGCGGGTGCCCAGCTTGGTCCACAGCGCGGCGAACACCGGGGCGAACACGATGATGAAGATCGGGTTGATGGAGTTGACCCACTCCATGGGCATGAGCCAGCCGAACAGGTTCCGGTCGAGGCGGTGCTCGGAGTACAGCGCGATCACGGTGAACTGCTGCTGGAAGAGGGCGAAGAACACGGACGTGCCGATGAACAGCGGGATGAACGCCTTCACGCGCGAGCGCTCCTCCTCCGAGACCTTCGTCGAGGTCAGCAGGACCGCGAAGATCGCGATGGCCGCGACGGCGGCGAGCACGACGACGGCGTCGGAGAGGTTGTCCAGGGTGATGACGTCCGTGAGGAACAGGGCCACGACGACGGCGACCATCCCCAGGCCGATCAGGCCCCAGCGGCCGTACTGCGACCGCGGCAGCGGATCCGGGACCCGGTGCACGTCCGTGGGCAGGTTCTTGCGGGTCAGGGCGTACTGCGTCAGGCCGATGGCCATGCCGGCGGCGGCGAGGCCGAAGCCCACGTGGAAGCCCATCGTGTCGCGCGCCAGGCCGGTGAGCAGCGGGCCGAAGAGGGCGCCGATGTTCACGCCCATGTAGAAGATGGAGAAGCCGGCATCGCGCTTGGGGTCCTCGCGGGAGTACAGGGAGCCGACGAGGTTCGTGGCGTTGGCCTTGAGGCCGCCCGAACCGACGGCGACGAGCACGAGGCCCAGGGTCAGGCCCGGGACGCCCGGGACGAGGGCCAGCGCGATGTGGCCCAACATGATCCCGACGGCGCTGACGAACATGGTGCGCTCGGAACCGAGCAGGCGGTCGGCGACCCAGCCGCCGAGGATGCAGAACACGTACACCATGCCGCCGTAGGCGCCGACGATGCCCGTGGCCACGGCCGGGTCGATCCCGAGGCCGCCCTCCGCGGCGGTCCAGGACATGTAGTACACGAGCATCGCCTGCATGCCGTAGAAGGAGAAGCGCTCCCACAGCTCCACGGAGAACAGGTTCGCCAGCGGGCCGGGCTGGCCGAGGAACGGGCGGCCGCGCCAGTCGGGGGTGGCGTCGTCGGGACGGGTGGCCGTCGACGCCGCCACGCGGGCGGACGGCTCGACGTCGGGCACGCGGCCCGCGAGAGGATTCTGGGGATTTTCCACCGATCTACTGTCCTCCCCTGAGGGAGCCAGAGCAAACTCCCCGCCCGATGACGCCGATCACATCCGCGGCCCGGGCGGCGTACGTCCTAGAGTGGAGGCCGTGTCCGTCACCTCCGAGATCGCCCGTGCCCGCTCGCTCATCCGTGTGGTCCCCGACCATCCCAGCCCGGGCGTGGCCTTCCAGGACATCACGCCCCTGCTCGCCGACGCCCGCGCCCTGAGGGAGTGTGTTGAGGCCCTGGTGGCGCCGTTCGAGGGGCGGTTCGACCTCGTGGCCGGCCTCGAGGCCCGCGGGTTCCTGCTCGCCGGGGCGGCCGCCGTCCTGACAGGCACCGGCCTCGTGCCGCTGCGCAAGGCCGGGCGCCTCCCGGCGCCCGCAGCCCGCGCGGACTACACGCTGGAGTACGGGACCGCGAGCATCGAGGTCTCCGAGGACCTGCGGGCCGGGTCACGGGTGCTCCTGCTCGACGACGTCCTCGCCACGGGCGGCACCCTCGCCGCCGGCCGACGGCTCATCGAGGCACGGGGTGCGGAGGTGGTGGGCGCGGCCTGCCTGCTGGAACTCAGGGCCCTCGGCGGCCGGGCCGTCGTGCCGGACACGCACGTGCTGTTCGCAGCCTGAACCGCCCGCCCGACCGACGGGGAGTGGCGGCAAAGGTGGCCCGGCCCCGGGTACGACGAAGCCGGAGCCCTGCGCTGCAGGACTCCGGCCTCGTGAATGTGGTCGGGCTGCTGCGAAACTACTGCCAACAAGCGCGGAGAACCGCGGAACTGGCCGAGCTCCTGGCCACGGCACGCGAGTCGACGCGGAGCCCGGGCGACCGC
>NZ_QNRG01000007.1:0-111525 GCF_003315015.1 Micrococcus sp. KT16 | reverse complement strand
CGGGCAAACCAGCTGGCCACCAGTGGGCAGTTCTGATGGCCACCAGCGGGAAGAAACACTGGCCGCCTATGGGCAGAACTCAATGGCCCTTGACAAGTCTCCGCTCCTTTGGGGAGCGGACTTCGTTGAGGCGTCCTCGTGATCGTCTGGAACTCGGCGAAACTGATGGTCTCCGCTCCTTTGGGGAGCGGACTTCGTTGAGGCAGGTACACCTTCGGTTCATAGGAGACCGCGGGGCCGTCTCCGCTCCTTTGGGGAGCGGACTTCGTTGAGGCCCATGAGCACAGCTCCATCGGCCGGGCGGATCAGGGCTGTCTCCGCTCCTTTGGGGAGCGGACTTCGTTGAGGCCCGCCGCTGGTCGGGGAGACGATCGCGTAGGGGAGTCTCCGCTCCTTTGGGGAGCGGACTTCGTTGAGGCGTGTGATACCCCTGCCCGTTGGTGACCCATCCGAGGGTCTCCGCTCCTTTGGGGAGCGGACTTCGTTGAGGCGGGCGGACGCGGGCGCTCACCGCTGAGCAGAAGCGGTCTCCGCTCCTTTGGGGAGCGGACTTCGTTGAGGCGTGAGGATGTAGCCGGGGTCGTCATCCTGCTTGCCGTCTCCGCTCCTTCGGGAACGGACTTCGTTAGCGCTCCAGGTCCGAGGCGGGGTAGGGCTCAGGCCGTGTCCCTCCCTGGTCAATTCGCTCGACTCTGTCGAGGGCGAGGCACCTCGACGGGGTCGAATCACGCACGTGACGTCCGGCGCGTCGTCACGCGTTCGCGAGGTCCTGGGCGTGGCTCCATGGAGTGAGCATCAGTGGCGAATCTGCTGCCTCGGGGCCGAGGCTGAAGGCGAGTCGGGGAAATGCCATGCCCTGGGCCAATGCCCGGCGCATGGCATCACGTGCTGTCCCGCGTTGAAGTTCATCCGGCATCTCCCCTACCCGCATGCGCGACCGGAGCGCGGCCAGCTGCAGAGAGATTTCGGCGACGAGCGCGGTCTAGATCAACGAGGCCGTCTAGTCCGCGGGAAGCAGTCGGCCCCGTCTCGCCCCTCACACCACCAGGGACAGGAACGCGCCGAGCGCGAAGCCGACCACGGTGAGCAGCCCGGCCTTCTCCCCGCCCTTCTCTCGGGCCTCGGGGATCATCGTGTCGATCAGCATGACCAGCAGGGCGCCGGCCGCGAAGCCCTGGATGCCGCCGGTCAGGGCGGGGGAGGCGACGTCGGCGATCAGCCCGCCGCCCCACGTCGCCAGGGCGCAGACCACCGTCACGAGCGACCACTGGATCAGCAGGTGGCGGCGCGTCTTGCCGCCGTCGAGGGAGTCGGCCGTGGCGGCGATGGACTCGGGCAGGTTGGACATGAAGATCGCCACGAGCAGCGCGAGGGAGACGCCCTCGCCCGCGGCCAGCCCGATGCCCAGCACGAGTTGCTCCGGGATGCCGTCCAGCAGCGCGCCCACGGTCAGCGCCGCGCCCGAGGACGAGCCGCCGGACCTCGCGGCGGAGCGCTCCACCGCGCGGTCACCGAGGAAGTAGGCGGCCGCGCCGAGCGCCAGCCCGATGCCGACGGCGGCGGGCCCGGCCCCCTGCACGCCCGCCTCCGCGAGCTCGAAGGACACGGACGCGATCAGGGCGCCGGCGCCGAAGGCGAGCACGAGTCCGATCGTGCCCATGTGCCAGCGGCGCAGGGTCGCCAGGACGGCGCCCACGAGCAGGGAGGACGCGGCGACCGCGCCCCACATCAGGGTCATCACGCGTGTCAGGCTACGCGCTGACCGGGCACGCCGCCGGACCGGACTCGCGGCGACGTGCCTGCACAGGTCACTCTTGACTCCAGCATCCACGGCGAGCCCTGCCGCCCTCCCGCTCCCCGACCACTGACGGAGATGACCGATGAACCGCAATGCACGTCTCGGACGAGTGGTCGAGTGGGATCGCGATGGCGGCTGGGGCGTGATCGACAGCGAGGCGACGCCCGGGGGGTGCTGGGTCCATTTCAGTCACCTGCCCATGCTCGACTCCGTCCCGTCCAGCCTCACGGTCGGCGAGGAGGTGGAGTTCTTGTTCGAGGCACTGGAGGCCCACAACGGTCAGGACGGGTTTCTCTACCGGGCCATTGCCGTGCATCCCCCGCACGGGGGACTGGCGCGCTGACCTGGGGCGACGCCGGGACCGCCGCCTCAGCTCAGCGCACGACCTCGTCCGCCTCGCCCGTGAGACCGAGCTTCTCGGCCACGTAGTCGACGTCCTTGTCCCCGCGGCCGGAGAGGTTGACCAGGATCCGCTCGTCCCGTCCCATCTGCGGGGCGAGGCGGATCGCGTGCGCCACGGCGTGCGCGGACTCGAGCGCGGGGATGACGCCCTCGAGCCTCGTGAGCCGCTGGAACGCGTCGAGCACGGCCGCGTCGTCCTCGGCCACGTACCGGACGCGGCCGACGCGCGCGAAGTGGGCGTGCTGCGGACCGACGCCCGGGTAGTCCAGGCCCGAGGCGATCGAGTGCACGGGGTCTGGGGTGCCGTCGTCGTCGGCGAGGACGAGGGTGGCCATGCCGTGGAGGACGCCGTCGCGGCCCTGGGTCATGGTCATCGCGTGCTCGCCCTTGGTCGCGGAGCGGCCGCCGGGCTCGACGCCCACGAGCGCGACGTCGGCGTCGTCGAGGAACGCGGTGAACGCGCCCATCGCGTTGGAGCCGCCGCCCACCGCGGCGACGACGGCGTTCGGCATCGCCCCGAACCGCTCCTGGAACTGGGCGCGGGCCTCGCGGCCGACCACGGACTGGAAGTCGCGGATCATCGTGGGGAACGGGTGCGGGCCCACCACGGAGCCGATCGCGAACAGGTACTTCTCCGGGTCCGCCGCGTACACCTCGAACGCCGAGTCCACGGCCTCCTTCAGGGAGCGGCCCTCGCGCTCCACCGAGACGACCTTCGTGCCGAGCAGGCGCATGCGCACCACGTTGGGGTGCTGCTTGGCCACGTCGATCGCGCCCATGTGGATCTCGCAGTCGAGGCCGACCATCGCGGCCGCCGTCGCCAGGGCCACGCCGTGCTGGCCGGCGCCGGTCTCCGCGATCAGGCTGCGCTTGCCCATGCGCTTGGCGAGCAGCGCCTCGCCGATCGTGTGGTTGATCTTGTGGGCGCCCGTGTGGTTCAGGTCCTCGCGCTTGAGCACGATCCGTGCGCCGCCGAGCTCGTCGGAGAGGCGGTCCAGCGGGGTCAGGGGGGAGGGGCGCCCGACGGCGTCGCGCAGCAGGCGTCGGTATTCGGCGTAGAACTGGGGGTCCTGGCGGGCCTCGGCGTACGCGCGGGCGACCTCGGCCATGGGGCCGGCCAGCTGCGGGGGCAGGTGGGCGCCGCCGTACTGGCCGAACATGCCGTCCGCGGAGACGTCCAGGTCCGGGGTGGTGACGAGGTCGCAGGCCTCGGCGAGGGTGCGGGGTTCGGCGGCGCCTCTCAGGGCGTTGTCCTCGGGGTTGCGGTGGGTCATCGGGGGTCCTTCTGGGATGGGGCCCGCCGAGCCGCTCATGATCGAGCCGCCCGGCAGGCGAGCGGCTCGTCGTGTCAGATGCGCATGACCGGGGCCGCCCTCAGGCGGTCCACCACTGCTGCGCGTGCATCTGCATGGGGCCAGCGTACTGCACGTCGGGGCAGGCGTGCGTCTCACCATGTGATTGCAAATCTCAGAATATGGACATCTCTCCCTGTCTCAGTGAATCGCGATTCACCCTGGATCCATGACCATCACCGCCGTCGACACCCCGTCCCTGACCACCGAGGCCGCCGCTGTGCTCGCCGCCACTCCGGGCATGCGGTACGCCGATTTCCTCACCGCCGCCCCCGCAGTGCCCGGCATCGTGGCCGTGGTGGCCGAGGAGTCAGCCCGTGCCGCCCTGGGCCTCACCCCCGCCACCGGTGACGTCCTCGCCGTCGACGTGGCCGACGAGAGCCTGCAGTGCCGCGAGGTGCGCGCCGCCTTCCAGTCCGGTCGTACCGGCGCCTCGCAGCTGCGCCAGGGCCTGGCCGCGCTGCTCAGGGACGTGCTCGCCCTGGATGTGGAGCGCACCAGCCCGGGCGCGGCGGGGGCGGGCTTCGCCCTCACCCCGGAGTCCGAGGAGACGCTCACGGCGTGGATGCGGGAGCACCTGACGCTGCGCGCCTGGGTCGCCCAGGACGCCTCCGCCCTCGAGGGGGTCGCCCGAGAGGTGGCCGCCGACCTCGCCCCGGCCCTGCAGCCGGGCGCCCTGGAGGCCTCCGTGGCGCAGCGGGTCGCGGCCATGCGGGCCTCCGCCCGCCGTTCCGCCACGCTCTGAGCCGGCCGGTCGCCCGGGCGACGCCCTCGCCCGTGGCGCTCGGTCTCGTCGTGCCGGGAGATCGCCCCGAGGCCGCTGACAGGATGGGTGCATGAAGCACGAGATCGTCCTCACCCGCGGGGACCTCACCCTGCGCCCCCTCGCCCCCGAGGACGGCCCCGCCCTGCGTGAGCTCGTCGACGCGGCCATGTGGGCGGGGAACAGCGCGCCCCTGCCGGTGGACGGCGCGGCCATGTCCGCACACCTCGCCGAGCTGATCGAGCGGGAGGGCACCTTCGCGTTCGCCGTCGAGCAGGGCGGGGAGCTGGTGGGGCGCACGAGCCTCTATGACCTGGTACCGGGGCTGCGGGTGGAGGTGGGGCACACGGTCTACGCCCGTCGGGTGTGGGGCACCTCCGTGAACCCCGGCTGCAAGCTGCTGCTGTTCGGGCACGCGTTCGAGGAATGGGCGCTGGAGCGGGTGGCCCTGCGCTGCGACCACCGCAACGCCCGTTCACACGCCGCCATCGCCCGCCTGGGCGCGACGTTCGAGGGCACTCTGCGCCGCTTCCGCCCGGCGGCGGACGGCACGATCGCCGACGTCGACTACTTCAGCGTGGTGCGCGAGGAGTGGCCCGCGGTGCGCGCCGGGCTCGAGGCGCGCCTGGCCGCCTAGAAGTGTACAACGGGGGGATGCCACCCGAATCCTCTGCCCCGTCCGCCGAGCGCGGACCCGCCCGCCCCCGCCCGGCCGACGTCGCCGCCCGCCCGGACGCCCCTTCCCCGCGGGCGACCGCCCTGCTGTTCGCGCTCGCGGTGGCCGCCGGCTCCGTGATGCCGCTGCAGGGCCGCATCAACTCCCGCCTCGCCCACCTGACGGGCGACCCCGTCCTCGCCGCGCTGTGCTCCTTCGCGGCGGGCTTGGTCGTCATGGTGCTCGTGAGCGTGCTGACGCCGCGGGGCCGCCGGGGCCTGGCCCGCATCCGCCCGGCCCTGGCCGCGGGGTCCGTGCGCCCGTGGTATGCGGTGGCGGGCGTGATCGGCGGGCTCCTGGTGCTCACCCAGTCCGCGACGATCGGTCCCCTCGGCGTGGCCGTGTTCACGGTCGCCGTGGTCACCGGGCAGGTGGTCGGCGGGATGGTCGTGGACCGGCTCGGGCTCAGCCCCGCCGGGGTGCAGCGCCTGACGCCGCGGCGCCTCACGGGGGCGGCGCTCGCCCTGGCCGCGGTCGCCCTCGTGGTGTGGCCCTCACTCGGCGAGGTCGGCGGCGGGCCCGGCTGGGCGCTGCTGGCCCTGCTGCCCCTGCTGGCCGGTCTGGCCACCGCCGGACAGCAGGTGTTCAACGCCCGTCAGACCACGGCCTACGGCACCGCCATCCCGGCGACCCTGGTCAACTTCACCGCCGGCGTCCTCTTCCTCGGGATCGTGTGGGGCGGGATCGCCCTGGCCTCCGGCCACGGCCTGCCCGCGCTGCCGCACGACTGGCGGCTCTACCTCGGCGGCCCGCTGGGGTGCGTGTTCATCGGGGTGGGCGCCATGGTCGTCCCGCGCCTGGGCGTCTTCGCCGCCACCCTCGGTCTGGTCTCGGGCAACCTCCTGGGCTCCCTCGTGGTGGACCTGGTGGCCCCCACCGACGGATCCACGGTCACCACGACGACGGTGCTGGGCACCCTGGGCGCCCTCGCCGCCGTCGCGCTCGCGTCCTGGCCGGCGCGGCGCCGGTAGCGCCGCCCGCGGCGGCAGGCCGCCGTCACCGCGCGGGACTCAGGCGCGGGCCACGGTCTCCCGCCGCCCGTGCCGGCGTCCGTGCATCACGAAGTAGTACCCGGCGGCGACCACGAGCACGCCCGCCAGGGCCGCGTACATGGCGCCGTAGCCGGCTGAGGCCACAAGCCCGCCGAGGAGCACGGGACCCAGGCCCAGCCCCACGTCCGCGAACAGCATGAGGGTGGAGATGCCGGCGCCGAGCTGGTGGGAGGGCACCGCGTTCACGGCGATCGCCTGGGCCGCGGGCATGAGCGTGCCGTAGCCGAGGCCGCTCAGCGCCCCGGCCAGCACCACCTGCCAGTCGCGCGTGGCGAAGGCCAGCACCAGGAGCGCGGCTGTGAAGCAGAGGAGGGCGGGGTAGACGACGGCGTCGTCCCCCCGGCGGTCCTGCAGGGTGCCCAGGGTGAGGCGCATGACGAGCATCGCCGCGGCGTAGGCCAGGAAGAAGAGGCCGGCGCCGGCTGTGAGCCCGCGCTCCACCGAGTAGGCGTTCAGGTAGGTGAGGATCCCGGCGTAGCTCAGGCCCACCAGCAGCATGAAGCCACTGATCGGCAGCACCGCCGGGTGCAGCACGGAGCGCAGGCGGAAGCCCACCGCGGGGGCGGGGTGCTCCAGGGGGACCTCGCCGGCGGCGCGCTCGCCGTCGACGTCCGCCGCGGCGGGCGCCTCGCGCACCAGCGGGCCCAGCACGAGGCTGACCACCGTGATCCCCAGAGTCGCCCGGAACAGCCACACGTAGCCGATGGAGCCGGCGAGGAAGAGCCCCAGGGCGGGGCCGATCGCGGTGGCCAGGGTGGTGCCCAGCGCGAGGTGGCCGGTGGCCTCCGCGCGTCGCCCGTCGGGGATGGCCGCCTGGGCCAGGGCCATGACGGCGGTGCTGGCGAAGGCGTAGCTGGCGCCGTGGAGCATGCGCACCGCCACCAGGGCCGGCAGTGAGGAGGCGACGAGGTAGAGCGTGCAGGACAGTGCGACGGCGACCAGGGCCACCACCAGGACGCGGCGCTTGCCGAAGCGGTCCACCACGTGGCCGGTGACCACGCGGCTGAGGGTGGCGCCGATGACGAAGGCGCTCGAGGCCAGCCCCGCCCCGGCGTCCGAGGCGGCGAACTGCCGGACCGCGTACACGGCCATGGTGGTGACGAGGGCGTAGAACGCGAGGAACTGGAGGAAGGAGACCACCCAGGCGAGGACGAAGGTGGGGGAGGCGATGCGTTCCTGCTCGGCGATTTGCATGATGCAAAAGGTAGCATCGTTTGCATGATGCAATCATCTGAGGGGGCGTGGCCCGACCCGGTCCGCGGGATCATGTACGAGCACATGCTCCTGCTGCGGGTGGCCACGCAGGGGGTGGCCCCCTACGGTCGGTCGAGTGCGCTGGAGCGCAGCGCCACCGTGCTGCTCGCCCGCCTGGAGGCGGGCGGGGCCATGAGCGTCGCCGAGCTGGCCGAGGCCTTCGACCTCGACGTCTCCACCGTCCACCGGCAGGTGGCCGCCGCCATGAAGGCCGGCCTCGTCGAGCGGGTGGAGGACCCCGACGGCGGCCCCGCCCGGCTGCACCGCCCCACGGAGGAGGGACGCGCCCGCCTCACCGCGGAGCTGAGCTCCCGCGCGGACAACGTGGCGCAGATCGTCGCCTCCTGGCCCGCCGAGGACGTCGCTGAGTTCTGCAGGCTTCTGCGACGCTTCAACGAGGGGGCGGAGGAGCGCCGGGGCCACCCGTGGCCCCGGCCGCAGGCTGGCCCCGGGGCGGAGGACCCCCGGCCCTGAGCACCGCGCCCGCCCTCAGGTGTGACGGATGCGGGCGGCCAGCGCGGCCGACTCCGCCGGGTCCAGCACGGCCGCCGGATGCGGACCCGCCGCGGCGAGGCGCTCCGTGCAGCCGGCCTCTCCCAGCGGCGCCCCCGCGGCCAGCACGACGTTGCCCCAGTCCAGGCGCTCCAGCATCCCGTGGTCCGCGAGCGTCCACGGGCCGGGCACCCCGGCGTCGGCGGCCGCCTCCTCGAGGGCGCCCAGCTCCGCGCCCAGGAAGCGCAGGCCGGCGTCGTCGCCGATGTTCACCAGCAGCACCCCGCCCGCCGTCAGCAGCTCGAGCAGCTCCCCGTAGAACGCGGCGCCGCGCAGGTGCTCGGCGCCCTCCTCGCCGGTGCCGATGTCCAGCACGACGGCGTCGAACCGCTCCCCGTCCATCGCGAGGTCGACGGCGGCCAGGCGCGCGTCCGCGACCACGGAGACGAGGTCCGTGCCCGCCGGCAGGGGCAGCTCGGCGAGCACGAAGGACACGAGCTCCCGGTCCAGGTCGACCACCGTCTGCTCCGAGCCGGGTCGGGTCGCCTGGAGGTAGCGCGGCAGGGTCAGCGCGCCCGCGCCGAGGTGCAGGACCCGCACCGGCGCGCCCGCCGGAGCGACGCCGTCGAGCACGTGGGCCATGCGGCGCAGGTACTCGTAGCGAATGCGCAAGGGGTCGGCCAGGTCCACGTGGGACTGGACGGCCCCGCCGATCTCCAGGACGAACCCGCCGAACTCGTCGGGGGCGATGCGGGCGTCCACGCCCGACGTGGACAGGTGGACGGTGCGGCCGGAGGGGGAGGGCTGGGCGGGCATGCCCCCAGCATCCCACCCCTCAGTACGCTGGACGGATGAGTCAGAACGTCCTCACCGTCTACGGCGCCGACTGGTGCCGCGACTGCCTGCGCACCAAGCGCCAGCTCGACGAGCTCGGCGTCGCCTACGACTACGTGGACCTCGTCGCCGACCCGGCCCAGGCCGATGCCGCCGAGCGGATCTCCGGCCGGAAGAACATCCCCGTGGTCGTGTTCCCCGACGGTGACCACCAGGTGGAGCCGACCAACGAGGAGACCGCGGCCAAGCTCACCGCGCTGGGCCTGATCTGAGATCGGGGGCCGCTCCCGGAGCGAGCCCCGCCGACCCTCTCGGCGGGCGCGCACCGGGGTCTACGCTCTCCCCATGGAGCACTTCGACGAGACCACCCTGCCCGCCCCTGAGGACCGCGTCGTGTCCGCGACCCACCACGTCGACGCCCCGGCCGGCGTCGTCTTCGAGCTGATCGCGGACCCCTCCCGCCAGCCCGAGTGGGACGGCAACGACAACCTGGCCGAGGCCGCCCCCGGGCAGCGGGTGACCGCCGTCGGGGACGTGTTCGTGATGACCCTGCAGAAGGGCGTGGACCGCGCGAACCACGTGGTCGAGTTCGAGGAGGGCCGCCGCATCGCCTGGAAGCCCTCCGAGGTCGGCGGGGAGCCGTTCGGCCAGCTCTGGCGGTGGGAGGTCGACGGCGACGACGAGGGCGGCTGCCGCGTCACCCACACCTACGACTGGACCGCCCTGACCGACCCGAAGCGCATCCAGAAGGCGCTGCGGACCGGAGAAGAGCAGCTCCGCGCGTCGATCGACCGGCTCGCGGACCTCGCCGAGCGTCAGGGCTGAGCCGGCCGCGCACCCGGCCGAGGGGAATCCGTTGCGGTTCTGACCCTTCTGGCGGTCGAACGAGCAGCCAGAAGGGTCAGATCCGCAGAAGATCCGGCCCGGGCGCGGGGCGGTGCCGGCGTGGACGGCCACGTCGCGCGCCGCTTCACGGCAGCGCCAGCCGGAACACCTTCTTCCACGCGGAGCCCACCTGCCGCAGCAGCGGGCCGGTCGTGTACGGCAGGCCGTAGCGGGCGCAGATCTCACGGACCTGGGGCGCCACCTCGGCGTACCGGCTGGACGGCAGGTCCGGGAACAGGTGGTGCTCCACCTGGTGGGAGAGGTTGCCGGTCATGAAGTGCATCAGCTTCGAGCCGGAGATGTTCGCGGAGCCGATCATCTGCCGCACGTACCAGTCGCCGCGGGTCTCGCCGTCCACCATCTCCTCGGAGAACGTCTCCGCACCCTCCGGGAAGTGCCCGCAGAAGATGACCGAGTGCGCCCAGATGTTGCGCAGGCCGTTGGCCAGCAGCGTGCCCGCGAGCGTGGCCTTGCCCGAGCCGGTCAGCACCTCGGCGACGGCCGGCGTGGCCACGTAGTCCTTCGCGAACTGCCGGGCCGCCTTGACACCCACGGAGCGCAGATCCGTCATCAGCTCCTCGCGGGACTTCTCGCGGGCCTTCACGCGGTCCAGCTCGAGGTCGTAGAGGGCGATGCCCCACTCGAAGATCGGGGCGAGGCCCGCGTTGATCACCGGGTTGAGCAGGTGGCGGGGCCGCCACGGCTCGGACTCGTCCATGCGCAGGACGTTGTAGCCCACGTCGCGGTCCTTGCCCACCACGTTGGTCCAGCGGTGGTGCAGGTCGTTGTGGGTGTTCTGCCACGCCCGCGACGGCGTCACGAAGTCCCACTCCCACGTGGTGGAGTGGATGTCCGGGTCGCGCATCCAGTCCCACTGGCCGTGGAGCACGTTGTGCCCGATCTCCATGTTCTCCACGATCTTCGCGACCGTGAGCATGGCCGTGCCCGCCACGAACGCGGCGGGGTGTCGTGCGTTGAGCAGGAGGGCGCGGCCGCCGAGCTCGAGCCGGCGTTGCCAGCGGATGACGCGGCGGATGTAGGCCGCGTCGGAGGCGCCGCGGCGGGAGAGCACGTCGTCGCGGATCGCGTCCAGCTCCCGGCCCAGCTCGGCCACCTGCGCGTCCGTCAGGTGGGCGGCGCCGGGCGGGCGCACCGCCGGGCTCCCGACGACGCCCGGCAGCCCCGGCGTCGCGGTGGCGGTGGTGGGGCGGGACTCGGGGGTGTGCGGAGCCCAGCTCGTGGTGTCGGGGCGGTCCTGTGGCAGGACCCGGGCGGCGCGGCCGCGCACGGTGGTGCCGGGGATGGCCAGGGCCAGATCGTCCGGGGCGGTGGCGCCGGTGCGGCTGGGGGTGGTGGGGGTCTGGGTCATGCGGTGCTCCTGGGGACGGGAGGCGGGGGATGGTCGGGGAGGCCCGGGTCGCGGGCCGGGCGTCAGGTTCAGAGGTCGAGGCTCAGCGGGCCGGCGGCGGCGCTCACGCAGGTCTGGACCAGCTCGCCGGGCTCGCCGTGCACCTGCCCGGTCCGCAGGTCCGTGACCTGGCCCGAGCGCAGCGGCGTGAGGCACGCGTGGCAGATGCCCATGCGGCAGCCGGCGGGCGCGGCGACGCCGGCCTCCTCGGCCACCACGAGCAGCGGCACGTCGCCGGGAGCGTCCACTTCGACGTCGGCGTGCTCGAACACCACGCGGCCGCCGGCCCCCGCCACGCCCGGGGCGAAGTCGGCCTGGAACCGCTCGATGGTGAGGTCCGCGGCCGCCTCGCGCCGCCACAGGGCCTCGGCGTCGTCGAGGAACCCGGCCGGCCCGCACGCGTAGGCGGCGCGCTCGCGCCAGTCGGGGCAGACGCCTTCGAGCTGCGCGGGGGAGGAGAGGT
Source organism: Micrococcus sp. KT16 (assembly GCF_003315015.1). Classification (NCBI taxonomy): domain Bacteria; kingdom Bacillati; phylum Actinomycetota; class Actinomycetes; order Micrococcales; family Micrococcaceae; genus Micrococcus; species Micrococcus sp. KT16. The sequence continues at coordinate 100,107 of NZ_QNRG01000007.1, read as the reverse complement.
CGAGGCGGCCCGCCTCCGCGGTGTGGTGGTGCACCACGCGCAGGCCCGGGAACTGGTCGGCCAGCTCGGCCAGCTCCTCGCGGAACAGGGCGTCCTCGGGGGTGCGGGAGGAGTGGATGAGCACGACGTCGGCATCCCGGCGCGCCGGCACGAGCGTGCGGATCATGGACATCACCGGGGTCAGGCCCGAGCCGGCGGTGAGCATGAGCAGCGGGCGCGGCTCATCCGGCAGGGTGAAGTCGCCCTCGGGGATGTCGAGGAAGAGGACGTCGCCGGGCTTCGTGTGGCGCACGAGCGTGCCGGAGACGAGGCCGATGTCGGACACCGTGATCTCCGGGTCCGCGCCCGCGGGTGCGGAGAGCGAGTAGGAGCGCCACTGCCGCACCCCGTCCACGTCGACGCCGACGCGTGCCCACTGGCCGGCGTCGTGGGCCCGCCAACCCGGTCCGGGGCGGAACGCGATGGTGGCGGCGCCGGGCGTCGCGCGGGTGACGGAGGTGACCACCCCGCGCAGTTGGCGGGAGGAGTGCACGGGGTCGAGCAGGCCGAGGACATCCTGCGGCGTGAGCGGGTGCAGGAGCGTCGACGCCAGACGGGAGAACAGAGACGGGCCGACCATGGCTCCAGTCTATGGCTCGGCATGCCGCAGTTCTTCGTCTTCAGCGTACGATCTGGGCCATCACTTCATCGCGAGGAGACAAGATTGAGTGTGACGCAGACCACCCCCGCCCCCGACTGGCGCCCGCCCTGGCAGTCCCTCCCCGACGACCTCGCGGAGCGCCTGGCCCCGGCGATCCCCGGGATCATGGAGCGCATCATCGAGACGGTCCCGGACCAGATCCCCGCCTACGCGGCGGCGCGCGACGGCCACTACGGCAAGAACCTCACCGCCGGCGTGACCACCGCCCTCGAGCAGCTGATGAGCCTGCCCGGCACCACCCGCCCGGCCCTGAACAGCGAGTCCCGCGTCCTCATGGCCCGCCTGGGGGCCGGCGAGTTCCGCGAGGGGCGCTCCATGGACGCCCTGCTCGGCGCGTACCGCACCTCCGCGCGGATCGTGTTCCGCGAGCTCTCCGCCGAGTGCGCGCGCCTGGGCCTGGAGATGTCCGTGGTGATCGAGCTGGGCGAGTCCATCTGGGCGTACATCGACGAGCTCTCCTCCGTCAGCGCCCAGGCGTACGCGGAGGCGCAGTCCGCCCAGGCGGGCGTGCTCGAGCTGCACCGCGCCGCCCTCGCCACCGCCCTGGTCCGGGGCGGGACCGAGGAGAAGGAGGTGCAACGGCTGGCCGCGCTCGCGGACTGGCGGCTGCCGCGCCGGCTGGCGGTGGTGGTGCTGCCCGCGGACGCCGGCGTCGCCGTCCGGGAGAGGCTGGGCCGGGCCGGGCTCGTGGTGGAGCGGGACTCGGAGGTGGTCGCCGTGATCGACGCGACGCCCTCCCAGGGCCGCCGCGAGCGCATGCTGCGCCTGCTGGCGGGGACGGCCGCCGTCGTCGGGCCGGCCGTGGACTGGCCGCTCGTGCCCCACTCCTACCGGGTGGCCCGCACGCTGGCCGTCCAGGAGGCGGCGGGCCGGACGGCGGAGCCCGCGCAGGGGGAGGACGACGACGGCGCCCCGTCCCCGATCCTCGCCGCGGACCACCTGGCGCGCGTGGTGCTGGGGGCCGAGCCGCGCGTCGTGACGCAGCTGGCCGAACGCGTGCTGGCGCCCCTGGACGAGGTGAGCGAGGCGAAGCGGGCGGTGCTGGAGGAGACCCTGCTCGCCTGGCTCACGCACTGGGGCCAGCGGGCGCCGATCGCCGCGGAGCTCGGCGTGCACCCCCAGACCGTGGGGTACCGGGTGGGCCGGCTGCGCGAGCTGTTCGGGGAGGCCCTCGAGGACCCCGACGCGCGGTTCGACCTGGAGATCGTGCTGCGGGCGCGGCGGGACGGGGTCGGGTGAGCGGGGCGGCAGGGGGTGCCGTCTGACGGGGGCCTTCACTAGCGTGGGTGGACCACGCATCCCGACGAGGGACCCCGACGAGAGAAGAGGGACAGTGCCATGACGAACGCCCCGAACCGCGACGAGCTCCCCCTGCCGGACTACGACCACATCCCCAACGGCACGCTGCCGACCCGGATCACCGGCCTCGACGAGTCGCAGGTGGAGCAGCTGCTCGCCTACGAGCGCGCCCACGGCGACCGCCTGCCCGTGGTGCAGGTCCTCGAGACGCGGCTCGAGGCGCTGCGCTCCGGCGCCCAGCCCTCCGGCGATCAGGTGCCGGACACCCCGGAGGTCGGCGGCTCCCGCACCGGCTCGCCCGTGACCCCGGAGACGAGCGGCCCGCCCGTGGAGCCCCTGAGCCGCGGCATCCCGGCCGACCCGCAGCACCCCGGCAACCGCTGAGCCGGCCGGGCGTCGCCTGACAGGGCGGCCCCCCGCGGAACGCGGCCACGACGCCCCGTCTCCTTCCTGTGAGAGGCGACGCGTCGTGGCCGCCTCGCGTTCCGGGCGATCCCGCGGTCCGGCCACGGAGCGCCTGCGAGGGTCCCCGTAGCGTGTTTGTGAGCTGGGTTATATTTCGACACAGCTGCGGCGGGCCTTCGGGCGCTGACGTGCGAGGCTGCCGGATTCCCGGCTGTCCGGCTCCTACTCACGGATGGGTGAAACGGCATGACTGAATTCGAGGACAAGCTTGCGCAAGTGGCTCGGCGAGCCCGCGACTACGCAAGCTCCCTGGACACGGAAGAGGCGACGAAGAACGCGCTCGTCATGCCATTCATCTCGCAGGTGTTGGGCTACGACGTGTTCGATCCCCAGGAGGTCGTCCCGGAGTTCGTCGCAGATCTGGGCCTGAAGAAGGGGGAGAAGATCGACTACGCCATCATGCGGGAGGGGAAGGTCAACATCCTCGTGGAGGCCAAGAAGGTCGGCTCGGAGCTGTCCCTGGCGCACGCGAGCCAGCTGGTGCGCTACTTCCACACCAGTGAAGCGCGGATCGGCGTGCTCACCAACGGGCGGGTGTGGAACTTCTACACGGACCTCGACAAGGCCAACATCCTCGACGAGCGTCCGTTCCTCGTCCTCGATCTTCTGGACATCGACCCGGTCACCGTGCCGAAGCTCGAGCAGCTGGCGAAGGGATCCTTCGATCTCGACTCGGTCATCGCCGCAGCCGAGGAGCTGAAGTACGTATCGGCCATCAAGCGCGAGATTTCTGCCGAGATGGCTGCGCCGAGCGATGAGTTGGTGAAGGTCCTCGCCAAGCGCGTGTACTCCGGGTACATGAACGCCAAGGCGGTGGAGACCTTCACCCGGCTCACCGAGGAGGCTGCGCGCCAGTACATCAACGATCGCGTCAACGCGCGGCTGAAGACTGCCCTGGGCGACCAGGTCGCTCCGGTACTGGCGGCTCCCGCTGAACCCGTGGCCACCGGCGATCAGACGGTCCTGTCCGACGAGGAGAACGGTCAGGAGGGCCAGCTCAAGCCGGGCGTGGTGACGACCGAAGAGGAGATCGAGGGTTTCCGCATCATCAAGGCGATTCTCGCCGGAATCGTGCCGATGAACCGCGTCTACATGCGCGACGCAGCCTCGTACTGCAGCGTCATCCTGGACGACAACAATCGGAAGCCGATCGCGCGCCTTCACTTCGACGGGAAGGTGAAATATCTGGTGCTGTTCGATGCGGACAAGAACAGGACGCGGGCCGACCTCGAGAACTTGGAGGACATCTACGAATCCGCCGAGGCACTGCGGAGCGTCGTCAGCTCCTACGTCGGGGCCTGAGCGGACTCTGACCCGCCTACTGACCGGATCCGGCCCGCGGGCGGGCAGGACTGTGCCCCGCCGCCGTCGATGCGCCACCCTGGTGCGCACGCCCCGGTGGGACAGACCCGCCGGGCGCCGACCCGAGAGGACGTCATGACCCATCACGAGCGCGACGACCGCCAGGCCCTGGCCGCCGGCGAGACCTACCTGATCCACGTGCTGGAGACCTCCGACCCGCCCGGCAACCCGGACCACTACCGGATCACGGACGCGGTCGAGGCCCACCACGCGTCCACCGGCTCCTACGACGTCGAGGCCGGCGGCCTGGACGCCGCCCGCGAGCTGCTCGCCCGCCACGCCAAGTGAGCGACCGGGGCTGAGACGTCCGGCCGGGCCGCGCCTCACGCGCCCGGCCGGAGCCTCATCCCCAGCACGGTGCGCGCCTCGAGCCCCAGAGCCGCGCGGGCCTCGGGCGCGCCGGTGCGGTCCTCGCCCACCACGGTCATCCCGATCCGCTCGGCCACCCGGCGCGAGGCCGTGTTCTCCGGGTGGATGATCGCCACGAGCTCGTGGTGCCCCAGCACGTCCCGGGCGTGGTCCCGGCAGGCGGCGGCCGCTTCGGTGGCGTAGCCGCGCCCCCACAGGTCGGCCCGCACGTGGTAGCCGACCTCCAGGCGAGGCTCCCCGTTGACCTCCTGCCACGTCAGGCCGCAGTCGCCCACGAAGCCGGACCCGCCGTCGTCGTGGGTCTCGATGATCCACAGCCCGTGCCCGTCCTGCGCGTACCGGCGCCGGTTGCCCGCGATCCACGCCGCCGCCTCCGCGCGCGTGCGCGGGGCGGGGTAGAAGCGCATCACCACGGGATCGGCGAGGAGGCCGGCCAGGTGGTCGAGGTCGGCGTCGGCCATCTCGCGGAAGCGCAGACGGGCGGTGGGGGCGGGCGGCATGCGCCCAGGCTAGCGGCGGGCGGATGCGCCCCGCCTCTTGTCTGCGCGGGGCCGGGCTGGTCGACTGTGCCCATGCCGCATTCCCTCTCCCTGCGCCCGTTGCGGGTGGATGACGCCGAGGCCATGGCCGCGGTCCTCGCCGACCCGGACCTGTACACGTACACCGGCGGGACGCCGCCGGGCGAGGAGGAGCTGCGGCAGCGGTACGCGATCCTCGCGCGCGGTCGCTCCGAGGACGGCGCGGAGGACTGGGCCAACTGGATCGTGGTGCTGGAGCCGGAGGGCCGGCCGGTCGGCTACGTCCAGGCCACCATCCCCGTGGACGGGGGACCCACGCAGATCGCCTGGCTGATCGGCACGCCGTGGCAGGGCCGCGGGCTGGCGAAGGAGGCCGCCGGCCTCCTCAAGGGCGAGCTGCGGGACCGGGGGGTGCGGCGCCTCGTGGCGGATGTCCACCCCGAGCACACGGCCTCCCAGCGGGTCGCCCAGGCGATCGGCCTGGCGCCGACGGACGAGGTCGTGGACGGGGAGGTCCGCTGGGCCGGGTCCGTGGACGACGGCGGCGGCCCGGTCACCGGCTGAGGCCGCGGCGCCGCTCCGGGTAGGAGCCGCCGAGCTCCACGCCCCGCTCGGCCAGGTAGGCCTCCGGGTCCACCGGCTCGCCGTCCACGCGCAGCTCCAGGTGCAGGTGCACGCCGGTGGCGGCGCCGGTCTGCCCGACGCCGGCCAGGTGGTCCCCGGCGGAGACGCGCTGGCCCGCGTCCACCACGGTGGAGTCCGGGGCGGCGTGCAGGTAGCGCCACACGTGGCCGTCCCCGGCGTCCACGGCGAGCAGGTTGCCGCCCGCGTCCCCGCCGGCCTCCACGAATAGGACTCGGCCGTCGGACACCGAGTGGAAGGGCGTGCCCTCCGGCACCCCGCCGAGGTCCACGCCGTCGTGGCGGGTCAGGGCCTCCTCGGACACCCCCGAGGGCACCACGCCCTCGCCGAACGGGTTGGGGCGGGGCCCGAAGCGGGAGGTCACGCGGCCCTGCACGGGCTCGGCGTACCCCTGCGTGTTCACCGTGGGCGGGGCGGGGGTGAAGCCGCCGTTCCAGCGCCGCCGCTCGGCGCCCGCGCCGGCGTCGTCCCGGCCGGCCGGACCGAACGCGAGGACCAGCGCCAGGACGGTCGCGATCAGGGCCAGCGCCCCCACTGCGGCCAGCACGCCCCCGGCCACCCCGCTGCCCGGGGAGCCGGCGCCGGGGGTCGGGGTGGTCATCCCCTCAGTCTGTCATGCAGGGTCGGGACGGCCTCGGCCTTCGCCCACGGCATCCCGGCCCGCCACCAGCTCCCGCCCGCGCTCGTAGTCCTCGTCCGCGTTGTAGGTCAGCACGCCCACCACGCGGTCCTGCGCGTCCGTGTACCAGAGAGTGAACCCGCCGGTGCGCTCCACCATGCGGGCCTGCTCGTGGCCGTCGCCCCACGCGGCGTGCTTGAGCGTGTGCTCGCCGATGGTGCTCCAGAACCCGGGCACGGCCTCCCACCGCCGCAGGGACTCCGGGTCCGCCGTCGCCGCGTGGGCCAGCACGGAGGCCTGGCCGGCGCCGCCCGGCACGCCGACCTCGGTGCGGGCCGCGTTGTGCCCGGCGACCTCGCCCATGCCGAGGGCGTCGCCCCAGTGCTCCACGGGGATCGGCCGGCCGGCCACGGCGTGGTGGGCGCGGGCCACGTCCCCGGCCACCCACACGCCCGGCGCCGCCGCCAGGTGCTCGTCCGCCACGATCCGCCCCTCGTGCATGGTCAGCTCGGAGTCCTCGAGCCACCCGCCCCCCGGCTCGACCCCCACCGCGGCGAGGATCAGGTCCGGGGCGAGCGTGGCGCCGTCGTCGAGGTGGACGGTGCGCGGGGCGCGCACCTGCCTCACCCGCACGCCCGTGCGCAGCGTGACGCCCGCGCCCGTCAGCCACTCGGCGATCCGCTCGCCCGCGGCGCGGCCCAGCCGTCTCTGCTGCGGCACCTCGTCCGGGGTGACCAGGGTGGTCTCCACCCCGCGCAGCGCCAGCGAGGCCGCCGCCTCGCAGCCGATGAACCCGGACCCCACCACGACGGCGGAGCGCGCGTGCCCGGCCGACGTCACCAGGCGGCGGGCGTCGGCGAAGGAGCGCAGCAGGTGCACCTCGGCGTCGGCCTCGACGTCCGGCAGGGGGACCGGACGGGCGCCCAGGGCCAGGATGAGCCGCTCGAAGCGGATCGGCTCCTCGGCGGCCCACAGCGTCCGCGCGCCCAGGTCCGCACGGGTGACGGTCACGCCCCGGCGCAGCTCGACGGCGTCCGGCAGCTCGTCCAGCACCGTCGGCTCCGGTTCGGCGGTGCCGCGCAGCACCTCCTTGGACAGCGGCGGGCGCTCGTAGGGGTGGTCCACGTCCGAGGTGAGCATGAGGACGGGGCCGGGTCCCCCGGCGTCGACGTAGGCGCGGGCGGCGCTGACGCCGGCGGGGCCGCTGCCCACGATCACGAGCGGGTACGGGGTGGAGCTGTGCTGGGCCATGGGGCCAGCATGCGCACCCGTCACGGGCGGGCGCCAGGGCCGACGGACACCCCGGCTCCGGCATACTGCCCGCATGGACCCCTCCCTGGTGTGGCTGCCGGCCGTCGTCGCGCTGGCCGCCATCACCGTGGGCGGCACGCTCCAGCGGGTGAGCGGAATGGGCGTCGGCATGATCGCCGCACCCACGCTGTCCCTGCTCCTGGGCCCGGTGGCGGGGGTGACGCTGTCCAACGTGGCCGCCTCGGTGTCCGCGGTGCTGCTGTTCGCGGTGCTCCACAGGCACGTGGACTGGCCGCGCTTCGTCCGCCTCGCGCCCCTGCTCGTGGCCGGCTCGTTCGCGGGGGCGTGGGCGGTGCGGGTCCTGGACGCCCACGCCCTCGAGATCCTCCTGGGGTCCTCCGTGCTGGTGGCCGTGGCCGCCGTCCTGGGCCTGCAGCAGCGCTTCACCGCGCAGGGCGACGGGGCCGTGTTCGTCTCCGGCGCCGTGGCGGGGTTCATGAACACCACCGCGGGCATCGCCGGGCCGGCGCTCGCGGTCTACGCGGTGGCGAGCCGGTGGGACCAGCGCTCGTGGGCGGCCACCCTCCAGCCCGTGTTCCTGCTGGCCAATCTCACCTCGCTGGTCACCAAGTCGCTGTTCGGCGCGGCCGTGCCCGCGGGGCTGCACGTGCCGTGGCCGGTGTGGGTCGCCGTGGTGGCGGGCGGTCCGCTGGGTGTGCTGCTCGGTTCGGTGGTGGCCCGCCGGGTGGACCCCGCGAAGGCGCGCGTCCTCGCGATCTGCCTCGCCGGCGTCGGGGGCACGGTGGCGCTGGTGCGCGGTGTGGCCGGCACCCTGGGCTGAGGCGGGGCCGGCGCGCAGGCGTCAGGGCAGGAGGGACCGCACGGCCGCGGCCAGCGTGGCCCGCACGTCGTCCACCGTCAGGTCCTCCGGGGCCAGGTGCCGCTCGACCGACAGCGTGTGCACGAGCATCAGGAGCATGGCCGCGGTGTGCGTGACCTGCTCGTCCGGGACGTCGGCCAGCACGCGGTGCTCACGCAGCAGGCCGGCCAGGAAGTCCCGCCGCCGGACGGTGAGCGTCCGGTAGGCTCTCCCCACGGCGGGCTCGCGCAGGCCCACGGCCTGGAACTCGTGGAGGAGCAGGGGCCAGGAGCCCGTGGTCTCGAGCACGACGTCGGCCAGGGCCTCCGCCACGCGGGCCACCAGGTCCTCGCGCGGCAGGTCGGGGTCGTCCAGGGCGTCGGCGACGCCGTCCATGGCTCGGGTGGTCGCCCGCTCGAACTGGACGGTGCAGGCGGCGGCGAAGAGGTCCGGCTTCCCCGCGAAACCGGAATAGACGGCGCCCTTCGTGTAGCCGGCCTCCGCCGCGATGCGGGCGAGGGAGGAGCGCGCGTAGCCCTCCCGTCCGAACACCCGGGCCGCGTGGTCGAGGATGGCCGCGCGGACATCCTCGCGGCGGGGTCGGGTGGCCATGTTGCCCTCTCGATGCCGATGGTATTGAATACCGATGGTATTGAATCCGCCTCGACTCGGCAAAGAGGGCCTATGTCTTCCACTCCCACCGACGCCGATCACCATGGCCCCGGGCCCGCCCCCGTCCCGGCGCACCTCGACGACCTCCCGCCTGCCACCCTCGTGGCGCGCGGTCTGACCCTGCGCGGCGGTCGCGGGCCGGTGTTCGGCCCCCTCGACCTGGTGCTGCCCCCGCAGACCCACCTGGCCGTGCTCGGAACCCAGGGCTCGGGCCGCTCGGCCCTGCTGCTCGCCCTCACGGGGCGCATGCAGGGCGTGCGGGGCGAGCTCGTGCTCACCGGCGGCCCCGTGGACGTCGCCCTGGACGGGCCGGAGCGGCCCGCCGCCCGCGCGTACCGGCCCCCGATCGACGCCGCGCGCCACCCGCACGCCCTCCGTGCCCGCACCGCCGTCGCCCACACCACCGACGTGGTGGAGCTCGAGCCGGCGCTGACCGCGGCCGAGGTCGTGGACGAGCGCTGCCTCGCCGACGGCGTGCGCCGCCGCGTCGGCCGCGCGCGCTTCGCCCTCCTCGCGGACGCGGTGCGGCTGAGCGTGGCGCCGGAGGCCGTCGTCGGGGAGCTGCCTGCACCCGAGCGCGCGCTGCTGGCCGCCGTCGTCGCCTGCCTGCGCCCGGCCCGCCTCGTCACCTTCGACGACGTGGACGCCACCCTGACCCTCGATGAGCTGGCCGCGCTCCACGCGGCCCTGGACGTCCTCAAGGACCACGGCCACCCGTTCGCGGTGAGCGCCGTGGCCTCCGCGCCCGTGCCGCGCGACGCCGTCGTCCTCACCCTGCCCCCCGTCCGGGAGAACTGATGCTGTTCCGCTACGAGCTGCGACGCTTCCGCCGTGGCCTGCCCCTGCTCGCCCTGCTGTTCATCTTCCTCGTCCCCGCCATCTACGGCGCCCTGTACCTGTCCGCGAACTGGGACCCCTACGGGGCCATGGACCGTCTGCCGGTGGCGATCGTCAACGAGGACGAGCCCGTCCAGCGCGGTGACACCACGCTGCGCACCGGCGCGGACATGACCGAACGCCTCAAGGACGACCGCGCCTTCGACTGGCGCGAGACCACGCGGGAGGAGGCCGAGGAGGGACTGCGGGAGGGCCGGTACTACCTCGTCCTGGAGATCCCCGCCGAGCTCAGTCGTGACCTCGTCAGCCCCGAGGGCGGCGGGACACCGCGGCAGGCGCAGATCACCCTGCGCCGAGACGACGCCAACGGCTTCGTGATCGGCTCCGTCACGAACGCGAGCCAGGCCAAGGTCGAGGCCGCCGTGAACCGGTCCGCGATCGAGGCGTACTTCGAGTCCGTCTTCTCCAGCCTCGGCGAGCTGCGGTCGGGCATGGTGGACGCCGCCGACGGCGCCGCGCAGCTGGCCGACGGCACGGCCTCCGCGGAGGACGGCGCGAGCCGGCTGGAGGACGGGATCGTCCAGGCCCACGACGGCTCGGGCAAGCTGGCCGAGGGCGCGGGCCAGCTCGCCACGGGTGCGGGTGACCTCGCGGACGGCGCCGCCCAGGCCGACGACGGCGCCCAGCGACTCGCCGAGGGCGCCGCGTCCGCGCAGGACGGGGCCGGGCGCCTGGCCGACGGGCTCGACCAGGCGCGCGAGGGCTCCCAGGCCCTCGCCGACGGCGCCGGGCAGCTCGCCGAGAACGCCCCCGCCCTGCGTCAGGGCGCCACGGACCTCTCCGACGGGCTGGCCCAGCTGCAGACCGGATCGGCCGAGCTCACCGACGGCGCCACGCAGGTGGCCGACGGCACCCAGCAGCTCTACGACACGGTGGTCCCCGGCCTGGACCAGGTGATCGAGCGCCAGGACGCGGTGGCCGCCGACGTCGCCGCGGTGGACGAGGACGTCCAGCGGGTCGCCGAGGTGGCCGGCACGGCCGAGGACGGCGCGGGCGCCCGCATCGCCGACGCGCAGACCGCCCTGGCCGCGCTCGCCGAAGAGGACCCGACGCTCGCCGAGTCCGAGCAGTACGCCGCGCTCCAGGAGGCGCTCACCGGCGCGGACGAGCGGGTGACCGCCGTCGCCGGCCGCGCCGAGGAGGCCGCCGCGACCTCCGCGGCCGCCAACGAGCGCGTCCAGGGCTTCGTCGAGGACGACGTCGCCGCCTCCGCCAAGGCGGATCTGACGGACCTCAACGACGGCGCCCACGCCGTGGCCGCGGGCGCCGAGAAGCTGCAGGGCGGGATCGGTGAGGCGAAGGACGGGGCCGACTCCCTCGCCGACGGCGCCGGGAAGTTCGCGGACGGCCTCGAGCAGCTGGGCTCCGGCGCGACCGAGCTCGACGGCGGCCTGGCCCAGCTCCAGGACGGCGCCGGGGAGCTGCAGTCCGGCCTCGGCGAGCTGACGGACGGGGCGACCACCCTCGCCGAGGGCAACGCCGCGCTCCACGACGGGGCGCTGACCCTGCAGGACGGTGCGGGGCAGCTGGAGTCCGGCGCGACCGAGCTCGACGGCGGCCTGGCCCAGCTCCAGGACGGCGCCGGGGAGCTGCGCGCCGGCCTCGGCACCCTCGACGACGGCGCCCACGAGCTCGCCTCCGGGCTCTCCGACGGCGCCGACCGCGTCCCCGCCCTGACCGAGGACGAGCGGGACGAGGCCGCCCTGGTGATGTCCCGGCCCGTGGAGGCCGTGATGCAGGTGGACAACTCCGCGGAGGTCTACGGCCGCGGCATGGCGCCGATGTTCTTCTCCATCGCCCTGTGGGTGTTCGGCATCGCCGCGTTCAACATCATGCGGCCCATCAGCGGGCGGCTGCTGGCCGGGCGCCGCAACCCGGTGGCGATCGCGCTGGCCGCGTGGCTGCCCGTGGGCATCGTGGCCGTGGGCGGCGGCCTGCTCATGCTCGCCGCGACGCTGCCGCTGGGCCTGGCCCCCGTGCACCCGGTGCGGGCCGTGGCCCTGACGGTGCTCGTGGCCGTGGTGTTCTCCCTCATCGCGCACCTGGTGCAGACGGCGCTCGGCACCCCCGGTTCGGCGCTGCTGCTGGTCCTGCTGGTCCTGCAGCTGGCCTCCACCGGCGGCACCTACCCGGCCGAGGTGCTGCCCGGCTTCTTCCAGGCGCTGCACCCGTTCATGCCGATGAGCTACTCCATCGAGGCGTTCCGCAACGCGATCTCCGGCGGTCCGGACCAGCGCTTCTGGGTGCCGGTGGTCGTGCTGATGGGCATCGGGGCGGCGGCGCTCGCCCTGGACGTGCTCGTGGTGCGGCGCCGGCGCCGGTTCCGCATGAAGGACCTGCACCCCGCGCTGCAGGCCTGAGCGGAGATGACTTCCGCACCCCGCGCCGCCGTCGTCCGTCCGGCCCGCCCCGAGGACGCGCCCGCGATCGCCGCGATCGCCGCGGCCACCTTCCCGGACGCCTCCCCGTCCTCGCTGCCGCGTGCCGCGGTGGAGGCGCACATCGCGTTGCACCTGAGCGAGGCCGCCGTGGCCGCGTGGATCGCGGACCCGGAGCGGATCGTGCTCGTGGGCGCCGCGGCCGACGCCCCGGAGACCCTGCTCGGCTACGCCATGTACGAGACCGCCGCGACCCCCGAGGCACCCGTCACGGAGCGGCTCGGCGACGTGCCGGCCGGCCACCTCTCGAAGCTGTACGTGCTCGCCGAGGGGCGCGGCACCGGGCTGGCCGAGGCCCTCGTGCACGACGGCGTCGAGCGGCTGAGGCGGCTGGGGTTCCGGCACGTGTGGCTCGGCACGAACGCGCAGAACACACGGGCCAACCGGTTCTACGAGCGCCTTGGCTTCGCGACGATCGGGGCGCGGCAGTTCGTGGTCGGCGGGGAGCGCGTCGAGGACGACTGGGTGCGGCTGCTGACGGTGGAGTGAGCCCGCCTCCGCTCAGCAGGCCTCCGGGCCGTCGGGGTCGTCGTCGGGATCGATCCACGCCGACGGGTGGTAGTGCACCGCGGCCAGCCCGTCGTCGTCGGCCAGGTGGGTCTGCGCCTCGGGCACGGAGTCCGTGTTCTGTCCGGCCACCGCCTCCCACGCCCCGGCCTCGGTGCGGCGCACCACGAGCAGCAGGACGCCGGTGCGCTCGCCGGCCTCGTCGCCGTCGGGCGCGGTCTGCCCCGTCATGGTCCACGGCGCGTGCACCACCGCCACGTCCCCGAGCTCGCGCACGCGCACCTGCCCGAGCACGAGCCGGGAGGCCGGGAACATCCAGCGGAAGCCGAGCGCGTGGTTCACCCGGATCTGCCGACGCCGCGTCCACCACACGCCCACCACGTTCACGAAGTCCGCGTCCTCGGCGAACAGGTCGGCGAGCGCGTCGGCGTCGGCGGCGTTCCAGGCGGCCGCGAAGGCCTCGGCCACCGCGGCGGGGCCGGCCGGCCCGGCCGCGACGTCGGCGGTGGGGTCCGCGGGGGACATGACTGCTCCTGGATCGGGGAAGGACGGGTTCAGCGGGCGGGCCCGTAGGCCAGCGTCAGCACGACGGCGGCGAACAGCACCGCCATCACGGCCAGGACCGTGAGCACGGCGCGCAGGGCCGCACGCGCGCGCGGGTCGGCCGGGGGTGGTGCATCCGGACGTCGGGTCACGCTCGCCAGTGTGGCATGCGGCACGGCACGAGGGGCGCGTGCGTCGGCGCGCGTCGAAGGTGCCTCCCAGCCGGGGCTCAGTCGACGCTGAAGCTGCGGATGTGGTTGCCGAACACGAAGCGGTCGAACACGGTCCGCGCCGAGCTCGGGTCGTCCGCGTGACCACTCTGTGCCGTCTGCGGCGGATCGAGCCCCGCCGCTGGCCGGCCTCCCATGCCGCGCCGTTCCCACCTCCGCCCGCCCGCCCGGCAGGGGTGGTCTCGGGCCGGGCGGCCTTGGGATGATGGGTGCCCCCAGAGAAAGGTGCCCGATGCCCCCGCCCGTGCCGCAGCCGACCCGTCGACAGATGCTCCTGGCCGGTTCCGCCCTGCTCGGATCGGGACTGCTGGCCGCCTGCGGGCAGGACGGGGAGGACGCGGCGTCGTCGTCCGTGCCGACCTCGTCCGCGCCCACCTCCGCCGCCCCCGCTGGTCCGCCGCCCGCCGGCGAACCGGTGGCCTGGCCGGACGTGGCCCGGGTTCCGCACCTGTTCTTCCACTCCCTGGTGGTGGACCCGGCGCGCGCCTTCGACGGCGACGACAAGGCCCGCGGCTACCTGGACTTCATGGTCACGGTGGACGAGTTCGACGCCGTCATCCGGCAGGTCTACGAGCGCGGTTACGTGCTGGTCTCCCCGCACGAGCTGTACGAGGTGGGGGAGGACGACGTCGTGCGCCCGAAGACCCTCATGGTCCCCGAGGGCCGGACCCCGCTGATCCTCTCCTTGGACGACTGCTCGTACTACCTCTACATGGACGGCGACGGCTTCGCGGACCGTCTGATCGTGGCCGAGGACGGCCGCGTCCGCAACGAGTACACGGACGCCCAGGGCACCACGCACGTCGGGGCGTTCGACGTCGTCCCGCGTCTGGACGACTTCCTCGCCGAGCACCCGGACTTCAGCCTCAACGGCGCCCGCGGCGTGCTGGCCATGACCGGCTACGACGGCGTGTTCGGTTACCGCACCTCGGCCCGCGAGTTCGGGGACAGCCCCACGTTCGACGCCGACGTCGCGGCCGCCACCGAGGTCGCCGACGCGCTCAAGGACAGCGGCTGGGAGTTCGCCTCCCACACGTGGGGCCACCGGACGGTGCCGAAGCTGACCATGGAGGAGCTCGAGTTCGACATGGGGCACTGGCACGAGGAGGTCGAGCCGATCCTCGGCCCCACGGACATGCTCATCTACCCGTTCGGCGCGGACGTCACCGGCCCCGGCAAGTACACGGAGGACAACGAGCGGTACCGCTACCTCCGCGAGCTCGGCTACCGCTCCTTCTTCCTCGTGGACGGCACCTCCAAGGCGTGGGGCCAGCTCGAGCCCGGCTACTACCGCGGCTCGCGCATCAACGTGGACGGCATCAGCCTCGCCGCGGCCGTCTCGGGCGAGCGGCCCGTGCTGGAGGAGTTCTTCGACCCCCGGTCCGTCCTGGACCCGGCCCGCCCCGAGTCCATCCGCGGCCCGAAGAAGCCGAGCCCGGCGCCGTCGTCGCCCGCCGCGGCCCCGAGAACCCCGCGACCCTGAGGAGAGCACCATGTCCATCCCCGCCACCGAGGTCGAGGCCCGCTGGAACGCGGCCGCCGAGCCGTTCACCGCCGTCGTCCGGGAGGTGCGGGACTGGGACGCCGCCACCCCGTGTGAGGGCTGGGACGCGCTGGACCTGCTGGACCACGTGATCGCCGGCCAGCGCGACTTCGCCGCCCGCCAGGGCCGGGAGGTGCCCCTCTTCGACGGGTCCCGCCAGCAGCTGGCCACCCAGTGGGCCAAGCACGCCGCCGCCATGTCCGCCCTCGCCGGTGACGAGGAGTTCATCATGCGGCCCATGAAGACCGCGCTCGGGGAGATGCCCGTGGGCGAGGCGTTGATCCGCTTCCACGCGTTCGACGTGATCGTGCACCGTTGGGACCTGGCCCGCTCGCAGGGCGTGGACGCGCGGTTCACGGACGCGGAGATCGACTGCGTGGAGGAGTCGCTGGAACTGTTCGGCGACGCCGCCTACACGCCCGGCATCCTGGGCGAGCCCGTCCCCGTGGCCGACGACGCCGACCGGCAGACCCGCCTGCTCGGTCGCCTGGGCCGTCGGGGCTGAGACCCGGGCAGGACCCGTCCCCGCACCCCAGGAGGCACCGTGAGCGAGTCCACCGGTTTCAGCGCCGCGGAGCAGGCCGCGATCGCCGAGCGCGCGCAGGAGCTGCGCGCCCAGCGCGGCGGCAGGAAGAAGGCCGACGCCCTGCAGGACCTGCTGGTGAAGATCGAGGAGATGCCCGAGCCGGACCGCGCCATGGCGGTGGGGGTGCACCGGATCGTCACGGAGGCGGCCCCGGAGCTCGAACCCCGCACCTGGTACGGCATGCCCGCCTACGCGCGCGGCACGGACGTGCTCGTGTTCCTGCAGGTCAGCAGCAAGTTCGGCGTGCGGTACACAACCCTCGGCTGACGTCCGGCGCAGAGTGGTCACGACACGCCGCGTCGCGCACGCGGAGACGGCGTGTCCTGACCACTCCGCGGGCTTTCCGGCCCCTCCGAGCCCGCCGGCTCCTCCGCGGACCGGGCCGCCCGTCGCCAGTGGCGCACCGCCCACAGGGTCAGACCGCCCACGGTGAGCCAGCCCACCCCGAGCAGCACGCCGTTCACGACGCCCGGGCGCACCGCGAACGCCCCCATCGCCACGAGGGAGAGCTGTCCGGGGATCACGCCGACCGCGGTGGAGCCGGCGAAGATCCCCAGCGGCACGGCGAGCGCGCCCGCCCCGTAGTTCACGGGCCAGTACGGCAGCCCCGGGGCGACGCGCAGGGTCAGCAGGGCGAGGAACCCGGTGTCCTCGAGCCGCCGCTCCACGGTCTCGGCGTGGCGGCCGAGCCAGCGCAGGGCCACCTCGCGCCCGACCGCGCGCGCGATGCCGTACGCCCCGAGCGAGCCCAGCAGGGCTCCGACGACGGACAGCACCGTCCCCTCGATCGCGCCGAAGAGCACACCGGCGGTGACCGCCATGATCGTCACGGGGATGGGGGTGAGCGCCACGGCCGCGTACAGCACGGTGAACGCCAGCCAGCTCCACCAGCCGAAGCCGTCCAGTTGGGCGCGCAGCTCGTCCACACCGGGCAGGCGCACGGTGAGTGCCAGCCACACGAACGCCGCCACCACGAGGACGAGGGCGGCGGTGCGCAGGATCGACACCCCGCGGTGCCCGGTGCGGGCGGGCAGGGTGGAGGCGGCGCCGGAGTCGCGCGGCGGCACGGCGGTGGAGGGCATCGACTCAGGCTACCGGGAGTCGCCCCGCCCCGTTCCGTCAGCATGTCCTCCCCGGTCTGCGGCCACGCCCCGCGCTGCTTCGGTGGATCACACGCGTGTGACTCATCCACACCTGTGGACAACTCTGTGGAGAACCCTGTGCACGCGGCCCGCCGGGTGTGGACGGAGGGGCTCAGACGGTGGACGCGCCGGGCGCGTCGTCACCCGGCCGCGCCTCACCCGGACCCGCGCCATCCGGCCCCGCCGCCGGCTCGTCCTCGAAGGCGGGACCGCCGTCGTCCTCCCAGGCCGCGGCGGCGTCGTCGTCCCTGTCGGTCTCCTGCACCTGGTCATGCAGCCGCTCCATGCGGGTGTCCAGATCCGCGGCCACGCGGGCGGCGGCCACGAGCTCGGTCGCGATGTCCGGGGGCACGCCGCCGTCGAACTTGTAGTTGATCTTGTGCTCGAGCGTGGCCCAGAAGTCCATGGCGCTCGTGCGGAACTGCATCTCCACGGTCACCGGGATCGTGCCGGTGGACAGGTGGATCGGCACCTGCACGAGGCAGTGCAGACTGCGGTAGCCGGAGGGCTTGGGCCGGGAGATGTAGTCCTCCACCTCGAGCACCCGGATGTCCGGCTGCTGCGTGAACTGGCGGAACACGCGGTACACGTCCCGGGCGAAGCTGACGATCACGCGCGCCCCGGCGATGTCCGTGACGTTGGTGCGCAGCGCGTCCAGGTCCAGGGACAGCCCGCGGGCGGAGGCCTTGCGCAGGATCGACTCCGGCGACTTCACCCGCGTGACGATGTGCTCGATGGGGTTGTAGTCGTGCAGGTGTGTGAACTCGTCCCGCAGCACCTCGAGCCGCGCCTCCACCTGGAGCAGGGCCGAGCGGTACTCGAGGTCGAAGCGCTCGACGTCTCGGCGCAGCCGCTCCAGCGCCACGGACGTCGCGGGGGAGAGCTGCGTCAAATCGGATACGGGGGTGCCGCGCAGCGCCTCGACGTCCGCCGAGGGCGCGGGCGCGTCCGGGGAAGGGTCCTGCTCCATGGCCTCAGAGCCTACGGCGGGATCCTGCGAGACGGCGGGCCGTCCACAGGCCCGACGGCGGCCCGTCAGTCCTCGGCGGGGATCAGCACGCGTTCGAAGACGGCGCGCTCCTCGTCGGAGACGGCCACGGGCCGCCCGGCCGCCGGGTCCACCTGCACGAACACGGCGTCGCACAGCACGCAGCGCCGCCCGTCCTGCCACAGCTCGTGGCGCAGCGTGAAGGACGTCCGGCCGATCCGCAGGATCCACACCCGCGCCGTCACCTCGGGCCCGGCGTAGACCACGGGCGCCTCGTACTGGACCTCCATGGACCGCACGACGCGCTGGACGTCCCCGGACGCCGTCGTCGTGGCCCACGCGGCCAGGGCGCGCACGCGCGCCTCCTCGGTGAGGGTGAGCAGGCGGGCGTTGTTGACGTGGCCGTAGCGGTCCTCGTCGGACCAGCGCAGCTGCAGCCCGACCTCGAACGGGGTCGGTGTGCCGGCGTCGGCGGGGGTCTCGGGGGTGGTCGGCTGAGTCACGGGGTGAACACCTTTCCTGGGTTGAGGATGCCGTGCGGGTCGAACACGGCCTTGATGCGCTGCTGGAGGTCGTGCTGGGCGTCGCCGAGCTCGTCCCGCAGGAACGCGCGCTTGAGCAGGCCCACGCCGTGTTCGCCGGTGAGCGTGCCGCCGAGTTCCAGGCCGGCGCGGAACAGCTCGCCGGCGGCCTCCCACACGTCCGCCGGGATCGACGCGGCGTCCTCGGCCGCGCCGCCCACCTGCGCCGCCGCGCCGAACAGCAGGATCGGGTGCAGGTTGCCGTCCCCGGCGTGGGCCGTGGTGGGGATGGCGACGCCGGTGCGTGCCTCGATCTCACGGATCCGCGCGAACATCTCGGCCATGCGGCTGCGCGGGACGGCCACGTCCTCCACGAGCGGGGTGCCGAGGCGCTCGAGCGCGGGGAACGCGGTGCGGCGCAGGGCCATGAGGGCCTCCCCCTCGGCGGGGTCCACGGTCACGGTGACGTCCCCGCCGTGGGCGCGCATGAGGGCGGCCATGGCCTCCCCGTCCGCCTCGGCGCCGGCGCCGTCGGCCTGCACCAGCAGGAACGCGCCGGACTCGGGCAGGGCGGCCCCGCGTTCGGGCCCCGCGTGCGCGCGCACCGCGGCGAGCGTCGCCTCGTCCATCAGCTCCATCAGGGCGGGCACGTGACCGGCCCCGGTGATCGCCTCGGCCGCGGCGGCGCCCGCGACGACGTCCGGGAAGAACCCGCCGAGCGTCACCGGCACGCCGCGCACGGCCGGCCGCAGCGCCAGCGTCGCGCCCACGATCACGCCGAGCGTGCCCTCCGAGCCGATCATCAGCGCGACCAGGTCGTAGCCGGTCACCCCCTTGACGGTGCGGTGGCCCAGCCGCAGCAGGGTGCCGTCCGCGAGCACCACGTCCAGGCCCAGCACCGCCTCGCGCGTCACGCCGTACTTGGCGCACAGCAGCCCGCCGGCGTTCATCGCGATGTTGCCGCCCACCGTGGAGATGTCCTTCGACGCGGGATCCGGGGCCCACCACAGCCCGTGCTCGGCGAGCGCGGCGTTCAGCGCCCCGTTGAGGATCCCCGGCTCGACGACGGCCACGCGGTCCGCGGGGGAGACCTCCAGGATCCGGTCCATCGCGGTCATGTCCAGGACGATCTCGCCCGCCCCCGCGACGGCGCCGCCGGCCAGCCCCGTGCCCGCTCCGCGGGTGACCAGCGGGGTGCGGGTCCCGTGCGCGATCCGGCACGCGGCCTGCACGTCCTCCACCGTCCGCGCGCGGACCACGGCCCGCGGCGCAGCCGGGGAGCGATGCCCCGAGCGGTCCGCCCGGGCGGCCTCGAGTGCGGCGACGGAGACGTCCACGCGGCCGGGCAGCTCCGCCTGCAGACGGGCGACGACGTCGGCGGGCGGGGCGTCCGCGGCAGGCGGGGCGGCGGGGGTCGGGTCGAGGGGCGCGGAGAAGTCCATGCCCACCAGTGTCGCCGATCACACGGGGTGGGGC
Source organism: Micrococcus sp. KT16 (assembly GCF_003315015.1). NCBI lineage: Bacteria > Bacillati > Actinomycetota > Actinomycetes > Micrococcales > Micrococcaceae > Micrococcus > Micrococcus sp. KT16. The sequence continues at coordinate 80,480 of NZ_QNRG01000007.1, read as the reverse complement.
GTGCGTCGGCCGGTCCGATGACGCGCCCGGCCCCGTCCCTAGACTGGCGGCCATGACCTCCCCGGACCCCGCGCCCCCGCGCCCCCGCGTCCACGTGCTCACCCTGCGCCCGGATGGAGCCCGTGAGGACACCGCCCGCCGCGTGGGCGCCGTCCTCGCCGAGGCCTTCGCCACGGACCCGTACACGCTCGGGCTCGTGCCCGAGGACCGGCGCGGGCCCCGCCTCGAGCGCAAGTTCACCGCCGCCGTGCGCCAGGGGCTGCGCGCGGGGGCCGACGGCGCCCCGCTGGGCGCCGTGGACGTCGCCGTGGACGCGGCCGACGGCACGCTGCTCGGCGCCGCCGTGTGGACCTCCCCCGCCGCCCCCGCGGGGTCGACGTGCCGGGCCTGCTGGCGGGGCTGCCCACCGCCGTCGCCGTCCACGGCCGCCACACCCTCGCCCTGAAGCGGATCCAGGCCGCCTGCGAGCGGGCCCGCCCGGCAGGCCGGCACTGGTACCTTGAGGAGGTCGGCACCGTCCCGTCCGCCCGCGGGCGCGGGGCGGCGAGTGCGCTGGTGCGCCACGGCCAGCGCCGCGCGTCGGGTCTGCCCGTGCACCTCGAGGCGTCCGTGCCCGCCACCGTCCCGTTCTATGAGCGGCTCGGCTTCCGTGCGACCGGCCACGTGCCCGTGCCCGGGGGCGAGCCCCTGACCTGCCTGCGCTGGGAGGCCTGAGATGAGACACCCGATCCCCGACTACCTGGCGAGCCTGGTCACCGAGCTCGGCGCCGTGAACCCGGGCGAGACGGCCCAGTACATCCCCGTGCTCGCGGAGGCGGACCCGGACCGCTTCGGCATCGCGTTGGCCACCCCCACCGGGCGGCTGCACTGCGCGGGCGACGCGGACGTGGAGTTCACCATCCAGTCCGCGTCCAAGCCGTTCACGTACGCGGCCGCGCTCGTGGACCGGGGCTTCGCCGCCGTGGACCGGCAGGTGGGGTTGAACCCCTCGGGCGAGGCCTTCAACGAGCTCTCCCTCGAGGCGGAGTCGCACCGCCCGGACAACGCCATGATCAACGCCGGCGCGCTCGCGGTGCACCAGCTGCTCGTGGGACCGGAGGCGAGCCGGAAGGAGCGGCTGGACCGGGCCGTGGAGATCATGTCCCTGCTCGCCGGGCGTCGGCTCTCGGTGGACTGGGAGACGTACGAGTCCGAGATGGCGGTCTCGGACCGCAACCTCTCCCTGGCGCACATGCTCCGCAGCTACGGGGTGCTGCAGGACTCCGCCGAGGAGATCGTGGCCGGGTATGTGGCGCAGTGCGCCGTGCTCGTCACCGCCAAGGACCTCGCTGTGATGGGCGCGTGTCTGGCGACCGGCGGCATCCACCCGATGACGGGAGAGCGGATGCTGCCGTACATCGTGGCGCGGCGCGTGGTGTCCGTGATGACCTCCTCCGGCATGTACGACGCCGCCGGGCAGTGGCTCGCCGACGTCGGGATCCCGGCCAAGTCCGGGGTGGCCGGCGGTGTGCTCGGCGCGCTGCCGGGCCGCGTGGGGATCGGCGTGTTCTCGCCGCGCCTGGACGAGGTGGGCAACTCGGCGCGCGGCGTGCTGGCGTGCCGCCGCCTCTCCGAGGACTTCCGGCTGCATCTCATGGACGGGGACAGCCTGGGCGGCACCGCCGTGCGCTTCGTGGAACGCGAGGGTGACCGCGTGTTCCTGCACCTGCAGGGCGTGATCCGGTTCGGCGGCGCCGAGGCGGTGCTGGACGCGCTCACGGACCTGCGCACCGGTGCGGAGAAGCCCGGCACCGGGTGGGACGCCGCCGTCTACCCGCGGTGGCAGGAGGCCGCGGCGGACAGCGCGGCGCTCTCGGCCGCGACCGGCGGCGGGGCGGTGCACGAGGCCGCCGCCGTGGCCGCCCGAGATGAGAACGACGGGCCCATCCGCACCGTGGTGCTCAACCTCACGCGGGTGGACCGGATCGACGACGTCGGCCGACGGCTGATCGCCGAGGGCGTGCGCCGGCTGCAGGCCGACGGCGTGCGGGTGGAGGTCGAGGATCCGGAGCGCATCCTGCCGCTGGAGGAGGCCGGCGCCCACTGAGGCGGCGGGGCGGGCAGGAGGGGGGGCGCGGCGGTGTTCTCCGTCTCGCCCCCTTTCGTTCAACTGCTGTTCATGTGAGAATGGGCGGTCTCATCCCTTGACCCCGCCGTTCGAGGACGACCCCCCATGCCCCTTTCCACCCTCCGCGTCAGCCTGCCCTCCGTCCGCCGCACCCGCCCCGCCCCGCAGGGGGTCCGTGAGCGGATCGCGCACGCCGTCGTGTCCCGGCTGCAGCCGCGTCCCGTGCCGCCGGTGGACCGTCGGAGCCGCCTGGCGTGGCAGGTCTCGGGGGCACTGCCGCTGATCGGGTGCCTGACCTCGTTCCCCATCGGGATGTCCAAGGACTCCATGGTGATCCCGGGCGTCGGCTATCAGGGCGGGTTCCCCGCGGGCTGGTCCCACGCCCTCAACCAGCCGGCGTACTTCACGTGGCTGTCCAACGCGCTGGTCGCGGGCACGTCGCTGACGCTGGCCGCGCGTCGTGAGGCGCCCACGTCGGACGCGTTCTGGGCCGTGCGCACCGCCGGACTCGGCTCGGTGATGGTCACGGGGATCGTCTACAACGCGGTGCTGCGCGGCCGCGAACAGGACACCTTCCTCTACCGGTTCAACGACGCGCTGCAGCACATCGTCAACCCCGTGCTCGCCCCGGCGGTGTGGGCGCTGTGCGACCCCCGCGGGCAGATCACGCCGCGGCGCGCCGGGCTGGCCTCGGTCATCCCGCTGATGTGGGCGGCGGCGACCATGGCGCGCGGGCCCCGCATCGACTGGTACCCGTACCCGTTCCTCGACGTGCCGCGGCTCGGCCGACGCAGCGTGGGCGTCGTGCTCGCCGGGATCCTGGCCGGCTTCACCGGGCTCATGGGTGTGCTCGGCACCGTGGACCGCCGCCTCGGCCTGGCCTGAGGGGCGGTCCCCGGCGCTGGCGGCGCGTCAGTCGCCGCGGACGGCCTCGGCCACGGGCACGTCGCCGTCCACGAAGTCGATCTTGCGGCCCACCGTGCCCGGCTCGTTGAGCACGGCCACGATCGCCCGGGCGACGTTGCCGCGGCTGGCCTCACGCTGCGAGGCGTCGGAGTCGGACAGGTCCGGGTCCACGGTGATGCGGCCGGACGCCTCCTCCTCGGTCAGGGCGCCGGGGCCGAGGATGGTCCAGGCCAGCCCGGAGTCCCGCAGTGCCTCGTCCGCCTCTGCCTTGGCCTGCGCGTACGTGTAGAAGGGGTCGTCCTCGGGCACGTCGTGGTGCAGGGACGCGCCGAGGTAGGACACCATCACGTAGCGCCGCACACCCGCGGCCTCGGCGGCGCGCATGCTGGCGACGGCGGCGTCGTGGTCCACGGCCCGGGTGCGCTGGGCGTCCCCGCCGCCGGCGCCCGCGGAGAACACGACGTTGTCCGCGTCGCGCAGCGCGTGGAGCAGCTCCTCCTGATCCGCCTTCTCGATGTCCAGGACGAGCGGTTCGGCGCCGGCGGCGCGGACGTCCTCGGCGTGGTCGGGGTTGCGGATGAGGGAGACGACGTCGTGGCCGGCCTCCGCCAGCAGGGGTGCGGCGAGCAGGGCCACTTTGCCGTGGCCGCCGATGATCACGGTGCGGGTCATGGGGATCTCTCCTTCGGTTCGATCGGGTGCTGGACTTCCACAGTAGGGAGAGCCCGCCGCCGGTGCGAGGGTGGAGCGGCGCGCGACCGCCACCCCACTCCTCAGCTCTCCGCCTGACCCTCCCGCCAGTAGCCCATGAAGGAGACGTGCTTCTTCGGCACGCCGCCGGGGCCCACGCTGAGCCGGCGCAGGGCGCGCACCATCGCGGACTCCCCGGCGAGGAACACGTAGGCCTCGGGCCGTTCGTCGGCCTCGAGGGCGGCGACGGTCCACTCGCGCTCGACGGAGGCCGCGGGCGGCGCGACCGGCCCGCCGGCGTCGTCGGGGTCCACGCCCAGCAGGGCGGCGAGGCGGGCGTGCGCCCAGGACCCCGACGGCGCCCCCGGCGCCCGGCGGCCCACGTGCAGGCGCACGCGGCCCCGGTCCGCCAGCTCCGTCACGGCCCGCCAGTCCCACGGCTCGGGGACGGCTAGGCGCTCGGCGATGAGGTCGGCGGCCTGACCGTCGTGGGGCAGCTCGAGCACGAGGTCCGCCTCGCCGTCGAACCCGCCGAACGGGTCCGCGAGCTCCTCCGCCACGGACACCAGGGCGGGGACGGCGGTCTCGTCGCCCACGGCCAGCACACGGCGCGCCCTCGTCTGCCGCCACCCGGACCACGCCGGCGCCTCCGCCGAGGGCACCAGCACGTTCACCGCGTCCCCCGCCTGGACGGCGCGCGCCCAGCGCAGGCCCGGCCCCTGATGCGGGTCGGCGGGGTCGTCCGGGTCGCCGTGCAGCACCACGTCCACGGTCAGCGAGGGCACCTGCCGCCCGTCGAGCCGCACGAGCCCGGCCGAGCGCACCGTGTACGTGCGCATCCAACCGCGCTCCTCCTCGGGGATGGCCAGGAACCCGGCGCGGAACCCGGCGGACAGGTCCGGGTCCGCCGACGTCCCGCCCGGCGGGGGGATCAGCAGCTTCACATAGGAGTCCCGGCGCGGCCGCGCGCCCCGGTACAGGGCGTGCAGGTCGGCGACGCCGGGCGGCAGCAGTCCCAGCAGGTCCCCGCTGGCGGCCTCCAGGTCCGGGCCCGCCAGCACGATCCGCCGGAACCCGCGGCACGGCTGCTCCACGGACACCACGCGCGTGTGCGCCACGATCATGCCGTCGGCGCTCATCGGCGGTCCCCGGCCCCGCGCGGCAGCACCACGGGGTGGCCCAGCAGCGGGTCGGCCACCACGTCCGCGTCCAGGCCGAACACCTCGGCCAGCACCTCCGGCACGATCACCTCGCCCGGCGTGCCCTGCGCCACGACCCGGCCCGCGGCCATCGCCACGATGTGGTCCGCGCTGCGCGCCGCCAGGTTCAGCTCGTGCAGCACCGCGACGACGGTCGCCCGGCCCCCGCCGCGCGGGTCCGGGAGGGCGCGCACCAGGTCGAGCACCTCCACCTGATGGCTGAGGTCGAGGTAGCTCGTGGGCTCGTCGAGGAGCACCACCGGGGTCTGCTGGGCGAGCACGAGGGCGAGCCACGCCCGCTGCCGCTGCCCGCCGGAGAGCGTGCCGGCCTCGCGCTCGGCGAGCTCCACGAGGTCGGTGCGCTCGAGCGCCGAGGCGATCGCGGCGTCGTCGCCGGCGGCCCGGCCGCCCAGGAGCCCGCGGTGCGGGTGACGGCCGCGCGCCACGAGCTGCGCCACCGTCATGCCCTCGGGCGCCACGGGATGCTGGGGCAGCAGCGCCACGGTGCGGGCGTAGTCGCGCGCGGACACGCGGGCGGCGTCCCGGCCGAGCACCTCCATGCTCCCGGCGCGCGGGGCGAGCTGGCGGGTCAGGCCGCGCAGCAGCGTGGACTTGCCGCAGCCGTTGGCGCCGATGATCGCGGTGACGCGCCCGGCGGGCACGTCCAGGTCGAGGTCCTCGACGATCGGCGGTGCCGAGACCGGGCCGTAGCCGAGCGTCAGGCCGCGCAGGCGGATCGCGACGTCGTCGGCGGCCCCGGCACGCGGTGCGGCGGGGGACGGGACGGTGAGCGGGGGAGCGGTCATGCGGAGCGCACGCCTCCTGGGGTCCGGCCCTGGCGCAGCAGCAGCCAGAGCATGAGCGGGGCGCCGGCGGCGCCGGTGAGCACACCGGTGGGCAGGGCGGCGCCGGTGAGCAGGGGGACGGCCTCGCCGGCCACGAGGTCCGCGAGCAGCACGAGCGCGGCGCCCGTGAGCGCCGCCGCCGGCAGGGAGGGCAGGCCACGGGTGAGCCCGCGCGCCACCGGGGTGGCCAGCAGCGCCACGAACGCCAGCGGTCCCACGACGGCGGTCGCCACGGCGGCCAGCACCGCGCCGAGCCCCAGCGCCGCGGCCGAGGTGGGGCGCGGTCGGGCGCCGAGGGCGTGCGCGAGGTCCGGGCCGACGTCGGCGGGGGCCAGCCGCGCGTGCAGCACCCCCGCCAGCGGCAGGGCGGCCACGAGCACGCCCGCGAGCAGCGCGATGCGCCCCCACGTGACGCCGTTGAGCGAGCCGGCGATCCAGACGGTGGCCGACTGCAGGTCGTGCTGGGCCAGCGAGAGCATGGCCCCGGCCACCACGGCATGGCCCGCCGCCGCCACCGCGATGCCGGCCACGACGAACCGTTCGCCGCCCACCGAGCGGGCCGTGGCGAACACGGCGACCACCGCCGCGAGGCCGCCGATCAGTGCCGTGGCGGCGCGCATCAGGTCCGATCCGCCGCCGGTCTGCCCGGCGGTCGCCAGCATCCCCAGCACGACCGTCGCCGCGGCGCCCTGGGTGACGCCCAGGATGTCCGGAGAGGCCAGGGGGTTGCGCAGGGTGCGCCGGTAGAGCGCGCCGGCCGCGCCCAGGGCGGCGCCGGTGAGCACCGCGGCCACGGCGCGGGGCAGCTTCTCCTCCAGCACGATGAAGCTCGCTCCCGGGATCGTCTCCCCGGCCAGGATCCGCACGAGGTCCGGGACGGTCACCTGGTACGTGCCCCACACCACGCGCAGCAGGGCGAGGACCAGCACGGCCACGGCGAGGCCCGTGCAGGCCCCTCCGAGGCGGCGCCGGTCGGAGCGGCGCAGGCGGGCGACGACGTCGTCCGAGGCGGTGCGCTGGACGCTCATGCGGCCACCCCCGGGCGGCGCAGCAGCGCCAGCAGCACGGGCACGCCGAGCAGGACGGTGGTCACCCCGAGGTGGATCTCCCCGGGCGCCACGACGAGCCGCCCGGCGAGGTCCGCGAGGATCACGAGGACGGCGCCCCACAGGGCGCAGCCGACCATCAGGGCCCGCGTGCTCGGCGGCCGCAGACGGCGCAGCGCGTGGGGCACGAGCAGCCCCACGAACCCGACCGGCCCGGCCAGCGCCACCGCCGCGGCCGTGAGCAGCACGACCGCGCCCAGCAGCACCGCGCGCACCCGCTCCGGGCGCCCGCCCAGGCCGTGCGCGAGGTCGTCGCCGAGGGCGAGGGCGTCGAGCCCGGGGGCCACGGCGACGGCGGCGAGCAGCCCGACGGCGATCACGGGCGCCAGGGCGAGCGCCTCGCCGAGGTCGGCGCGGGCCACCGTGCCCACGGCCCAGAACCGCAGTCGGTCCTGGACCGTGGGGGAGAGCACGAGCAGCGCCGTGGTGCCGGCGGTGGCGCCGGCGGTGATCGCGGCGCCGGCCAGCACGAGCGCCATGGGGGAGGGGGCGCCGGGCGTCCGGCCCCTCCGCGTGGCGGCCGCCGCCACCGCGTAGCCGAGCGCCGCCGCGACCAGCGTCCCGACGGCGGCCAGCGCCAGCACCCCGAACGTGGAGCCGGCGACGCCGAGCGCCATGCCCGCCGCCACGGCCAGCCCCGCGCCGGCGGAGAGCCCGAGCAGCCCCGGGTCACCGAGCGGGTTGCGGGTGGCCCCCTGCAGGGCCGCGCCGGCCACGGCCAGCGCCGCCCCCACCAGCGCCCCCGTCACCACGCGGGGCACGCGGGAGGCCACGGCCGCCGCCTCGATGCCCTCCGGCACGGGGTGCCCGGTGAGGACCGCGCCCAGGGTGTCGAGCGCCGTCGTCGCCGGCACGGTGCGCGCGCCGAGGGCGACGCCGGCCACGAGCGCCGCCAGCAGCAGCGCCGCGGGCAGGGCGCCCATCAGCACGCCCGCGCGGACGCGGGCCGGGGAGGCCAGGGCCGTGGACGGCATGGGGAGGGATCAGCCCTGCGCGGTCTTCGCGGCCTCGGCGATCGGCGGGACGACCTTCTCGAGCGCGAACGGGATGGACAGCGGGGAGATCGCGGAGACGGAGAGGACCTCCTGCTCGTCCGTCTGCAGGACGAGGGCGCCGGCCTTCACGGCCGGGATCGAGCCCAGCAGGGGGTCGGACTCGATGGCCTCGCGGACCGAGTCCTGGGCGGCCCAGGAGACGAACACGTCCGACTCCAGCTCGTCCGCGCGCTCGGGCGACCACGTGAAGAAGAACGCCTGGTCCTCCGGGGAGTTCTCCGTCACCACCGGCGCCTGCTCCATGCCGAGCAGCTCGAGGAACTTCGGGCGGTTGTCCACGTCCGTGTAGATGCTGATCTGGTCCGCGGCGGCGGGGTCGATGGTGCCGTAGACGAAGGACGCGCCCTGGAGGCCCGCGTGCTTCTCGCCGGCGTCCTTGATCTGCTGCTCGAGGTCCGCGATGAGCTCCTCCGCCTCCTGCTCCTTGCCGAGCACGCGGCCGATGACCTCCGTGGACTGCTGCCACGAGGTGCCGTAGGCGGGGACGTCCTTCGGGTAGGCCACGGTGGGGGCGATCTTCGAGAGGCGGTCGTAGTCCTCCTGCGTGATGCCGGAGTAGACGGCGAGGATGACGTCCGGCTTCACGGCGGCGATCGCCTCGGCGTCGATGCCGGAGGCCTCGGACCACTGCACGGGCTTCTGGGCGCCCTCGGTCTCGGCGAGCTTCGCGTCGAACCAGTCGGTGGACTTCTCCGCGTTCCCGCCGAACTCCACGGCGGCCATGCCCACCGGCACCACCCCGAGGGCGAGGGCCACGTCCTGGTTCACCCAGGACACGGTGGCCACGCGGGCCGGGCGCTGCGGGATCTCGGTGGTGCCGTAGACGTGCTCGATGCTGCGCGGGAACGCGGCGTCCCCGCCCGCGGCGTCTGACGACGACGCACCGGCCGACGAGGACGAGGCCGAGCCTCCGGCCGGGCCGGTGGAGCACGCGGCGAGCAGGAGGGTGAGCCCGACTCCCCCGCTGGCGAGGAGGGAGCGGCGGGACAGGGGGGACGGTGCCATGGTGGTGGCCTTTCACGGTCGCGACGCGCGGGCGCCGGGCGGAGGGGGTCGGGTCTGCGGTCGGAGGATGCGTCGGCCCTGCCGGGCCGGTATTAGCAAACACCGACGTGAGGTAACTCTGGAAGATTAGGGCAACCTAACTCCCCTGTGCAATCCCGGTGAGGGGCGTCGTCGGGGGAGGTGGGCGGGATACGGTGGCCTGGTGAGCCAGAACCCCCTCCCCGCCCCGCGCGGCGACGCGCAGCGCGGCGCCGCCGACCACCACGACCGGGTCTCCGCGATGTTCGACGCCATCGCCGGCCGCTACGACCTGATGAACGCCGTCATGACATGGGGTCAGGAGCCGCGCCTGGTGCGCCGCACGGTGGCGCGGGCCAACATCCCCGCGCAGGCCCGCGTGCTCGACCTGGCCACCGGCACCGGGGACCTCGCGTTCGAGGTGCTCAAGCAGCACCCCGACGCGCAGGTGGTGGGCGCCGACATCGCCGCCGAGATGATGGAGGTCGGCCGTGCCCGCGCGGGCGGGGACCGCATCGAGTGGGTCGTCGCGGACGCCACGGACCTGCCGTTCGAGGCCGGCTCGTTCGACGCCGTGACCCACGGCTACCTGCTGCGCAACGTCGCGGACATCCCGGCGACCCTCGCCGAGCAGTTCCGTGTGCTGCGCCCGGGCGGCTGGGTCGCGGCCCTCGAGACGTCGCCGGCGCCGGACAACGTGCTCAAGCCCTTCTCCTCCTTCTACATCCACCGGGTGATGCCACAGCTGGCGAAGCTGATCGCCGACCGGCCGGAGGCCTACGCGTACCTGTCCTCCTCGACGAAGGCGTTCCACACGCCGGACGAGGTCGCGGACCTCTTCGCCGAGGCCGGCTTCGTGAACATCGGGCACGAGACCCACATGTTCGGCACCCTGGCCACGCACTGGGCCATGAAGCCGGTCGACTGACGCGGGCCACGCGGCGCGGCGTCAGCACAGGGCGGCCCCGGTGGCGCCGCCGGATGCGTCAGGGCTGTGACGAGTCACGCTGATGTCCGCAATCCGAGAAGACTCTGGGCCGACCCGGCTGATCCGCGTAGCATGGGGCTCCGTCGAGGGGGGATCCGCGCACCCCCCGGCCTCCGGTCGCCGCCCGTCCGCCATCCCCCGGAACGGCGTCGCCCCTCCGTCGCGAGGCGCTCGTCCCCCGCAGCCCGCGACGTCCGCGTGGGCACCGTGAACCGTCTCTTGAACGTAGAGGAACCTTGTGAGCCCCATCCAGAGCACCACCGGCCCGTCATCCATGGCGGAGCTGAAGAAGGTCCTGCCCGAGCTCTCGCACCCGGACGGCGCGCCGGTGCGGGTGCTCGTCGTGGACGACGAGCCGATGATCGCCGACCTGCTCTCCATGGGCTTCACCCTCTGCGGCTGGGAGGTGATCGTGGCCCACGACGGCGCGACCGCCGCCGAGCTGGGCACCGCCGGCCGTCCGGACCTGGCGATCCTGGACGTCATGCTGCCGGACATGGACGGCCTGGACGTCCTGGAGCGCCTGCGCGCCCACTGGTCGGAGATGCCCGCCATGTTCCTCACCGCCAAGGACGCGACGGAGGACCGCGTGGCGGGCCTGGCCGCCGGCGGCGACGACTACGTGACCAAGCCCTTCTCCATGGAGGAGGTGCTGATCCGCGCCCACCGGCTCGTGCAGCGCTCCGGCGTGGTCTCGGGCGGCTCCGAGGTGCTCGTGGTCGGCGACCTGGTGATGAACACCCGCACCCACGAGGTGACCCGCGGCGGCGACGAGATCGAACTGACCGCCACGCAGTACAACCTGCTGAAGTTCCTCATGGCCAACGTCCGCACGGTGCTCTCCAAGGAGCGCATCCTGCAGGACGTCTGGGGCTACGACTTCGGCGGCCGCGCGAACATCGTCGAGCTGTACATCTCCTACCTGCGGAAGAAGATCGACGCGGACCGGGATCCGATGATCCACACCATCCGCGGCGCCGGGTATGTCATCCGGCCTGCCTGAGACCGCCGCGGTCCCGTCGGGGCACGGCAGCACCCGCCGCACGCAACCCACGTCGCTGGCCCGACGCATCGGCGCCGGCGTCCTTCTGATCCTGGTGGCCACCATCCTGGCCTACTCGTTCTTCGCGGCCGGCATCACGAAGGCCCTGCTGGCCGAATCCGCCTCCCGGGACGCCTCCGAAGCGTGGATCCGCGCCTCGGAGCAGCTGACGGCCCCCTCGCCGGGCGGAGGGGGCGACGCCCGCCCCGGGGAGGGGTACCTGCGCGCGCCGGGCACCCTCGGCCAGCCCGAGGGCACGGTGGTCGCGCTCGTCCCGCTCTCCGGTCTGGAGGCGCATCAGCAGGACGCCCTCACCGGGCACCGGGTCGGTGACACCGGGGAGTCCGTGCCGCTCACGGCGCAGGAGGCCCACGACCTCCTCCACGCCGTCCGGGACAGGCCGGGCGGGCCGATGCTGGACGCCGTCGTCGGCGACGTCTCCTATCGCGTCCAGGCCCAGACCCTGACCGCGCCGGGCCCCTGGGTGGCCGCGGACCAGGTACTCGTGGTGGGGGCGCCGACGGGCGCCATGTCCGACGTCGCACGGCAGGCGCTGCTCGCGGTCGCCGTCGGACTGTCCGTCACCGTCCTCACCACCGCGATCCTGGTGACCCTGTGGCTGCGTCGGGGACTGGCCCCGCTGCGCGAGGTCGCCGCCGTCGCCGAGCGGGTCGCCCAGGTGGAGATGGCCCGCGCCGGGCTCGATCCGGAGGACTCACGCATGCCGCCTCGGCTCCTGCAAGGGCCGGACGAGGTGGCTGTCGTCGCCCAGGCGCTCGAACGGTTCACCGGCTCGGTCGAGGCGGCCCTGGAGCAGCGACGCGTGCAGGAGCAGCAGATGCGCCGGTTCATGGCGGACGCCTCCCACGAGCTGCGCACGCCGCTCGCCTCGGTGCGCGGCTACGCCGAGATGATCGCGATGACGGAGGAGCTCTCCGCGACCGGCCGGCGGTCGCTCGGCCGGGTGCTGTTCCAGGCCGACCGGATGGCGGCCCTCGTGGACGACATGCTCCTGCTCGAACGGCTCGAGTCCGTCTCGCGCGGCCGGGCCATGGGTCTGGAGCCCTCCGAGGAGGTGGCGCTGGCCGAACAGGTGGACCTGTCCGAGGTGGTCCTCGAGGGCGTGATGGACGCCCGCGCTGCGTGGCCGGACCACACGTGGGTGGTGGACCTGCCCGAGGGGGCGGAGCCGGGCACCCAGCGGTCCGTCACCGGCGACCGGTCGCAGCTGGCCCGCGTGGTCGGCAACCTGCTCTCCAACGCGGCCAAGCACACCCCCGTCGGGACCACCGTCACGGCCTCCGTGCGGGAGGACCGGCCCCGGCCCGGCCTCATGCTCGTCAGCGTCCACGACGACGGCGGCGGCATCCCGGCCGACCGACACGCCACCCTCTTCCACCGCTTCGTCCGCGGCCCCGGGAAGGGCCGGTCGAGCGCCCCGGGCACGGAGCCGTCCACAGGTCTGGGGCTGGCCATCGTGCGCTCGATCGCGCGCAGCCACGGCGGGGACGTGACCGTGGCGTCCGAGGACGGGTGGACGCGTTTCGACGTCGTCGTGCCCTGCACCCCGGGGCGCGCCGGGCCGGGGGCTGCGGGCTCCTGCTGCGGCTCCGCCCGGGCCGGCCGGCCCTGACCCCGGGACGGCAACCGTTGACGTACCCCCACCCCCCTGTATGTACGGTGCCTGTGTATGACCGAAAGGGTCGTCCGGGACTTCCGGCCGATCCACCCCGACGCCGGTCGGCGAAGGCCGCCGGTGAGAGGAGCACGAACATGACTGACATCCGCCGAACCGCCACTGCCCTGACCCTCGCCGCCGCCGTCGTCACCGGCCTCGGTGCCCCCGCCGCCGTCGCGCAGACCACGGCCCCGGCCACCGAGGCCGCCACGACGGCACCGGCCTCCGAGTCGCCCGCCCCCCAGGAGGAGGAGAAGGACGACAACGGCAACTGGGGCCTGTGGGGCCTGGCCGGCCTGCTGGGCCTGGCGGGCCTGGCCGGCCGCCGCAAGCGTGAGGTGCACGCCGAGCCCGTGCGCCGCGACCACCACGTGGGCGGCGCGCACCGCGACCATGACGTGCACCGCGTGGACGACCGCGCCGGCGACGTGCGCGCCGAGGGCGCGGACACCCGCCGCCCGGGCACCGGCGACGCCCGCTGACCCGACCCCGGCCGCCCCGAGCGGCCCGTGACCGCGACCCCCGCCCCTCCGGCGGGGGTCGCGGCGCGTCCGGGGCGGGTCTCGAATGCGCCCGTCAGTCCGCGGTGTCCCCCGCCGAGGGCGCGGCGCGCAGCACCGCGTCCGTGAGGCGGTCCAGGGCCGCGGTCCCGGCCGTCCAGCGCTGCCAGTACAGGTGCACGTCGGCTGCGCCGAGGGCCGGGATCGGCTCGAGGTCGGGGTGCCGGCCCTCGAGCACGCCCGGCGGGATCTGCACCGAGGGGAGCATGCCCCAGCCCAGCCCGAGCTCCACCGCCCGCAGATACGCGTGCACGGACGGCACGAGGTGGGTCGGCGGGTCGGCCACGGGCCGGCCGCGGGTGACGCGGCGCAGCACCGTGTGCTGCAGGCCGTCGCGGGGGCCGTAGTCCACGATCGGCAGCGTGCCGAAGTCGACCCGGCCCCGCGCGTCGCGGTGCAGCTCCAGCAGGAAGGACGCGCACACCGCGTGATAGCGCATCGTGCCCAGCGGGGTGGAGGTGCACCCGGCCACGGGCGTGGGGTCGTCCGTCACGGCCGCCACGACCGCGCCCTCCCGCAGCAGGACGGCGGTGTGCTCCTGGTCCTCGGACTGCATCTGCAGGACGACGTCGTCCCACGTCGCCGCCTCGCGCAGCACGGGCTCCCACCACGTGTCGAGGGAATCCGCGTTGAGGGCCACGCGCAGCGGCACGCGGCCGCCATCGCCCCGGCCGAGCGCGGCGAGCGCCTCGTCCTCGAGTGCGAGGGTCTGCCGGGCGAGACGGAGCATGCGCTCTCCGGCCGCGGTCGGCCGGACGGGGACGGTGCGGGCCAGGAGCACCTGGCCCACCTGCCGCTCCAGGGCCTTGATCCGCTGCGAGAAGGCCGAGCCGGAGATCCGCAGGGAGTCCGCGGCGGCGTCGAAGGTGCCGTGGTCGACGGCCGCGACGAGGGCGCGCAGGTGGTCGGAGTTCATGCGGTCCAGGGTAGGGGTGGCCATGAAGGATGTCTTCAGATCCTGAAGAAAATCGCGATGGCACGGACGTGGGGCGACTCCTATCCTCGCTCGGTGACCATCTTCGCCACCGGATTCCTGACCTACCTCGCCCTCATCGTCGCCATCGGCGCGCAGACCCTGTTCCTGCTGCGCCAGATCGTCCGACGCGACCGCGTGTGGACCGTCCTGACCGTGTGCTTCGTGGCCGATGTGGCGCTGCTCGTGCTCGGCGCCGGCGGCGTGGGCGTGGTGGCCGAACGCTGGCCGTGGCTCGTGCCCGCGCTGACCGTGGCCGGCGTGGTCTACCTCCTCGCGTTCGCCGTGGGCGCGCTGCGCTCCGCCTGGCGCGGGGACCGGACCCTCACGACCGCGGCCGCGGACGCCGCGGGGACCGGGCACGGGCCCGACCGCATCGACCTCGCGGTCCTCACCGGCGAGCTGCCCCTGATCGACCCGGCGACCGGCCGCCTGGCCGAGCGCGAGCCGGCCGGGGCCGGCGTCGGGCAGCACGACGACGGCGCGCCCGGCGTGGGCGCTCCCTCGGGCGGCGGGTCGGTGGCGGCGCGGCAGCGCGTGCAGCCGCGCCGCGTGGCGCTGGACCGCCCGCAGACGCCGCTGCCGCGGATCATCCTGCTGGCGCTGTCCGTCTCCCTGGTGAACCCGCACGCCATCCTCGACACGGTGGTGATGATGGGCACCTTCGCGCAGACGTTCGGGGCGGCGAAGTGGACGTACGTGGGCGGCGCGGTGGCGGCCTCGCTCGTGTGGTTCACCGCGCTCGGCTGGGGCGGCACGAAGCTCGCCCCGTCCATGGACTCGGCGCGGACGTGGCGGATCGTGGACGCCGTGGTGGGCGTGCTCATGCTGGGAATCGCCGTGAAGGTGGGGCTCACGCTCCTCTGAGCCGCCCGGGGAGGATGATGGGGGCATGAGTCCTTCCCCCTCCGACTCCTCCCGCACGCCGACCGTCGCGGCCGGGGAGGTCATCCGCGTCTCCGCCGTCGTGCTGGCCCGCCCGGACCGCCGCGTGCTGACCGTCCGCAAGGCCGGCACCGCCATGTTCATGTTCCCCGGCGGCAAGCACGTGCCCGGCGAGGCCCCCGTGGACACCGCCGTCCGCGAGGTGGCCGAGGAGACCGGGCTGCGCCTGCGCCCGGACGAGCTGACCCGCCTCGGCGCGTGGGACACCGCCGCCGCCAACGAGCCCGGCGCCGCCCTGCACTCGGAGGTGTTCGCGCTGTGGCGGCCCGTCGCCCGGCACGAGGTCCCCGAGCCGACGGACGAGATCGTCGAGCTGCACTGGATGGACCCCGCCGCCCCGGCCGCACCGGGCGGGCACGGCGTGGCCCCGCTGCTGCACCCCGTGCTGGCCGCCGTCGCGGCAGCGCCCCCGTTCTGACCTCCAGGCGGGCCGACCGGCCCGCGCTGATGTCCGCACCGGCCACTAGCCTGGCCCGGTGACGTCGCTGCTCCGCATCCTGCGCTTCGCGCCCCAGCTCCACCGCCTCTACCTCGGCATCGCCGTCAGCTCCGTGCTGGCCGCGGTGCTGGCCCTGGCCACCCCGTTCCTGATCGGTGCGGCCACGGACCGGATCGTCGCCGCCGTCGCGGGGGAGACCGACGTGGCCGAGGCCGTCACCGCGGTGACCTGGCTGGCGGTCGCGTTCCTCGCCGTCGAGGTGGCGACCACCCTGGTGGTGAGCGTGGGCGGCTACTGGGGCGACGTGATGGCCGCGCGCATGCGCACCATTCTCTCCACGCGGTACTTCGAGCAGCTGCTGCACCTGCCCCAGCGGTACTTCGACACCGCGATCACCGGGCGGGTCGTCAACCGGTTGAACCGCACCATCAACGAGATCACCCAGTTTCTGCAGTTCTTCGCGAACAACGCGTTCACCATGCTCGTCACCACCGCCGCGATGCTCGTGATCACGGCGTTCTACTGGTGGCCGCTGGCGATCCTGCTGGCCGTCGTCTTCCCCGTGTACATGTGGCTCACCGCGCGGACGTCCGCGAAGTGGCAGGTGTGGGAGGGGGAGAAGAACACGGAGGTGGACGTCGCCTCGGGGCGGTTCGCCGAGGTGGTCTCCCAGATGTCCGTGGTGCGGGCCTACAACCGGCAGGACCACGAGCTCACCGGGTTCCGCGACCGGTTCCTGCGGACCGTGGAGATCACCCGGCAGCAGTCCCGGTTCTGGCACGGCATGGACGCCGGGCGCCGGCTCGCCCTGAACGTGGCCTTCGGCGCGATGTACCTGATCGTGTTCGTCCGCACCGCGCAGGGCCTGTTCTCCGTGGGCGACATGGTGATCCTCCTGCAGCTGATGAACATGGCCCGGCAGCCGATCTTCTCCATGAGCTTCCTCGTGGACTCCGCCCAGCGCGCCGTCGCCGGGTCGAAGGACTACTTCGAGGTGCTCGCCGAGGAGCGCGAGCGGGCCGGCGGGGCGGCGCTCGCGGCGGCGAGCGCGAGTGCGGAGTCGGCGGGTGCGGACGCACCGCGCGTGCCGGCGGAGCCGCGGGCCGACGTCGTGCCGGGTGCGCCGGACGTCCCCGCGGACGTGCCGGCCGTGCGCTTCGACGAGGTCTCCTTCGCCTACGACGCCGACGCCTCCCGCCCCGTGCTGGACCGCGTGTCCTTCGACATCCCGCGGGGTGCCAGGGTGGCGCTCGTGGGCGAGTCGGGCGGCGGGAAGTCGACCATCGCGCACCTGCTGCTGGGGCTGTACCCGGTGACGAGCGGACGCATCGAGGTGTTCGGACAGGACGTCGCCGGGCTGGACCTGGCCGTGCTGCGCGGGCGGATCGCCACCGTGTTCCAGGAGCCGAGCCTGTTCTCCGGGACGGTGCGCGAGAACATCGCCTACGCGGACCCCGACGCCTCCGACGAGCGCGTCCGGGCCGCCGCCGAGGCCGCGTACGCGCACCGGTTCGTGGAGGCGTTCGACGACGGCTACGAGCAGGTGATCGGCGAGCGCGGGCTGCGGCTGTCCGGCGGGCAGAAGCAGCGGATCGCGGTGGCGCGGGCCGTGCTGAAGGACGCGCCGATCCTCGTGCTGGACGAGGCCACCTCCGCGCTGGACACGAAGTCCGAACGGCTCGTGCAGGCGGCCCTCGAGGAGCTGATGGTGGGGCGGTCGAGCCTGATCGTGGCGCACCGGCTGAGCACGATCGCGTCCGTGGACCGGATCGTCACGCTGCGCGGCGGGCAGGTGCAGGAGATCGGGACCCCGGCCGAGCTGGCCGAGTCCGGCGGGATCTACGCGCAGCTGCTCGAGCTGCAGAGGGCCGGCACCCAGGAGGCCCGGAAGATGCTGAAGGAGTACGGGCTGAGCGGGTGATCCCGGAATCTTCTGCGGATCCGACCCTTCCGAGCGCTGCGCGGCGGCCCAGAAGGGTCAGATGTGCAACGGATTCCCAGCGCGCGGCAGGACGTCCACGACGACGTCGGCCCGACGCCTCCGCAGGGCCTGTGGACAACCGGGCCCGCCGACGTCGGGAGCGAGCAGGATCGGGGCCATGCGCGTGCCCGGACCCTTCCCCGCCCACCTCCAGGACGCCCCGTTCACGCGGGCGCAGGCGCTGGCCGCCGGGGTGTCCGGGTCGCGGCTGCGCAGCCGGGACGTCGAACGCGTCGCGCACGGCCACTACCGCTGGATCGGCCCCGTCACCGGGGCGACGCCGCCCGCGCGTCCCCTCGCCACCGAGCTGTCCCGGCTGCAGGACCTGGCGGCGATGCGTCCCGACGTCGTGGTGACCGGAGAGTCCGTGGCCCGGCTGCTGGGCTGGCCCCTCCCGGACGACGTGAAGGCCCGGGTGCGTCCTACCGTCCTGCGGTCCCGCACCCGCCGGGTGCTGCGGGAGCCCGGCGTGCGCACCCGGCTCGTGGACCTAGACCGCGTCCTCGTGCGGAGGGACCGGCTGCACGGGCTGCGATGGACCTCGCACGCCGACACCTGGTTCCACCTGGCCACCGTCCTGGACCGAGACGCGCTCGTGGCGGTCGGAGATCGGCTGGCACGGGAGGACGAACGGCGGGGGAAGGTCGCGCTGGCCACCCGCCGGGAGCTCGGCGCCGCGCTCGAGCGGCACACCGGCGAGGCCGGGATCGTGCGGGCGCGGGAGGCGCTCGCGCTCGTGCGCACCGGTTCCGACTCCCCGGCCGAGACCGAACTGCGCCTGGCGCTGATGGCCGCGGGGCTGCCCGAGCCGGACCTGCAGATCGAGCTCTGGGACCCGGACTACTCGCTGTGGCACCCCGCCAGCGCGGACCTCGGCTACCGGCGGTGGCGGATCGCGATCCACTACGAGGGCAAGACCCACGACGGCGCCGCGCAGGTCGGCAAGGACACCCGCCGGGACGCGGTGTTCCTGCGTCAGGGCTGGCTCAACATCCGGGTGGCGGGGACGGACCGGTGGCGGGGATTCGTCGAGACGGCGGGGCTGGTGCGGGCCGCGATCGCGGAGCGTGGCGGTCTCGACGCCGGTGGCGCGGAGGATCGTCTGCGGAACTGACCCTTCTGGGGCGGGAGCGGACGTCCAGAAGGGTCAGGGGCGCAGAAGATTCCGGAAGGCCGACGACGGCGCCGCGTCACGCGACGACGCACCGCGGCCCCGCTCTTACCATGACGGGATGACCGCACCGGATCCCGCCCCCACCGACGCCCGCCGCGCGGAAGACCGCTCCGCGCGCATCGCCGTCACCGTCTTCCCGCTGCTGGTGCTCGCCGCCGCGCTCGTGGGCTTCCTCGCCCCGACCGCCGCGAAGACGCTGCTGCCCCAGGTGAACCTGTTCCTCGGGATCATCATGTTCGGCATGGGCCTGACGCTGACCCTTCCGGACTTCGGCCTCGTCGCCCGCCGGCCGCTGCCCGTGCTGCTGGGCGTGGTGGCGCAGTACGCGATCATGCCGCTGCTGGGGCTCGGCGTCGCCGTCGTGCTCCAGCTGCCGCCCGAGCTCGCGGCGGGCGTGATCCTCGTGGGCTCGACCCCGGGCGGCACGTCCTCGAACGTGGTCAGCTATCTCGCCCGCGCCGACACAGCCCTCTCCGTGGCCATGACCTCCGTGTCCACGCTCCTGGCTCCGCTACTCACGCCGCTGCTCACCCTGTGGCTGGCCGGCCAGTACATGGCCGTCGACGGCGGCGCCATGGCCAAGTCCATCGTGAACATCGTGCTCCTGCCGGTCCTGGGCGGACTCGTCGTGCGCCTGCTGCTGCGCCGCGTCGTCGACCGCGTGCTGCCCGCCCTGCCGTGGGTCTCGGTGGTGTTCATCGCGCTGGTGGTGGCCGCCGTCGTCGGCAACAGCGCCTCCCGCGTGCTGTCGGCGGGCCTGCTGGTGTTCGCAGCGGTGGTGCTGCACAACGGGCTCGGCTACCTGCTCGGCTACGGCGCGGCGAAGCTGTTCCGGCTGCCCACGCCCGTGGCGCGCACGGTCTCGATCGAGGTCGGCATGCAGAACTCGGGCCTGGCCGCGGGCCTCGCCGCGCAGTACATCTCGCCGGCGGCGGCCCTGCCGGGCGCCGTGTTCTCGATCTGGCATAACCTCTCCGGGGCCGTGCTCGCGATGGCCTACCGCCGTTCCGACGGCCGCAGGGCCGCGGGCGCCCCCGGCTCGGCCCCGGCGAATCGTCTGCGGAACTGACCCCTCCGAGGCGGGATCGGACCCCCAGAAGGGTCAGTTCTGCAGACGATTCCGGACGGTCGACGACGACGCCGGCCGCCGGGCAGCGCGCGAGTGAGGGCCGTGGCGCGGCCCGCTCACACCGCGGCCCGCCCGCTCACACCGCGGCCAGGCCCGCTCACACCGCGGCCAGGCCCGCTCACACCGCGGCCAGGCCCGCTCACACCGCGGCCAGGCCCGCCACGGGGCTCAGCCGGGCCGCCCGACGCGCGGGCAGCAGCGACGCCGCCAGGCCGGCCAGCGCCGCCACGGCCACCACCAGCACGAGCTCGAGCCACGGCACGGCCGGGCGCACCGCGGTCCCGGCGCCCGCGGTCGCGGAGAGGTCGGCGAGGACCAGCTGCGCCCCCGCCCAGCCGTAGAACACCCCGAGGGCGCAGCCCAGCACGGCGGCCACGGTGGCGATCAGCACGGCCTCGATCGCGATCGCCCCGCGCAGTCCGCCTCGCGTCAGGCCGAGGGCCCGCAGCAGCGCGTTCTCGCGCGTCCGCTCGATCACGGACAGGCTCAGCGTGTTCGCCACGCCGATCAGCGCGATCAGCACGGACACCGCCAGCAGCGCCACCACGATCCCGAGCATCGCGTCGATGATTCGGGCGTAGAGCGCGCGCTCGCCGGCCCCGCCGTCGATCACGGCCGCCCCGGCGCCCGCGGCCCGGGTCACGTCCTCGCTCAGGCCCTGCAGGCGGTCGACGGGGACACCGGGGTCGAGCGCGACGAGCAGCTGGCCCGGCACGGCGGCGTCCGCGGCCCCGTCCCACCCGGCCTCGCGCAGCGGCTCGGCCGCCACGTACACGCCGGAGCTCAGCGAGCCCGCGCGCACCGGGACGAACGTCCGCTCGGCCCCCGCCACCTCCGCGCGGACCGGATCCGCCTCGACCCAGTCGGGCACGAGCGCCGTGCCGGGGTCGCCGAGGCCGGTCACGCCCTCGGGCAGGCGCGCGACGACGGCGCGCAGGTCCGCGGCCGGCGTCGCCAGCACAGGGGACCCGTTCTCCGTGGCGCCTACCGGGGTGGCCAGGGCCACCGCCTGCACGTCCTCCGTCGCGGCGACGGCCTCGGCCGCACGGGCCGGGTCCGCGTCGGCGGGCAGCTGCACCACCAGGTCCACCGGATAGGCGGTGTCCAGGGCGAGGGCCGTCTGCTCCTGGGCGGTGCGCCCGCCGGTGAGGAACAGCGCCACGAGGGTGGTGCCCACGAGCAGGGCCGCGGCGGTGGCGGCGGTCCGGGACCGATGGCGCACCGCGTTCAGCCCGGCCAGACGACCGGGGACGCCGGCCGGACGGGCCAGCACCGCCGCCCCCCGCACCGCGGCGGGCACGAACAGCCGCGCCAGCAGCAGCACGCCCACGAAGGACAGCGCGCCGCCGCCGATCGCCGAGACCGGCTCCCGCGTGGACACGCCCCCCAGCATGAGCGCGGTGCCGCCGACGGCCAGCACCAGCCCGATCGCCGTGCGGACCCGGCCGCCGCGCGATGCGGCGGTCACCTCGTCCTTGGGCCTCAGGGCCTCGAGCGGGGCGACGCGCGTCGCGGCCACCGCGGGGGCCAGCGCGGCCAGGACCGTCACCGCCACGCCCACGGCCACCGACACGGCGAGCCCTGCCGGGTGCAACCCGAACGTGAGGAACGGCAGGTCCAGCATCGCGCGGGCGGCCGCGGCCACGCCGGCCACGATCGCCACGGCGAGACCGGCGCCCAGCACGGAGCCCACCACGCCCACGACGGCGGCCTCGGTCAGCACGGAGGCCCGCACCTGGGCCGTCGTCGAGCCGATGGTGCGCAGCAGCGCGAGGTCACGGGTGCGCTGGGCCACGAGCACCTGGAAGGTGTTCGCGATGACGAGCGCGGTCACCAGCAGGGCCAGCGCCGCGAAGCCGCCGAGCACCCAGCCCAGCAGGTCGGTGCCGCCGCTCAGCTGCGTCACCGCCGAGCGCACGGCCTCGTCCGGGGTCGCGACGTCGACGTCCACCCCGGCCGCGGTGGCCTCGGCGCGGGCGGCCGCGGCGACGGCGGGGATGTCCGCCCCGTCGGCCAGGCGCAGCAGCAGGTGGGGGGTGAACCCGGCCTCCCCGTCCTGGCCCTGCACCGCGGTCAGCGCCGCGGGTGAGGCCCACACCTGTGCCTGCCCGGAGAGCATCGGGTCGGGGGAGGGCTGGGTCAGGCCCGTCACCACGGCGTCCACCGGCGTGGTGGCCGGGGCGGGCCCGGACTCGCTCGCCAGCGTGACGACGTCGCCCACGGTCACTCCGTGCCGGTCCGCGGTCTGCGCGTCGAGGGTGACGCCGCGGGCGTCGTCGGCGGCGGGCAGGGCGCCGGCGGTCACGGTCAGGCCTGCCAGGGCCGGGTCGCGGGGCAGGGGCATCACCGTGGTGCCGAACTCGGCGTCCGCGGCGCGGGCCGTCGCCCACGCCATCCGTAGGGCGTACGCCTCCTCGACGCCGTCCAGGCGGGCCAGCGGGCCGGGCTCGGCGGAGGTGCCGGCGAGGTCGGACACGTCCTCGGACCCGCCCGGCAGGACCACGAGGTCGGCGCCGGCGTAGGTGCTGCCGAGCGTGGCGCGCAGGGTGGCCTGCGCCGTCGAGGAGACGAGGAAGGAGGCCGCGAGGAACAGGGTGCCGATCAGGATGGCCAGCACCAGGGAGACATAGCGGCGCGGCTGGGTGCGCAGCTGGGAGCGGGCGACGGTCCACATGATCAGCGCACCCCGCCCTCGGCCGGGGCGGACAGGGCGGTCAGGGCCGCGGTGACGGACTCGACCGTGGGGTCCACGAGCTCGCCGGCCAGCCGGCCGTCCGCGAGCAGCACGACGCGGTCGGCGGCGGAGGCGGCCACGGGGTCGTGGGTGACCATGATGACGGTCTGGCCCATCTCCCGCGCGGACCGGCGCAGCAGGCCGAGCACCTCGGCGGAGGTGGCGGTGTCCAGGTTGCCGGTGGGCTCGTCCCCGAACACGACGTCCGGTCGGGTGAGCAGGGCACGGGCGACGGCGACGCGCTGCTGCTGACCGCCCGAGAGCTCGTGCGGGCGGTGGCCCAGCCGGTCCGCGAGGCCCAGGGTGCGGGTGATCTCGTCCAGCCACGCGCGGTCCGGGGTGCGGCCGGCCAGCTCTAGCGGCAGCACGATGTTCTGCTCGGCCGTGAGCGTGGGCACGAGGTTGAAGGCCTGGAACACGAAGCCCACGCGGTCGCGGCGCAGGCGGGTCAGGGCGGTGTCGTCCAGCCCGGTGATCTCGGTGCCGCCGATCCGCACGGAGCCCGAGGTCGGCGCGTCCAGCCCGGCCAGGCAGTGCATGAGCGTCGACTTGCCCGAGCCCGAGGGCCCCATGATCGCGGTGAACGCGCCCGAGGCGAAGTCCACGTCCACCCCGCGCAGGGCGTGCACCTGCGCGTCACCGCGCCCGTAGGCGCGGGTGAGGCCGCGGGCGCAGACGGCGGGCGCCGTCGTCGTGGTGGCGGACGACGACGGCGTGCCCGGCCCCGGCGTGACGGGGCCGGGGGTCGTGGAGGAGGCGGGGTGCGAGGTGCGTGGGGTGTCCATGGAACCCACTCTTCCGTGCGGACGCGGCGGGGCGGATCGGAGGAGGGGACCACCTCCGCGGGCGGCGGGTCATGCCCGGGGATGAGGCGGGCCGGCGAGGCGGGGACCCGAGGGCGTCAGGTCCCCGCCGCCGGGCGGAGCGGGGCAGGGTGGGATGATGGGGACATGAGAGCCGACGCCCGCGCCAACCGCCAGGACCTGCTGGCGGCTGCCGGCCGTCTCATCGCCACCCAGGGGGCGGCGATGTCCCTGCGCGGGGTGGCGCAGGAGGCCGGGGTCGGCGTGGGGACGCTGTACCGGCGCTTCCCCACGCGTCGGGATCTGCTGGACGCCGTGCTCGAGGACGTCGTGGCCCGCACCGGGGGGATCCTGCAGGCCTTCCTCGACGGGGCGGTCGGGGACGGGCACGACGGCGGGACCGAGGCGCGGTGGCGGCGGCTCGCCGAGGACCTGGGGGCCGTGAACCTGGCCTCGCTCGCGGCGGCCCGGGACGACTTCGACCCCGCCGACCGGCCGCCCGAGGCCCTCATCGCCGAGGCCGAGCGTGTGATCCTCGAGCTCGCGGACCAGGTGGTGGCCGAGGCGCGGCGGGCCGGGCTCGTGGGCCCGGACGTGACCGGGGCGGACTACCTGTTCGGCCTGCTCATGGTCACCCGGTCGCCGGAGTGCGCGCTGCCGGGCCACGGCCCGGACCAGCAAACCTGGCTGCTGGGCACGTACCTGCGCGGCCTGCGGCCCTGAGGGCGCGGCACGGTCAGTCGCCGGAGGCGTCGTCCTCCAGGACGGGGCGGGCGGTGGCCCACGCGACGGCGCCGGCGAACAGGCCGGCGCCCGCGGTGAGCGCCAGGCGGAGCAGCCCCTCGACCCCCGTGAACAGGCTCAGGCCCAGCATCACGACGGCGGCCGTCACCAGCGCGACGAAGAAGGCCACGCATTCGCTGTCCCGCTGCGCCTGCTCGGCGGTTGGGTCGGAGCCGCGGGACGTCGTCGGGGTGGGGTGGTCCAGGATGCTGCCGGTCATGGTGCCTCTCCTCCAGTGCGCGTCGGGCCGGGGGCGGCCGTCGGCGTGTGCACCCCGGCGGCGGACCCGCTGCGGGGCCTGCGTCCAGCATCGGGGAGCGGGTGGGCGCACCGGCAGGGCCATGAGGATGAACCTCGGGGCGCTCGACTCATACCCAGGTATGACCTGTGATTGTGCTGGCAGGTGCCTGGGGGGAGAGTCAGGGAGGGGCCCCGCCGCCCAGGCCGACCGTCGAGGCCCGCGGACACGCCGCTACGACGTCGGCGTAGCGGCGTGTCCGCGGGCCTCGACGAGGGGTGGGGCAGGGGGGAGGGGCTGAGGCAGGGGCTGGAGTGGAGCGGGAGCGAGGGGACGGAACGGCGGGTCAGAACTGCACGAGGCCCGCGCGGTGGGCGATGAGCACGGCCTGCACGCGGTCGCGGGCGCCGAGCTTGGCCAGCACCCGGCCCACGTGCGTCTTCACCGTGGCCTCGGAGAGCACGAGCTCGGCGGCGATCTCCAGATTCGCGGCGCCCTGCGCCATGAGCACCAGCACCTCGCGCTCGCGGGGGGTGAGGGACTCCACGGCGGCCTGCTCGTGCTCGCACTCGGCGGTGCGGGCGTGGTCCGAGCGCAGGCGCGGCGCCATGTGGGCCATGAGCCGCCGCGTCGTGGAGGGGGCGATCACGGCGTCGCCGCGGTGCACCGTGCGGATCGCGGCGAGCAGCTCCTCCGGCGGCGCGTCCTTGAGCAGGAACCCGCTGGCCCCGGCCTCGATCGCGTCGAACGCGTACTCGTCCAGGTCGAAGGTGGTCAGCACCACGACGCGCGGGGCGTCCGGGCGCTGCAGCAGCGTCCGGGTGGCCTCGATGCCGTCCATCTCCGGCATGCGCACGTCCATCAGCACGACGTCGGCGCCCGCCACGGACACCGACGCCACCGCCTCGCGCCCGCTGCCCGCCTCCGCCACGACCGTCAGGTCCGGCTGCGAGTCCACGAGCATGGCCAGCCCGGAGCGGATCAGTGCCTGGTCGTCCACCAGGGCCACGCGGACGGGGACGGTCTCCTCAGAGCTCATGGGGTCATCCTCTCAAGTCGGGCGGGGTGAGCGGGCGAGACGGGGGCGGCCACCCCTCACACCGCCGAGTACGGCAGGTGGGCGGACACGCGGTACCCGGCCCCGACGCGCGGCCCCGTCTCGAGCGTCCCGCCGAACAGGGCCGTCCGCTCGGCGGCCCCCCGCAGACCCTGGCCGCTGCCCCGGGTGGCGGGGTCGGCGGCGGCGCCGCAGCCGTCGTCGTCGATCTGCAGGTCCAGGCCGTGCGCCGTCCAGGCGAGCGTGACGAAGGCGTCCGCGTCCGGCCCGCCGTGGCGCAGCGTGTTGGTGAGCGCCTCCTGCACGATCCGGTACGCCGCCAGCTCCCCACCCGCCGGCAGCGTGCGGCGGGGTGTGCCGGTCTCCAGCAGGGACACCTCGAGCCCGGACAGGCGCATCGTCTCCACGAGGGCGGGCAGGTCCGCGAGTCGCGGCTGGGGCCGGCGGCCCGGGGGCAGGCGGGTGCCGCGGCCGTCGGGGGAGGCGACGACGTCGGCGGCGGGTCGCCGGGCGTCGTCGTCGGTCACGCCGGGCACCCCGGCCACGGTCTCGCCGGTCTCGCGGAGCACGCCGAGCAGCTGGCGCATGTCCGCGAGCGCGGAACGGCCGGTCTGGCCGATGGTCTCGAGCGCGGTGACCGCGAGCGCGGGCTTGGCGGCGGCGGCGTACCGGGCGCCGTCGGCCTGGGAGATGATCACCTGCAGGGAGTGGGCGACGATGTCGTGCATCTCCCGGGCGATGTGGCTGCGCTCGTCGGCGGCGGCGAGCTCGCGCTCCTGCCGGGACTGCACCTCGAGGCGGTGGGCGCGGTCCTCGAGGGCGCGCACGGTGAGGCGGCGGTTGCGCACGACGTCGCCGAACGCCCACGCGGTGAGCACCATGAGCCCGCAGCCGATCGCCATGATGACCATGGCCAGCGGCTCCGCGGGGGAGCGGACGGTGAGGCCGTCGGGGGTGACGAACTGCGCCGGGAACAGCCACACCTTCACCCCGTTGGCCACGCCGCCGACCAGCCCCAGGAGGAGCCCGGCCACGGAGACGCTCCGGGGCGCGTTCGCAGCGAGGTTGTAGACGGTGAGCGGCACCATCAGCAGGGACAGGCTGAACTCGGGCCCGGCGAGCAGGTGCAGGACGGCCGCGGCCGTCACGACGGCGGCCGAGGCCACCGGGCGCACCCGACGCACGGCCCACGGCAGGACCATGCCGGCCCCGGCCAGGAGGGAGACGGCCGTCTGCCGGCCCTGGGGGTCCGGGGCGACCATCGGCCCGAGCGCGATCCACGGGAGCGCCACGAGTACGGTGAACAGGGCTGCGGCGGCCATCACGTCCGTGCGCACGGGGTGCAGGCGCGTCCACTGGTCGAGGCGGCGCAGGGGGTTCACGCGGGCCAGCCTAGGCCGCAGGCGGAGGGGCCGGCGTCAGCCCGCGGGATGATCCGGGGCGGTCCTCAGGGCGTGAGGGAGGCGAGGACGTCGGCGGCCGGCGCCTCACGGACCCGGTGCGCCTCGGTGCCGGCCCACAGGTGGACGCGTTCGAGGTCGCCGACGGCCGCGGCGGCGGCGCGCAGCCCCTTCGTCAGGACGTTGACCTCGGGGTACGCGGCGGGGGCGTCCGGGTGCTCCGCCATGAACGCGGTGGCCAGCGACCGCGCCCACCGCCCCGTGTAGGCGCGGGTCAGGGCGGTGCGGGCCCGGCCGTCGTCGGCGGAGAAGCGTGTCCCGGCCGCACACGCCGCGACGGCGGCCCGGTGCGCCGCCGAGGTGCCCGCCTCCGGGGTGAGGAGGAACGCGGTGCCGGCCGCGACGGCGTCCGCGCCGGCGGTGAGCAGGGCGCGCACGTCCTCGGCGGTGCCCACGCCGCCGGCGGCCACCACGGGCATGGCGCTCGCGGCCCCCGTCCCGACGACGTCGCGCACCGCCGCCAGCACCGTCGGCATCTCGGCGCGGGTCGGCTCCGCGGCCGGGTCCGACGTGCCCCGGTGCCCGCCGGCGCGGTGGCCCTGCACCACGAGGAACGCGGCCCCGTGGTCGAGGGCGGCCCGCGCCTCGGTCGCGTCCGTCACGGTGGCTCCGGCCGGGATACCCGCGGCGGCGAGCCGGGCGAACACGTCGGCGGCCGGCAGGCCGAACGTGAAGGAGACCAGCGGCCACGCCTGCTCCTCGGCGGCGGTGAGCAGGGCGTCGAAGTCGGCCCGTTCGGCGTCCGGGTCCGGGACGACGTCCGCGGCGGTGGGCAGGCCGGCGGCGCCGTCGGCCGTCAGGCCCGCCCGGTACGCGGCGACGGCCGCCGTCCGCGCCGACCGTGCCGCCTCCGTGCGCGCCGCGTCCGGGATGGCCGTGTTCACCGCGTCCGGCACGAACAGGTTCACGCCCCAGCGGTCCGGCCCCTCCGCGCCCAGCAGCGCGCGCAGCGCGTCCACCTGCGCGCGCATCTGCGCGGCCGTCCGCATGCCGCCGGCGAGAAACCCGCCGCCGCCTGCGCCGACGACGGCGGCCACCAGCTCCGGGGTCGAGGGGCCGCCGGCCATCGGGGCCACCGCCACGGGCACGGGCGGGATCAGGCGGGCGCGGGTGACGTCGTCGGGGTGGGATGGCTGCGTCATGACCCCCAGAGTAAAGGGGAGGGGTGTCGGCCCCACCCCGCGCCTACAGTGGGGCGCAGTACACGAGGAGAGGGGGTGCGCCGTGGAGGTGCTGCTCGCGCTCTCACCCATCCTGCTCACCCTCGTGCTGCTGCTCACCCGGCTGCCCGCGTGGGTGGCCCCGGCCGCCGGGACGGCCGTGGCCGTGCTGCTGGCCCTCACGGCCTTCGGCGTGGCCCCGGGCGACCTGGGCGGCGCGATCGGCGCCGGCGTGCCCACGCTGCTCGAGATCCTGGCGATCATCGCTGGCGGTATCACCCTGTCCCGCGTCATGGAGTACTCGGGCGGGCACGCGCGCCTGGCCGCGTGGCTGTCGGCGGGCAACGGCCCCACGATCGCGACCGCGCTGCTCATGGTGCACGGCGTCATCCCGTTCCTCGAGACCGTGACCGGGTTCGGCGTCTCCCTGATCGTGGGTGTGCCGCTGCTGCTGGGTCTGGGCTACACGGCGTTCCGGTCCGCGCTGATCTCCGTCCTCGCGCTCACCATCGGCCCGTGGGGGTCCATGGCGCCGGGCACGCTCATGGGCGCCCGCCTGTTCGGCCTGGACTTCCGGGAGATCGGGGTCACCGCCGCGGTGTTCAACCTGCCGGCCTGCCTGGTGGCGGGCGTGGCCACGGTGCTGCTGCTGCGCGGGGCGCGCGGCATGCGAGTCGACGTCGGCCCGGCCCGGACACTGCCCTGGCTCGGCGTCGCCGTGCTCTCCGGGGTCGCCCAGTGGGCGCTGATCCTGGGGGCGAACCTCGTGGTCGGCACCGCGCCGGCGGGCGCCGTCGCCACGTTCGTGCTCACCGTGGCCTGGCTGCTCGTGATCCGCGGCGGCCGGCTGCTGCCCGGGCCGGGGCGGGACGTGGTGCCGTACCTGACGCTCATGGCCGGCACCGTGCTGGGCACCACCGTGAAGGGCGCGTTCGGGCTCGAGGGGGCGGCGGCCCTCGTGGGGACGCCGGCGCTGTGGGCGTTCGTGGCGGTGGGCGTGGGCGTGCAGCTGCTCCACCTCGACGCCGCCGCCCGCCGCCGCGTCCCCCGCGAGGCCGGGAAGCTGTGGGTGGGCACCGCCATCCCCAACGCGCTCTACGTGGCGTTCGGGCTCATCCTCTCCGCCGGCGGGGTCTCGCAGGCGCTCGCGGGCGCGCTCAGCGGGATGGGGGAGTCCTACCTGGTGGCGATGCCGTTCCTCGGTGCGTTCGCAGGCTTCATCACGGCCTCGAACACCGGGGCCATGGCCCTGATCGGCCCCCTGCAGATGGACACAGGCGCCGCCCTGGGCGTCCCCCCGCCCTGGTCCAACGGCCTGCACAACGCGGCCGCGGGCTGGGGCATCGTCGCCGGGCCCGCTCGCATCCAGGTGGCCCACGGCATGGCCGCGGGGGCGCAGTCGCCGCAGATGCCCGGCTGGGCCGTGACGCGGCGGAACCTGTTCGTGGTGCTGCTGCCGGCCATGCTCGCCGGGATCCTCGGCATGGCCGTGATGGGCTGGTTCCTGCTGCCGCGGTGACGCGCGGGGGGTGGAGCGGGGCCCGGGTGGGGCGGCCCGGTTCCGTGGGCGGAAGCGGCAGGCCAGAGCGTTCCGTGGGCAGAAGTGCCCTCTCTTCTGCCCACGGAGGCGACGGGGTTGTGGGTTCTGCCCACGGAGGCGATGGGGTTGTGGGTTCTGCCCACGGAGGCGATGGGGTTGTGGGTTCTGCCCACGGAGGCGCCGGGACTGCGGTGGCCGGCCGGGCGCGGGAGCCGGCCCGGTCCGCCCCGAGGCGGGGGCCGACGTCGACCTTCGGTGGACGCGCGGCGGCCTGTGCGCCTCCTAGGCTGGGCGCCATGATCCGAGTAGTCGTGGCCGACGACCAGGCGTTGATGCGCACCGCCCTCGAGCACTTCGTGGCCCAGGCCGAGGACCTCGAGGTGGTCGGCTCCGCCGAGGACGGGGTCCAGGCCCTCGAGGCGGCCCGCACGCTGGCCCCCGACGTCGTGCTGATGGACATGCAGATGCCCCGCATGGACGGCGTCGAGGCCACCGCGCGCATCTCCGCCGAGGCCCCCGGCGTGCGCGTCCTGGCGATCACCACCTTCTCCTCCGAGCAGTACCTCGTGCCCGCCCTGCGCGCCGGCGCCGCCGGCTACCTCGTGAAGGACGCCCCGCCGGCCGAGGTGGTGGACGCCATCCGCCGCGTCCATGCCGGGGACGCCGTGTTCTCCGCCCGCGTGGCCGCGGACCTGGTGGAGGCCGTCACCGCGGCCCCCGAGCACACCGCCCCCTGCCCGGCCGAGCCCCTCGCCCCGCACGAGCGCCTCACCGAGCGCGAGCTGGACGTGGTCCGCGAGCTCGCCAAGGGCGCCTCCAACGCGGAGATCGCCGGCGCCCTGTTCCTCGCGGAGGCCACGGTGAAGTCCCACATCGGCAAGGTCCTGGACAAGTGGCAGGTCCGTGACCGCGTGCAGATCCTCATCCGCGCCGCCCGCGCGGGCCTCGTGGACATCGGATGAGCATCGCGGCGCCCGCCCCGGCTCGGACGACGACGGCGACGTCGCCCCCGCCTGCCGAGTCTCCCCTGGGCTCCCGCCTGCCGGCGATCCTGCGCACGGAACCCGTCTCCCGGCACACGCGGATCGTCCTCTACGTGATCGTCGGGCTCATGGTGCTGGGGGAGATCCTCACCCTGATGCTGGGGCCCACGGTGGCCGCCGGGCTGAGCGCCGACCCCGAACTCGCGGGCATCCTCGAGGAGGACGGCGGGCTGACGGGTGAGGGGCGGGAGCCGCTCCTGCGCTGGGTCCTGTTCCTGGCGAGCGTGCTGGTCACGCTGCTGTTCGGGTGGCAGCCCACCCTCGCGGCGGTGTTCGTGCTGCTCGGGTGCACGTTCGGTCTGGTGGGCCTCGTGGAGGCGGACCACGCGCACCTCACCCCGCAGGCGTTCAGTGGCGGGGTCGTCCTGGGCGCGGCCATGGTGACGCGGTACTCGCACCGGGTGTTCGTCTGGTTCGCCCTGGGCGCCCTCATCCTGCTCACCGTCGCGGGCGAGGTCCTCACCGACGGCACGTGGGCGGACGAGGACTGCCTCAAGGGCGTCATGGTCATCACGCTCATCGTCGCGCTGTGCGTGGCGGTGCCGGCCTTCATGATCCGCCGATCCCGGCATCGGGCCCGGGACCGCGAGGCGGCCCTGCGCCGGGCCGAGGAGGCCGCCGCCTGCGCCGCGGAGGCCGAGCGGCAGCGGATCGCGGCGGAGCTGCACGACGTCGTCGCGCACGGGCTCACCGTGATCTCGATGCAGGCCGCCATGCTGCCCACCCAGAGGGACCCGGACAAACGGGCCGCCGCGGAGAAGGCCATCGAGGAGGCCGCCCGGCAGTCCCTCGTGGACCTGCGCCGCATGCTCACCGCGCTGCGCGGCTCCTCCCGCAACGCGCAGACGGCGGAGGGGGACGCCGTCGTGGACCTGCCGGCCCGCCTCGACGAGTTCGAGGCCCAGCTGCACGCGGCCGGGTTCGCGGTCGAGCGCTCGCTGACCGAGCTGGACGAGCTGCCGCGCTCCCTGGAGCTGACCGTGCTGCGTGTGGTGCAGGAGTCGGTGACGAACATCCTCAAGCACGCCCCGCGCCGCGGCACGGTGCGCCTGACCTCGCAGCTCGAGGGCGCGGACCGCCTCGTGCTGTGCATCGCCAGCCCCATGGACGAGGGCGAGCCCCGCCGCGACCGCGTGGTGGTCGCGATGGCCAGCGGCTTCGGCCTGGCCGGCATGCGCGAGCGCGTGGCCGTGTTCGGCGGCACCCTCACGGCCGGCCCGCTGGGCGGCTGCTGGGTGGTCCGCGCCGAGCTGCCGCTGCGCTGAGCCGGGGCGGCAGCCGCGTCCTCCCGCGTCCTCCCGCGTCCGGGGGCGAAAGTGGGCGGTATCCGCGCGGGATACCGCCCACTTTCGCCCCCAAAGGGACGGGGTGGGGTGGCCGACGACGGCGGCCCTCAGCCCAGCGGGACCGTCAGCTTCTCGCCGGGGGACAGGGTGTGCTCGCGGCCGGCGATGATCATCGGCACGTCGTGCCACATGCCCTCGCCCGCGGACACCGTCACCTCCCGCTGGGTCATGTGGATGACCACGGGCTGCTGGCGGAACCGGATGGTGAACCGGGCGCCGGGCAGCTGGGCGGGCATGCGGGGGTGCAGCCGGACGACGTCGTCGCGCGTCTCGAGGCCCGCGTAGCAGCGGATCACCGTGTCCACGGTGCCCGCCATCAGGCCCAGGTGGATGCCCTCCTTGGTGGTGCCGCCCTGCGTGTCCGAGAGGTCCGACTCGAGGGCCTCCGTGAACAGGTCCCACGACCGGTCCGGGTCCGTGCGGGCCGCCACCCACGCGTGCACCAGACGGGAGAGCGTGGAGCCGTGCGTCGAGCGGGCCTCGTAGTACGTGACCATCCGCTCGAACGCCTCCTGCGGCAGCTCGTAGCCCATGCGGCGCAGGATCCGGTCCAGCTCCTCGGCGGAGAACAGGTAGCCGAGCATGAGGGTGTCGGCCTGCTTGGAGAGCTTGTACCGGTTGGTGGCGTCGCCCTCGGCCTGCAGGATCAGGTCCATGCGGCCGATGTTCCCGTACTTGGCGCGGTAGGCCTCCCAGTCGAACTCGAGCAGGTCCTGGTAGCCCTCGAACTGGGCGAGGATGCCGGCCTCCTCGCCCTCCTCGAAGAACGGCACGGTCAGGCGGGTGCTGACCTCCTCCCAGCGCTCGATCTCCTCCTCGGAGATCTCCATGAGCTCGGGCAGGCCGTCGTCGATCGTGTCCAGCCAGCGGACCAGGCGGGCGGTCTCCGCGAGCACCCACGAGGTCAGCACGTTCGTGTACGCGTTGTTGCGCAGGCCGGAGCCGGGGGTCTCGGGATAGCCGTCGTGGAACTCGTCCGGGCCCATGACGCCGTGGATCTCGTAGCGGTCCGTGACGGCGTTGTGCAGGGTCATGGACATGAAGAACCGGGAGATCTCCACGAGCATCTCCGCGCCGTAGTCCGAGATGAAGGACGTGTCCTTCGTGATCTCGATGTACCGCAGCACCGAGTAGGCGATGTCCAGGGAGACGTGCCGCTGGTTGTGGGAGTTGTCCGGCATCCACATGCGCGAGCGCGGGTTCCACAGCTCGGTGGGCGTCTCCTCGGAGCCGTCCGCGCCGGACTGCCACGGGTACATGGCGCCGGCCCAGCCCGCGGCCTGGGCGTTGGCGCGGGCCTCGTTGAGACGCCGGTAGCGGTACATCAGCAGGCCCCGGGTGATCTCGGGGCGGCGCAGCGTGAGCATCGGGTAGACGTAGATCTCGTCCCAGAAGATGTGGCCGCGGTAGCCCTCGCCGTGCAGGCCGCGTGCCCCCACGGAGGCGTCCAGGTCCCGGCGGCGGCCGTAGGCCGTCTGGAGCACGTGGAACGTGTGCAGGTTCAGGGCGAGCTGCTGGCGCAGCGACGCGCCGTCCTTGCCCATCGGGACCGCGGACCCCACCGGGGCCGAGTGGCCGGCGTCGACGACGGGCGGCGCGTATTCGCCGCCGGCCTCCGCCGCCGTGGAGCGGCGCTGATGCCGGTACGGCTCGGCCAGGTCGATGCGCACGGAGAACCGGTCCCAGTTGGTGCCCCAGCGCTGCTCGTGCAGGGTCAGCAGGTTGCGGAAGTTCTGGGCGCGCTGGACGTCCTTCACCGCCGACTCCCACACGGAGGCGTTGGCGTGGTCGTGGCTCGTGGCGACGGCGGCGATCTTCTCCAGCACGAGCGGCACGCCCTCGTCCACGTGGAGGAGGATGTCCTGGCCGACCACCAGGTCCGAGCCGTCCACGGGGCGGCGGATGGGCTCGTGGTGGCCCACCGGCGCCACCTGGCGGGTGCGGGTGGCCACGGCCACGTGGATGCCGGACTGGTTGGTGGCGGTCTCGAGCAGGACGGTCTCGCCGTCGATCTCCCGGGCCTGGACCGGCTCGAGGTGCTGGTTGGCGAGGGTGCGGTCGTCGGAGACGTTGAGGTTGGCCACGCGGCCCTCGATCTTCGAGCGCACCGTGAGGTCCCCGGACCAGTTCTCCGCCACCACGGTCAGCTCGATCGCGGCGAGGTGCCGGTTGGCCAGCGAGGTGAACTGCCGGGTGTGGAGCGTGGTGCGCCGGCCCTGCTCGTCCTCGAAGGTCATGGTGCGGGAGAGCACGCCGCGGCGCAGGTCCATCTCCTGGCCGTACTCCACGAGGTTCTCCTCGCCGGGCAGCAGCGGGCGGCCGTGGCGCGGGGTCACCACGAGCGGGGTCCAGTCCTGGATGTTGACCATGTGCTCGGTCTCCACGACCCGGCCCTGGACCATCGAGGTCAGCCGGTTGAACACCCCGGCCATGTAGGTGCCGGGGTAGTGGACGGAGGAGATGCGCGTGCCGGGCACGGCGCCGCGGGTGCCCCAGTACCCGTTGGCCAGGGTGCACAGCACCTCGCGCGTGCCCTCGGAGGCCGGGTCGAAGCGGTCCCAGCGCAGCACCCACGCGGGGTCGAACGGGGTGGTGGTGCGGTCCTCCAGATGCAGGGTCCCGTAGTCCTGGACCACCAGGTGGGCGCCGGCCGCCTTGAGTCGGCCCTTGCCGAGCTCGGGTTCGCGGTCCACGCCGATCACGAGGCCGAAGCGGCCGTCCGAGGCGGCCTTCACACCGGAGACGGCGTCCTCGAGGACCATCGCGTCCGCGACGTCGACGCCCAGCTCGCGGGCGGCCTCCCAGAACATCGCCGGGTCCGGCTTGCCCGGCAGCCCGCGCTCGACGGCGGTGTTCCCGTCCACGATCACGGGGAAGAAGTCCAGCACGCCGCCGGCCGTGAGCACGGCGCGGGAGTTCTTGGAGCTGGTGACCAGTGCGACCGGCACACCCTTGGCCCGCAGCCGCTCGAGGAGGTCCTGGGCCTCCGGGAACACGCGGACGCCGTCGCGCTCGAGGACCTGCTCGAAGTAGCCCTGCTTGCGCTCGGCGAGGGCGAGGACGGTCAGCTCCGGGGCGGCGTCCGCCTCGGGGGCGTCGGCCTCCGGCACCCTCAGGCCGCGGGAGGCGAAGAACGTGCGGACCCCGTCCTCGCGGGGGCGCCCGTCCACGTGGTGCAGGTAGTCGGCGGCGGCGTCGAAGGGACGCAGCACGTCCGGGTCCGCGGCGACGACGGCGGCGTTGGCGGGCAGCGCGCCCACGGCGGGCAGCGCCCCGTCGAAGAGCTCCTTCCACGCCTGCGCGTGCACGCCGGCGGTGTCCGTGATGACCCCGTCCATGTCGAAGATGACGGCGCGGTAGCGGCGGAGCCGGTGACGGCGGGCGTTCAGGTCCTGCGGAGCGGCGGGGGTGAGCGTCTGCGACATGGGAACCAGCCTACGGGCGGGGAAGTGGGGCCGCACGGGGAGTGCCGCGGCGATGGTCACCGCAGCGAGCGCGCCGTCGTTCCGGCCGACCGCACCGCAGCGACATCACAGCGGTTCTCAGCTGCGGTGATGTCGCTGCGGCGCGGTGGGTTCCGGGAATAGGGTCGTGCCGACGGGGCGGACGTGTGCCCCCGCGCGCCGGAAGCGTGGCCCGGGAACGAGCAGGACACACTCGGCGGAGATGGCCGGGGGGCGAAGGGCTCATGAACTGGATGATGAGCAAGTGATGGATGCTAAGCCGACGCGGTTGCGGAAGAAGGCGACGCGGGAGGAGATCCTGGCGAGTCTGCCGGTGCAGGCGCGGGTGCGTCCGGCGCGGTGGTTGCTCCTGTGGCTGATCGTCGTGGTGTGCATCGCGGTGTTCGTGTGGGTGATCTTCCGGCCGCCGGAGGATGTCTCGGCCGGGTTCGGGGTGTGGCGTGTGGCGTCGTTCATCGGGTTGGCGCTGGCGTTGGCGGTGCTTCCCGCCGCGACGATGGGTCTGTTCCGGCCTCGGCATGTCACGTTCGATGAGCGACGGGTGTGGACGCGGGACTGGTCCGTGGACTGGGCGGACGTGAAGGAAGTCCGTGCTGTGGCGCCAGAGTCGGAGCACACGATGAAGGTGGCGCTCAAGGTGGACGAGCGGCTGTGGAACGAGGGTGGTCTGCGCAAGGCCAACCGGTGGGACTCGGGACGGCCGTTGCAGGGTGGCGGGTTGACCCGTGCGCAACCGCTCGTGCTCACGCAACCCGCGCTCGCGCCATCGGCTCTGACGCTGCTGCAGGTCTTCGTCGAGTTGAAGAAGCGGAACCGTCGGGCGGGGAGCCCGCGGTGACGCGCCCCGGCTTCCGTCACCGCCGGGTCAGCAGCGTGAGCACCTCCGCGTGCCGGGTCTGGGGGAACATGTCGAACACCTGCACCCGCGCCACCCGATAGCTCGGCATCCGGGCCAGGTCCTGCGCGAGCGTCGCCGGGTTGCAGCTGGAGTACAGGACGGTGGGCACACCCGAGTCCTCCAGCGCGTCGGCCAGCTCGGCGCCGATGCCCCGCCGGGGCGGATTCACGACGACGGCGTCCGGGCGGGGCCGCCGTTTCTTGGACGAAAGCGCCTCCGGAGCCCGCCGTTTCTCGAACGAAAGCGCGGAGGTGGCGTCGCCGGCGGAGAAGCGCGCCCGGTCGGCCAGGCCGAGCTCCGCGGCCGTCTCCCGGGCCGCGGCCACCGCCTCGGCGGAGGACTCCATGCCCCACACGTCGCGCACGCCGGCCCGGGCCAGGTGGAACGCGAACCCGCCCACCCCGCAGTACAGGTCCCACGCCGACGCCGGCACACCGCCCTCGGCGACCCACGCCGCCGCCGTCGCGTACAGCCCCTCGGTCACCGCGGTGTTCGTCTGGAAGAACCCCTGCGGGCGCAGCCGCAGGCCGATCCCGTTCAGTTCCATCCGCAGGGTCGGCCCGCCGGCGAGCACGATCTCCTCGTCGCCCTCGGGCAGGGCCACGTGCTCGGGCAGCAGGTTCGCGCTCACCACGGCGGCGGGTGTCCCGCGCGCCGCGAGGTCATCCAGCAGCCCCGGCACCGCCGCGCGCAGCGCGTCCAGCCGGTCGGCGGAGCGCAGCACGAACCGGACCATCGCCTCCCGGTCGGGGGAGAGCGTCACGATCACGTTCTTCAGCTCGCCCGTGCGGGCGGCGACGTCGTAGGGCTCCAGCCCGGCCGCCGTCACCGCCGCCGCGCACGCCTCGAACACGCCCTCCATGCCGGCCTCGTACAGGCCGCAGTCGCGCAGGTCCACGCCGGCGCCGTCGTGATGGCGGGGGTGCTGCCGCGGGTCCAGGATGCCCAGCCGCGGCGCCGCCGCCGACCCCGTGACCACGAGCTTCGCCTTGTTCCGGAACCCGGCCTCCGCGGAGGCGAACGGCTCGGCCACGACCGTGTCCGCATCGAGCGCGTCCGCCAGCGCGGCCAGGACCGCGGCCTGCTTGTCCGCGAGCTGCCGGGCGTACGGCACGCCCATCAGCGGGCAGGAACGGCACTCGCCGACATCGAAGTGGGGGCACTGCACGGGCGTCGCCTCAGCCCTCGAGGCTGACCCGCAGGCCGGGCCGGTCCAGGCGGATCGCGAGCTGCTCGAGGGCCAGCTCGGCGGCCGCGGCCAGGTCCGCGTCCACGTCCATCACCATGCCGGTGAGCACGGGCAGGGCGGACTCGAGGTCCTCGGGGCGGGCGAGGGCACCCAGTGCGGACGCGGCCGACGCGCGGACCTCCGGGTCCGGGTCGGCACAGCCGGCCCGCACCGCGTCCACGAGGGTGCGGTCGACGGCGGCATCGCGGCGCAGCGAGCCGGCGCGGGAGGCGAGCACGAGGTGGGCCGCCGAGCGGACGTCCGCCTCGGGGGCGGTGAGCGCCCCGGTCAGGGCGGGCAGCGCGCTGCGGTGCCACGCGTGCATCAGGGCCAGGGCGCCGGTCGCGGCGGGGCTGAGGTCGCCGTCGTCGCCGGTGAGGGCGCGGGCGGCGCCCGAGGTGACGTCATCGGGAGTGGCCGCGCCGGTCATCAGGCGCACCGCCAGCCCGGCGACGGCGGCCTCCCCGCGCTCGGCGACGGCGGCCTCGGTGCGGCGGCGCAGGCGGTCGTGCGGAGTCTGGGGCTCCGCGGGCAGGGGGAGACGGTCGAAGGCGGTCATGGGTCCATTGTCCCCCGTGCGCGGACCCGCCTGGGGCGCGGCCGGGAGGTTCCCCGCAGACTCCTGGACGGGGCGTGACCGGCCGCACAGGGCCCGGACTCGGGTGATACGTTCGACGGCATGAGACCCCCCGGAGCCCTCGCCCTCGAATTCCGGGCGGACAGCTTCGATCATCCCACCGGCCTGGTGGACGCCGGCACCGTCATCTCCTGGATCGAGAAGGCCGGCTACGCCGTCGCGGCGAGTTGGGCCGGGACGTTCGTGCGTGCCCGCTACATGGGGCACACTCAGTTCCGGCACCCCGTGCCGGTGGACCGCCGTGCCGTGGTGCAGGCGCGCGTGGTCCACACGGACGGCGCCGAGGTGCACGTCCAGACCCGCCTGCTGCTGCCGGAGATCCGCGACGACGACGGCGACCCCGTGGTCGCCACCTCGTCCCTCGTGGTCTACGCCGCGGAGGAGGGCGGGGTGCCCGTGACCGTGCCGGTCTGGGAGCCCTCGACCCCCGGCCAGATCGAGCGCGACGAACAGGCCCGCCGCTCCACCGTGGCCCGCCGCGCCGTCGAGCGCGGCATGGCCCGACTGCCGTTCCCCGCGCCCGGGGAGGCCCCCGAGGAGATGAGCACCCTCGCGTTCCTGGCCCCCAACGCGGAGGCCACCGTGGGCGGCACCATCAACGCGGGCGCGATCCTGCGCTGGGTGGACGAGGCGGCCGCCGTCTGCGCCGCCCGCTGGACCGGACATGAATCCGTGGTCGCGGTGTTCGGCGGCGGTGTGCGCTTCGTGCGGAACATCCACGTGGGCGACCTCGTGCGCGTGGAGGCCCTCCTGGTGAACACCACGGAGCGGTCCATGCATGTGGCGCTGCGCGTCTACGCGAGCCGACGCACCGGGGCGGAGTCCCGCCTGGTGGCGCACTCGATCGCCGTCATGGTGGACGTCTCCGCGGAGGACCAGGCCCAGCGGGTGCGGCAGTACATCCCCGAGAGCGAGAGCGCCCGGAGGCTGCAGGAGACGGCGATCGAACTCGTGCGCATGCGCTCCGAGGTGAGCGCGGCCTGGACCGAGATGCGCCGCTCGACCGATCCGCGCTGACGGGGCCCTGAGTAGACTGAGCGAATGCGTCGACCGTCCCTGCCGTCCCTGTCCCGCCTGCCGGTCCGTCGTCTCCTCCGGGGAGCGGCCGTGGCCGCGGGCGTCGGTCTCGTGGGACTGCCGCTGACGGTCGCCGCCGGGCTCACCGGCGTGGACATGGTCAAGCGCGGCGGCCGAGTGCGCCGACCCGCGCCGAACCCCGGCGTGTTCGACGCCCACGTGGAGGGCTCCGAGCTGCGCATCTTCACCTCGGGTGAGGACCTCTACAAGGAGATGATCGCCGCGATCGACGGAGCGCAGCGGATCATCAAGTTCGAGACCTTCATCTGGAAGGGCGACCCCACGGGCCAGCGGTTCATGGACGCCTTCAACCGGGCGGCCGCGCGCGGCGTGGAGGTCTACGTCTCCTACGACGGGTTCGGGAACCTCGTGGTCCCGCCCCGCTTCTACCGTCAGCTGGACCCGCGCATCCACGTGTTCCGGCTGCCGGCCTTCGCCCGCCCGATCTGGCGAGGCGTGGTCCGGCACAGCGGGTTCAACCACTCGAAGATCATGGTGGTGGACGACGAGGTCGGCTTCGCCGGCGGCTTCAACATCGGCGACGACTACGCCCGCCTGTGGCGGGACACCCACGTGCGTGAGCGCGGCCCGGCGGTGTGGGCGCTGGGCCAGTCGATCTCCATCAAGTGGAACGCCCACCACCGCGCGGGCGAGCAGATGTCCTGGCGCCCCCCGGACACGTGGGACCCGCGCGTCACCGTGGCCGCGAACCAGCCGCCGCTCCTGGTCTACCCGATCCGGCTGAGCTACCTCGACGCCATCCAGCGGGCGCAGCACCGCATCCTCATCAACACGCCGTACTTCATCCCGGACCAGCAGGTCCTCGAGGCGCTGCTGCACGCGGCCCGGCGCGGGGTGGACGTGCAGGTGATGGTGCCGGAGGACTCCAACCACATCGTGGCGGACTGGGCCTCGCGCGGCTTCTTCGGGAAGATGCTCGAGGCCGGCATCACGATCCTGCTGTACAGGGCCAGCATGATCCACGCGAAGACCGCCACCGTGGACGGCATCTGGTCCACCGTGGGCTCGGCCAACGTCGACCGCCTCTCCCTGGGCTTCAACTACGAGTCCAACGTGGTGGTCGTGGACCGCGACTTCGCCGCCCGGATGGAGGAGATCTTCGCTCTCGACGCCCAGCGGGCCGTCCGGATCGACACCCCGCGCTGGGAGGACCGTCACGGCCTCGCCCGCGTGGTCGAGGCCCTGCTGGTACCACTGCGTCCCCTGCTCTGAGGACCCCGGGCGCTGAGCCAGACGTTTCTGCAGTTCTGACGCCCGATCCGCAGCGGAATCATCTGGCTCACGCTCCCCGCCGCGCGAGCCAGACGTTTCTGTCGTTCTGACGCTCGATTCGCAGCGGAATCATCTGGCTCACGCCCCCTGCCGCGTGAGCCAGACGTTTCTGTAGTTCTGACGCCCGATCCGCAGCGAAATCATCTGGCTCACGCCCCCTGCCGACGTCTCCTGATCGTGCCGTCCCTCCCCGTCGCCGCCCGGGCTCACCCTCTCTCTTGCATACCCCTGGGGGTATACCTTACGCTCGTTCTCGACATACCCCAGGGGGTATCGGATGGACATCGAGACCCCCCGACCCGGAGGAGAACCATGCTGCTCGAGCGCATCTACGACGAGGACCTCGCCCAGGCCAGCTACGTGATCGGCTGCCAGGCGAAGAACGAGGCGATGGTGGTGGACCCCCGCCGCGACAT
Organism: Micrococcus sp. KT16; assembly: GCF_003315015.1. Classification (NCBI taxonomy): domain Bacteria; kingdom Bacillati; phylum Actinomycetota; class Actinomycetes; order Micrococcales; family Micrococcaceae; genus Micrococcus; species Micrococcus sp. KT16. The sequence goes on along the minus strand of NZ_QNRG01000007.1, from coordinate 39,463 downwards.
CCAGGTGTACCTGGACCTGGCCGCCAAGAACGGCATGACCATCACCCACGTGACCGAGACCCACATCCACGCGGACTACCTCTCCGGCACCCGCGAGCTGGCCCACGCCACCGGCGCCCAGATCCACCTGTCCGGCGAGGGCGGCGAGGACTGGGCCTACGGCTTCGAGGGCAACCTCCTCAAGGACGGCGACACGGTGACGCTCGGCAACATCACCGTCGAGGCCGTGCACACCCCGGGCCACACCCCCGAGCACCTGTCCTTCCTCGTCACCGACGGCGCCTTCGCGGACGCCCCGGGCTACATGCTCACCGGCGACTTCGTGTTCTCCGGCGACCTCGGCCGCCCGGACCTGCTGGACGAGGCCGCCGGCGGCGTCGACACCCGCTTTGAGGGCGCCCAGCAGCTCTTCGCCTCCCTCAAGGCGAAGTTCCTGACCCTCCCGGACCACGTGCAGGTGTTCCCGGCCCACGGCGCCGGCTCCGCCTGCGGCAAGGCACTCGGCGCGCTGCCCTCCACCACGGTCGGCTACGAGCGCAAGTACGCGTGGTGGTCCGACTACCTGAAGAACGACGACGAGCAGGGCTTCATCGACGAGCTGCTCGACGGCCAGCCCGACGCCCACGCCTACTTCGCCCGCATGAAGCGCCAGAACAAGCAGGGGCCAGCCATCCTGGGCGAGCTGCCCGAGCTCGAGGAGCTGGACGCCGGGGGCGTGCAGGCGACGCTCGCCGAGGGCGCCGTGTTCGCGGACACCCGCGGTGTGGACGAGATCCTCGCCGGCACCGTGCCGGGCGCGCTGGCCTTTCCGTCCCGCGGCAAGGTCGCCACGCACGCCGGCTGGGCCTACGACCCGGAGAGCGACGACGCCGCCCTCGTCCTGCTCGCCGAGGACCGCGAGGACGCGCACACGATGCGCGACCACATGATCCGCGTGGGCGTCGACGCCGCCGCCGCGTTCACCACCTCCGTGGACGGCCTCACGTTGGAGCCGGTGCCCACCGTGCAGGCCGACGAGCTGCGGTCCCGCATCGAGGCCGGCGAGGTCGGCGCGGAGCAGGACACCGTGCTGGTGGACGTGCGCAACAAGACCGAGTTCTCCCACGGCACCGTGGCGGACGCCCGGCAGCTGAACGCCGGCAAGGTGCTCTTCCACCAGGAGGAGCTGCCGAAGGACAAGACCCTGGTGACCTTCTGCCAGTCCGGCCTGCGCAACATCGTGGCCGCCCAGGCGCTGCGCCGCGCCGGGTTCGACGTGATCGAGCTCGAGGGCAGCTACGCCGCCTGGCAGCAGTCCTGACACACCCCCAGACCAACCCCGAGGAGCCCCTCCCATGAGCGTCACCCTGTCCCCCGTCGCCCCGCGCGACCTGAAGGCCGAGCTGGCCGCCCGCCCCGACGCCGTCGTGCTGGACGTGCGCACCCCCGGCGAGTTCGAGACCGAGCACATCGCCGGCTCCTACAACGTGCCGCTGGACCTGCTCCAGGAGCACGCGGACGAGGTCGCCGCCCGCCTGGACGGCACCGCGGTGCTCGTCTGCCAGTCCGGCAGCCGGGCCGGCACCGCCCAGGACCGTCTGGCCCAGGCCGGCTTCACCTCCGCGCGCGTCCTGCAGGGCGGCATCTCCGCCTACGCCGAGGCCGGCGGCGAGGTCGTCCGCAGCGGCAACCGCTGGTCCATGGACCGTCAGGTCCGCATGACCGCCGGGTCCATCGCGCTGGTCGGGGCCGTGGCCTCCCAGGTCGGCTCGAAGCGGTTCGGCCTCATCCCCGCCGCGATCGGCGCGGGCCTGTCCTTCTCCGCCGTGTCCAACACGTGCGCCATGGCGTCCGTGCTGGCCAAGATGCCGTGGAACCGCCCCGCGCAGGAGCGCTCCGCGGGCGACGTGATCGGCCGCATCCCCACCGGCGCGGGGAAGCGGAGCTGACCCGTGATGTGGATCGTCCTCGCCCTGGCCCTCGTGGTCGGCCTGCTGCTCGGCCTCATGGGTGGCGGCGGGTCGATCCTGATGGTGCCCCTGCTGACGTACGTGGCCGGCCTCGAGCCGAAGCAGGCCATCGCGGGCTCCCTGTTCGTGGTGGGTGTGACCTCGCTGGTCTCAGTGCTGCTGCACTCGCGGCACGGCACCGTCCGGTGGCGCACCGGCCTGATCTTCGGCGCGGCCTCGATGGTGGGTGCCCTCCTGGGCGGCGTCGTCGGCGGCTTCCTGCCGGGGACCCTGCTGCTGATCGCCTTCGCGGTGATGATGCTCTTCACGGCGTGGGCCATGATCCGGCCCAAGAAGACGCAGCCGGCGGCCGCCCCCTCAGTGGAGGCCTCGGCTGACGTCGAGCCCCGCCGCCACCCGCTCGGGAAGATCCTGCTGGAGGGCGTCGTCGTCGGCTTCGTCACGGGCATCATCGGCGCCGGCGGCGGGTTCCTCGTGGTCCCCGCGCTCGTGCTGCTCGGCGGCCTGCCGATGTCCGCCGCGGTGGGCACGTCCCTGCTGGTGATCGCCATGAAGTCCTTCGCGGGCCTCGGCGGCTACCTGACCAGCGTGACGCTGCCGTGGGACCTGCTGCTGTGGGTCACCGGTGTGGCCGTGGTCGGCGGGCTGATCGGCGTTCCGCTCGTGAAGCGGGTCCCGGAGAAGGCGCTGAAGAAGGGCTTCGGCTGGTTCGTGCTGGCCATGGGCCTGGTGATCCTCGTCCGGGAACTCATCGGTCTCCTCGTGTGACCTCCGGCGACGTCGCCGGATACCCCTGGGGATATGATTCCCCTCCCCGCCACCGTGACAAAGGAGGTCGCCGTGCGCACCGCCGACGCCGAGACCCAGCGCAAGATCCTCAACCGCCTCAAGCGGGCCCGCGGCCAGCTGGACGCCGTGATCCGCGAGGTCGAGGGCGAGGGTCGCTGCAAGGACGTGGTCACGCAGCTCTCCGCCGTCTCCACCGCGCTGGATCGCGCCGGCTTCGCGATCGTCTCTGCGGCCATGCAGTATTGCCTCGCCGACCCCGAGAAGGCGGAGGACGAGGAGAAGCTCACCGTCGCCGAGCTCGAGAAGCTCTTCATGACCCTGGCCTGACCGGCCACCCCGAAGCCCCCTCGCCGAAAGGATCCCTCATGTGCCGTCCTGCGCGCTGCCGCGTCTGCCGCAGGGCCACCTGGGCCGGATGCGGCCGGCACGTCGAGTCCGTCAAGGCCGTCGTCCCCGCGGCGCAGTGGTGCGATGGCCGTCACTCTGATGCCGAGCGCGACGCAGCCCGCGCGGGCCGTGCCGGGGCCGCAGGGTTCTTCGCGAGGCTCTTCGGGCGCTGAGCCAGGCGTTCCGGGGGCGTGAGCCAGATGTTCGTGCTGTTCTGAGGGACCCTCAGCAGCGGAAACGTCTGGCTCACGCCCCCCGTCTGGCGTCGCTCAGTCCTCGTGCGGGTCCGCCAGCGGGTGGTTCGGCAGCCGGCTGTCCGGGGTGCGCCCGCGGCGTCCGACGACGACGGCTGCTGCCCGACCTCCTCGCCCGCGGCTGGGGCACAATGAACCCGGCCCCCTTCGGCCCATCTCCCTGCGGCCCACGCGGCCGCGCGCCCATCCCGACTCCCTGGGAGCCCCATGCTCTGGACCCTGCTCCGCCGTCACGGCCGGCGCTATCGCGGCGCCGTCGCGGCCGTCGTCGTGCTGCAGCTGATCAGCACGCTGGCCATGCTGTACCTGCCCAGCCTCAACGCCCGCATCATCGACGAGGGCGTGGCCCGCGGCGACACCGCCCGCATCTGGGACATCGGCCTCGTGATGCTCGGCGTCGCGCTGGTGCAGGTGGTCGCCGCGATCGCCGCCGTGTGGTTCGGCGCGAAGGCCTCGATGGGCGTCGGCCGGGACCTGCGCCGCGCCGTCTACACCCGCGTGGACGCGTTCTCCGCGGAGGAGCTCGGCCGCTTCGGCGCCGCGACCCTCATCACGCGCGGCACCAACGACGTCAACCAGGTGCAGATGCTCACCCTCATGGCCCTGAACTTCATGGTGGCCGTGCCGATCATGGCGGTCGGCGGCATCATCATGGCCATCCGCGAGGACCCGGGCCTGTCCTGGCTCGTGTGGGTCTCCGTGCCGGTGCTGCTGGTGATCGTGGCGTGGATCGTCGCGCGTCTCATGCCGCTGTTCCAGCGGATGCAGGACAACATCGACGACGTCAACGGCGTGATGCGCGAGCAGATCCAGGGCATCCGCGTGGTCCGCGCGTTCGTGCGCGAGCGCCACGAGGCGCGCCGGTTCACGGACGCCAACGCCGCCCTGACGGAGACGTCCGTGCGGATCGGCCGGCTGTTCGTGCTGCTCGGCCCGGTCATCACGATGATCCTCCACCTGGCCACCGCCGCCGTCCTGTGGTTCGGCGGCGAGCGCGTGGACGCGGGGCTCGTGCAGGTCGGCGCGCTCACCGCGTTCATGCAGTACCTGCTGCAGATCCTCATGGCGGTGATGATGGGCACCTTCATGATGATGATGCTCCCGCGCGCCGTGATCTCCGCCCGCCGCATCGGCGAGGTCCTGGACACCGTCCCCACGCTCGCTGAGCCGGTCCGCCCGGTGACCCCCGATCGTCGCGACGGCGCCGTGGAGCTGCGCCACGTCACCTTCCAGTACCCCGGCGCCGAGGCGCCGGTGCTCGACGACGTCAGCTTCGTCGTCGCCCCCGGCACCACGACGGCGATCATCGGCTCGACCGGCTCCGGCAAGTCCACGCTGATCAGCCTGCTGCCGCGGCTGTACGACGCGACGTCCGGCGAGGTGCTCGTGGACGGCGTGCCGGTGACCGACCTGGCCCGGGCCGAGCTGACCGAGGCCGTGGCCCTCGTGCCGCAGAAGCCGTACCTGTTCTCGGGCACCGTGCGGGAGAACATGCAGTTCGGGGCCCCGGACGCCTCGGACGAGCGCATCTGGGCGGCCCTCGAGACGGCCCAGGCCGCGGACTTCGTGCGCGCCCGCACCACGGGCAGGGGAGAGGCGGCGGCCTCCGGTCTGGACTCGCGCCTGTCCCAGGGCGGCACGGACGTCTCCGGCGGCCAGCGCCAGCGCCTGTCCATCGCGCGTGCCCTCGTGGCCGAGCCGCGGATCCTCGTGTTCGACGACTCGTTCTCCGCGCTGGACGTCACCACCGACGCGCGGCTGCGGTCGGCGCTCGACCGCGCGGCGGCCGGGGTGACCCGGATCGTCGTCGCCCAGCGGGTGGCCACCATCACCGACGCCGACCAGATCATCGTGCTGGACGAGGGCCGCGTGGTCGGCCGCGGCACCCACACCGAGCTGCTGGCGGACAACCAGACCTACCGGGAGATCGTGGACTCCCAGCTGACCGCGGAGGACGTGGCATGAGCGAGCACCTGACCGACGAGGAGATCCTCGAGATCCAGGAGCAGGGCGCCACCGACGACTGGGGCGGCGGCCCGGCCCGCAAGGCCAAGGCGTTCTGGCCGTCCGCGAAGCGGCTCATGAGCCTGTTCCGCACGGAGAAGCTGGGGCTGGCCGTCGTCGCCGTCATGGTGCTGGTGGCCGTGGTGTTCAACGTGTGGGCGCCGCGCGTGCTCGGCCGGGCGATGGACGTGATCTTCGGCGGCGTGGTCTCCGCGCAGATGCCCGGCGGGCTGAGCCGCGAGCAGGTCATCGACGGGCTGCGCGCCCAGGGCGAGGACCAGGCCGCGGAGATGCTCTCCGGCATGGCGTTCACGCCGGGTGAGGGGATCGACTTCACCGAGCTGGGCCGGCTGATCCTGATCGTGCTGGCCATGTACCTCGTGGCCCAGCTGTTCATGTGGCTGCAGGGCCGCGTGCTCAACGATCTCGTGATGCGCCTCGTGTTCCGCCTGCGCGAGGACATCGAGGCCAAGATCAACCGGCTGCCGCTGAGCCACTTCGACCGCGGGCAGCGCGGCGACCTGCTCTCCCGCACCACCAACGACGTGGACAACGTCCAGCAGGCCCTCCAGCAGGCGTTCGCCTCGCTCGTCTACTCGGCGCTGACCGTGATCGGCATCGTCGGCATGATGTTCTGGCTGTCCTGGCAGCTCGCGCTCATCGCCCTGATCGCGCTGCCGGTGGCCGGCGTGGTGGTGGGCGTGATCGGCAAGAAGTCCCAGGCGCTGTTCTCCGCGCAGTGGCGGGAGACGGGCCGGCTCAACGGGCACATCGAGGAGTCGTTCACGGGGCACGAGCTGGTGACCGTGTTCGGCCGGCAGCGGGACATGGCCGCGCGCTTCGACGAGCGCAACGAGGAGCTGTACGAGGCCGCGTTCACGGCGCAGTTCTACTCGGGGATGATCATGCCGATCATGCAGTGGGTGAACTGGCTGGGATACGTGGGCATCGCGGTGGCCGGCGGCCTGCGCGTGGCCAACGGGCAGATGACCCTCGGCGCCGTGACCGCGTTCATCCAGTACTCGCGCGAGTTCAACCAGCCGCTCGGGCAGATCGCCGGCATGTCCAACATGCTGATCTCCGGCGTGGCGTCGGCCGAGCGCATCTTCGAGCTCCTCGACGAGCCGGAGGAGACCCCCGACGGCACCCCCGCCCGCACCCCCGACGGCACTTTCGTTTGGGAAACGGCGCCCTCCGAGAGCGCTTTCGTTCGGGAAACGGCGCCCTCCGCCATCCCCGGGCCCGACGGCGTCGCCCACCTCCCGCGCCCGCTGCGCGGTCGCGTGGAGTTCGAGCATGTGCGCTTCTCCTACACGCCGGAGAAGCCGCTCATCACGGACCTGAACTTCGTGGCGGAGCCGGGGCAGACGGTCGCGATCGTCGGGCCGACCGGTGCCGGCAAGACCACCCTGGTCAACCTGATCATGCGGTTCTACGAGGTGGACGGCGGGCGGATCCTGCTGGACGGCGTGGACACCCGCACGGTCAGCCGCGGCGAGCTGCGCGCCGCCACCGGCATGGTGCTCCAGGACGCCGTGCTCTTCGGCGGGACCATCCGGGAGAACATCCGCTACGGCCGACTCGACGCCACGGACGAGGAGGTCGTCGCGGCGGCGAAGGCCACCTACGTGGACCGTTTCGTGCACACCCTGCCCGACGGCTACGACACCGTGATCGAGCAGGACGCCGCCAACGTGTCCGCGGGCGAGCGGCAGCTCATCACCATCGCCCGTGCGTTCCTGGCCCAGCCCTCGCTCCTGATCCTGGACGAGGCCACCTCCTCCGTGGACACCCGCACCGAGGTGCTGGTCCAGGGCGCGATGGCGGCGCTGCGCTCGGACCGCACGAGCTTCGTGATCGCCCACCGCCTCTCCACCATCCGGGACGCGGACGTCATCCTCGTGATGGAGGACGGCGACATCGTGGAGCAGGGCTCGCACGATCAGCTGCTGGCCGCTCGCGGCGCGTACTTCCGGCTGTACAGGAGCCAGTTCCAGGGCGGGGAACAGGCGGAGGAGCAGGACGACGACGGCGCGCCCGCCGCGCGCGAGGACGCCCGCTGAGGCCGGGGCTGGATGGCGCCGGCGCCCAGCCACTGGCCGCTGGCGTCGCTGCGACACGGGACCACCCGATGACCTTCTCGATCCAGGTGCCGGTGAGCTTCACGAGCCCGCACCTCTCCGGAGCCGGAGGTGTACGGGGCTAGGGCGCGCGGCGGTGACGGGAGTATCGAAACCCGATCGTCGGGCCACCCCTGCCGGTGTGGCCGCGCTCATTCGTCCCCTGAGATTGCGCATCCGTCACGCGCAGGACCCTCTTGACTCCCTGGTGGGGCACGTCTGTGGACCGACCGAGAATTCTCTGGACACAGGGCGAGCACCTTCATAGAGTATGACGTAGATCACGACTGAGCGTCAACCATAAGGAGGAGCGACATGGGTATGAAGCAGCGGATTTCTAAGGTCGGTGCCGGCGTGGCCGTCGCTGGACCGTTGGCCGTCTCCGGTGCGGTGCCAGCGCAGGCGCTGACGGACTCCGGTCGGCAGGACTGCAGCGCAGGACTCCTCCTGTCGGGCACCTACGGCTACTGCTACTACCCGTACTGACTCGCCGGCACCGATGACTTCATTACGCATTCCTGCGACGGCCGCCCTGGTGGCGGCCGTCGCCCTGACCCTCACCGGCTGCGTCGGTCGGGAGTCTGCGGGCCTCGGCGGTTCATCCACGGTCGCCGCTCCCCCCACCGCGACGGCCGAGAAGACCTGGGACGCCTCGCAGTGGGTTCCCACCGAGAGGATCGAACCCCTCCTGACGACGGAGGCGGAGAAGGAGCGCGCCTACCGTGAGCAAGTCGCGCGGCACGCTCAGGGGGCGGGAATGCCCGCGCCGCCTCAGGTGGAGCGCTCCGGGTGGTACGCCACGTCCCTCGAGTCGGACCGCATGGTGTCCACATGCCTGGCCGAGGCCGGGTGGCCGAACTCGGTCGGTCCGACCGGGGGAATTCAGATCGACACCCCACCTGAGTCCCAGAGGTCTGCTTTCGAGGCGGCCTACGTGACCTGCTACGCACAGCACCCGGTGGATCCGAGCTACACCCAGGACTGGACCGATCCGCAGCTCCGCCTCGTCTATGACTACTGGGACCAATACCTCATCCCGTGTCTCGAGGCCTACGGCTACACGGTCGACACCTCCGCGCGCCCCTCCAAAGAGGCATTCGTCTCCGCGTTCTACACTCCAGGCCGCCACCAGTGGTGGCCCTTCGCGGACAGCATGAGGGGCGTGTCGGCAGAACACCAGGCCGAGGTCGCGCAGACATGCCCGGAGCTTCCGCCGCAGGATGTCTTCTGGGGGTCATCCGGATGAATCGCCCCGCCCGCTGGGCCGCCCTCGTCCTTGCGCTCGTGGCCGTCGCCGCGCTCGCCTTCTGGGCCGGCCGGGTCACGCTCACCCCTCCGGCTCAGGCCGAGCAGCGTCCGGCCGCGAGCGCCCTCGTCACCGTCGCCGAGCAGGAGCTCGGCCGCGTCATCACCCTCGGCGTCTCCGTGTCGCGCGAGCAGACGCCGGCGGCGGTGAACGCGCTGACCGGCGTCGTCACCCGGGCCGGAGAGTCCGGCGAGGTGGCTGCCGGGGAGGTGCTGTACGCCGTCGCCCAGAAGCCCGTGCTCGTCCTCCAGGGCGAGCTTCCCCAGTGGCGCCCTCTCGGGGAGGGCACTTCCGGCGACGACGTCGCCGCGTTCCAGCGCATGCTTGCCGCCACCGGCGCGAAGGTGGAGGACACCGGCACGTGGGACGAGGCCACCGCGGACGCCTGGGACGACTGGCTCACCGAACGCGGCTACCCCGCCGCGGACACCGTGGAGCTCGGCCAGCTCGTGGTCCTCGACGCCCTCCCCGCGCCCCTCAGCGTGGACGCGAAGACCACCGCCGTCGGCACCACCCTCGCCGGCGGCGAGAACGTGGTGGCCCGCCCCGGCGACCAACCGGACTTCGCCCTCGAGGTCAACCAGGAGCAGGCCGCCCTCATCCCGGCCGGCACCCAGGTCACCGTGCCCCACGGCGAACACGAATGGGAGGCCGTCGCCGGCGAGTCCACCTCCGACGAGCAGGGCCTGATCCGCATCACCCTCACCGCCCCGGACGGCGGCGTGGTCTGCGGCGAGGACTGCGACACCCTGCCCGCCGACGCCACCACCTCCCTGCTCTCCCAGGTCAGCGTGGTCCCGCCCGTCTCCGGGCCCGTGGTCCCCGTGTCCGCCCTGCGCACCCAGCCAGACGGCGCCGCGACGGTCACGGTGGTCCGGGACGGCGCCGCGGAGGACCGCACCGTCACCGTCCTCGGCTCCGCCGACGGCCTCGCCGTCGTGGACGGCGTGGACGCCGGCGAGCAGGTGCGCGTGCTGAACGGCACCCGATGACGGGGCCCGCCACCCCGGGCACGCCCGCCGCCCCTGTCGTCCCCGCCGCCCTCGCCGTCGAGGACCTGCGCTTCGCCTACACCCGCGCCGCCGAGGAGCTGTTCGACGGCCTCACCCACGCGTTCACGCCGGGCGCCGTCACCGCCCTCACCGGACCCTCCGGGCGCGGCAAGTCCACCCTCCTGTACGTGCTCGGGCTCATGCTCACGCCCACCTCCGGAGTGGTGCGCCTCGGCGACGTCGACGCCTCCACCCGCCCGGACCGGGAGCGCTCCCGCCTGCGCGCCACCTCCGTGGGATTCGTGTTCCAGGACTCGGAGCTGGACCCGTCCCGCCCCATCCTGGACTCCGTGGTGGAGCCCGGCCTCTACGCCGGGCTGGAGCGCCAGACGCTCGAGGACCGGGCACGGGCGCTGCTCGAGCGCTTCGGCCTCGCCCACCGCGCCGACCACCGGCCCGGGCAGGTCTCCGGCGGGCAGGCGCAGCGGGTGGCCGTGTGCCGCGCCCTCGTGAACGCGCCCGCCGTCGTCCTCGCGGACGAGCCCACGGGCAACCTCGACCCGGACAACGCCGGCCTCGTCATGGACGCCCTCGCCGATGCCGCCGCCGAGGGGCGCACCGTGGTGGTCGCCACCCACGACCCCGCCGTCGTCGCCCGCGCCGACGAGGTGGTGCGGCTGTGAACCGGGAGGACCGCCCATGAACCTGCGCACCCTGCTGCGTGAAGCCGTCACCGCCGCACGCACCTCTCCCGTGCCCTCCGCCCTCGTACTGCTCGTGGCGGCCGCCATGTGCTTCGCCGCCGTGGCCACCGTGGGCAGGCAGGCCGCCACCGAGGCGGCCGTCGCCGCAGAGCTCTCCGGCCCCGGCGCCCGCGTGCTCACCGTCACCGACACCGACGGCACCGGTTTCCTCACCGGCGCCACCGCGGCCACCCTCGCCGGACTCGACACCGCCGAGGCCGCCCTCGCCCGGGACTCGCCCATGGACGCCGTGAACACCGGGATCGGCCGGGGCGGCGCCCGCGTGGCCGTGACGAACGTGGTCGGCACCCTGGACCGTGGCATCGAGCTGACCCGCGGCCGCCTGCCCGCCCCCGGCGAGGTGGTGGTCCCCGAGGCCAAGCTCGCCGAGCTCGGCCTCGCCCAGCCCTCCGGAGCGATCGAGGCCACGGACGGCCGCCAGTGGGCCGTCGTCGGGGCGTTTCAGGCCCAGGACCCCTTCCAGGACCTCGACGGCTACGCCCTCACCGTCCCCGCCGCCCCGGACGCCCTCGTGATGCAGCAGGTCCGCGTCCTCGCCGCCGACACCGCCGGCACCCGCGCCATGCAGGAGGCCGCGCTCGCCGTGATCGACCCCGACCCGCGCGCCTCCTCCATCCAGACCGCCCGTGCCCTCTCCGCCGGCAACCAGGTGATCACCGGCGAGCTCGCCGGGCTCGGACGCTCCCTGCTGCTGCTGATCCTCGGAGCCGGCGCGTTCTTCGTGTCCATCGTGGTGCTCGCCGACGTCCTCATCCGCCGCCGCGACCTCGGCCGCCGCCGCACCCTCGGCATCGGCCGCGGAGACCTGATCCTGCTCGTGGCCGTGCGCACCGCCGTGCCTGCGCTGCTGGGCGCCGTGCTGGGCTCCGGAGCCGGGTACGCCGTCGTCGCCGGCCAGGGCGGGACGCTGGGGGTGGACTTCGTGGCGGCGGTGGCCGTGCTGGCCGCCCTCACCGCGCTGCTGGCCAGCCTCGCCCCGGCGGCGTTCGCCGCGTTCCGCGACCCCGTGCGGGTGATGCGGACGGCGTGAGGGGTGGCGGGCGGACCCGCTCACCGGCGGGCACCCCGCCCGCGCACCGCTACCCTCGGGAGCATGCCCGCCTTACCCGCCGCGCCCCCGCCTGCCCTCACGCCGCTCCAGCGGCAGTCCGTCCTGCGCACCCTGCGCAGCCCTCGGCTGCTGGGCACCGAGGTGCTGGCCGCCGTCGTGGTGGCGCTCGCGCTGATCCCGGAGGCCATCGCGTTCTCGATCATCGCGGGCGTGGACCCGCGCGTCGGGCTGCTCGCGTCCTTCACGATGGCGGTGACGACGGCGATCGTCGGCGGCCGGCCCGCCATGATCTCCGCGGCCACCGGTGCGGTGGCGCTCGTGGTGGCGCCGCTGTCCCACGAGCACGGGGTGGGGCACCTCCTGGCCGCGATCATCCTCGGCGGCGTCATCCAGATCCTGCTCGGCGTGTTCGGGGTGGCCCGGCTCATGCGGTTCGTCCCGCGCTCGGTGATGGTGGGGTTCGTCAACGCGTTGGCCATCCTCGTGTTCACCTCGCAGCTGCCCGAGCTGATCGGCGTCCCGTGGCTCGTGTACCCGCTCACGGCGTTGGCCCTGGTGATCGTGGTGCTGTTGCCGCGGCTCACCACCGCGGTGCCTGCGACGCTCGTGGCCGTCGTCATGGTCACCGCCCTGGTGATGGCCGCCGGCCTGGCCGTGCCGCGCGTGGGGGACCGGGGCGCGCTGCCGGATGCGCTGCCCGTGCTCGGCCTGCCGGACGTCCCGCTGACGTGGGAGACCCTCCGGTTGATCCTGCCGTTCAGCATCGGCATGGCATTCGTGGGGTTGCTCGAGTCCCTGCTCACCGCGAAGCTCGTGGACGACATCACCGACACCCGCTCGGACAAGACGCGCGAGTCCTGGGGGCAGGGTGTCGCGAACGTGGTCTCGGGGTTGTTCGGCGGCATGGGCGGCTGCGCCGTGGTGGGGCAGACCATGATGAACGTCAAGGCGAACGGCGCCCGCACCCGGATCTCCACGTTCCTCGCGGGCGTGTTCCTGCTGGTGCTCGTGGTGGCCTTCGGCGGCTTCGTGGCGCAGATCCCCATGGCCGCGCTCGTGGGCGTGATGATGTTCGTGGCCGCCGCGACCTTCGACTGGCACTCGGTGCGCCCCGCCACCCTGCGCGCGATGCCGCGCTCGGAGACCGCCGTCATGGCCGTGACCGTGGCGGCCACGGTGCTCACTCACAACCTCGCGATCGGCGTGGGTGTGGGTGTGCTCACTGCGCTGGTGCTCTTCGCCCAGCGCGTCTCGCGTCTGGTCACGGTGGCCCGCGAGGTCCACGACGACGGCGGCGCCGTCACGTATCGCGTGCACGGCGCCCTGTTCTTCGCGTCCTCGAACGACCTCTACTCGCAGTTCGAGTACGCCCTCGATCCGCCGTGCGTCGTGATCGACATGGGTGCCGCGCACGTGTGGGACGCCTCCACTGTGGCCGCGCTCGACTCGGTGCTGACCAAGTACGCCCAGCACGGGATCCACGCCGAGGTGACGGGGCTGAACGAGGCCTCCGCGGCGATGCACGCGCGCCTCACCGGGCGGCTCGGCACCTGAGCCGGCGGGCTCAGGCGGTGATGAACTCCCACTGGTGGCCGTCCGGGTCGACGATCTCGCGGGAGTGCATGCCGGAGTCGGCCATCTCCTCGCGCAGGTCCACGGGCAGGGGCACCTCGGCGGCGCCGAGCTCGACCGCCCGGTCCGCCAGGGCGTCCACCGCCGCGGCGTCGCCGACGCTCAGTGCCATGAGGGCGGAGTTGGTGGTGAGGCAGTCGGCGATCTCACGGTTGCCGATGAAGTCGGTGTAGTAGCCGGGGCTGAGGTACATCGCGTACGTCGACTCGGTGAGCTCGATGCACACCGAGTGCTCGTCCGAGTAGTCGTCCATCGCGGTGGCGCCCAGGGTCGTCCAGAACTCACGGATCCGCTCGGTGTCCGTCGTCGGGAGGTTGATGAACACCGGCTGGGAGAACAAGGCCATGGGGAGCACCGTAGACGAGGGGTTCGGCCCACCGCCACCGCGCGCGTGTCGCGGGCGCGCGGGCGTGGTGTGGGCCACGGGGCCGCTCCCGACGACGGCGCCCGCGGCCTGGCGCGTCCGCCCCCGTTGGTAGCGTGGCCGCCATGAGCGTTCCTCCCTCCGGCCCGCCGTCCGGTCCGCCCGCCGGCTGGCCGCCGTCGGGCCGGCCGTCCGACCGCCGCGCCGCCGTCGCCCCGAGCCCGTACGGGCACCCCGGCGCCCCCGGTGGCGTCCCCGCCGGCTGGCCCGGCCACCGGCCCGCGGCCCGCACCGCGCCGGACTGGACCCCGGGTCGGTTCCACTGGGGCGACGCCGTCGTGGTGCTCGTGTACGTGGCGCTCATGGTGCTTGGCCTGGGGCTGTGGCTGGCGGTGTCGCTCGGCCTGGTCCCCGGTGACCTCGAGGCGTTCGACCTGGTCCGCGACGGGTTCACGGTGAACATCGTCAGCTACACGATCCTCGTGGTGCTCGTGCTGGCCGTGGCCTGGCGACCCCTCGTGACGTCGCTGCGGGTGTTCCGCACGGGCACGTGGTGGAAGCTGTTGCTGCTGCCCGCCACGTGGCTGGCGTGCATCGTCGTGAACATGATCGTGCTGAGCCTCATCGGGGAGGCGCAGACCAGCGCCAACCAGGCCGCGCTCGAGGAGATGACCACGCAGGCCCCGCCCGTGCTCATGATCCTCATGACCGTGGTGGCCGCCCCGCTCGTGGAGGAGTACGTGTTCCGCCACCTGCTGATCGGCAAGCTCTCCCGCTGGATCAACGTGTGGGTGTGCGCCGTGGTCTCCGTGCTCGCGTTCACGCTCCTGCACTTCCTCGGCACCGGCGGCGACTTCCGTCTCGTGGAGACCGTCCCGTACCTGACCCTCGCGGTGGCGATCACGGTGTCCTACATCCTGATGGGCCGCTCGTTCGGGTACGCGGTGCTGCTGCACATGGTGAACAACGGCATCGCCATCGCGATGCTCTACCTCGTGGCCCCCCTGCTGCCGGACACGCTGCCCGACCCCACTGCCCCGACCACGGCGCTGGCCCCGCTGCTGGCCCTGCTGGGCTGAGATGGCGGGACCCTCCGGCTCGACGGCGGCGCCCGCCCCGCAGGACGCGCGCGCCCTCACGCGGCGCATCCTCGCGCTCGCGGTCCCCGCATTCGGCGCGCTCATCGCGGAGCCGCTGTTCCTGCTGGCCGACACCGCGATCATCGGGCACCTGGGCACGGCCCAGCTGGCCGGCGTCGGGATCGGCACCACCATCCTGCACACGCTCACCGGCCTCATGATCTTCCTGGCCTACGCCACCACCCCGGCGGTGGCCCGGCTGATCGGGGCGGGGAACCCGGCCGCCGCGATGGACCGCGGCCGCGACGGCATCTGGCTGGGCCTGCTGCTCGGCGCGGTGCTGGCCGTCCTCGGCTGGCTCGCGGCCCCCGCGCTGACGGCGGCCCTCGGCGCGACGGGTGAGGTGCAGGCCCACGCCGTCGCCTACCTGCGCTGGTCCATGCCGGGGCTGCCGGCCCTGCTGGCCGTGCTCGCGGCCACCGGGGTGCTCCGCGGCCTCCAGGACACCGTGACGCCGCTCGTGGTGGCGGGTGTGGGCTTCGGCGCGAACATCGGGCTGAACGTGGCCCTGGTGTACGGGCTGGGCTGGGGCGTGGCCGGCTCGGCCGTCGGCACGTCCGTGGTGCAGTGGGCGATGCTCGTGACATACCTGTTCGTGCTGGCCCCGCGCTTCCGCCGCTCGGGCACGGTGTGGGCGCCCCGTGCGTCGGGCATGCGCGCCACGGCCCAGGTGGGCTCGTGGCTGCTGCTGCGCACCGCGAGCCTGCGCGCGGCCATCCTCATCACCGTCATGGCCGCCGCCGGCGCGGGCGACCTCACCCTCGCCGCGCACCAGCTCGTCTTCACGCTGTTCTCCACGCTGGCGTTCGCACTCGACGCCCTCGCGATCGCCGCGCAGGCCCTGATCGGCGCCGAGCTCGGGGCCGCCCGGCCGGATGCGGCCCGTCGCCTCACCCGGACGATGGTGCGCTGGGGGCTGGGCTTCGGCGTCGTGACCGGGGCCGTGCTGGCCCTGGCGGCACCGGTGCTGCCGGGGCTGTTCACCACGGACCCGACCGTGCAGGCCGCCGCCACCGTGGGCCTGTGGGTGCTGGCCGCCGGGCAGCCGGTGGCCGGGTACGTGTTCGTGCTGGACGGCGTGCTGATCGGCGCCGGCGACGCCCGCTACCTCGCCCTCGCCGGCCTCGTGAACCTCGTGGTCTACGCGCCGGCGCTCTGGGTGCTCGCGCAGCTCGCCACGGGCGGGTTCGGCTGGACCGCGGCCTGGCCCGGACCGAACGCCGCCGTGCCCGACGCCGGTGTGCAGCTGGGCCTGCTCTGGCTCGGGTTCGCCGGGGTCTACATGGGGATGCGGGCGCTCACCCTCGGCTGGCGGGCCCGGCGCGACGACTGGATGCGGCTCGGCGTCGGGTGAGCGCGTCCGGGCGGTGACGCGTGGGCCGGGCCGCGGCCGCACGGCTCCTAGACTGGGGCGGTGGCTACCGTGCAGACCCCCCTCGAGATCTCGTCCGTGGTGTTCAAGCCGATCCTGATCCGCGCCGTGGTGGCGCTGGCGTTCGGTCTGACCACCGTGTTCGTCGCCGAGCCGGGCCTGACGTGGATGAAGGTCATGTTCGCGCTGTACCTGGCATTCTCCGGTTCGGCGATGTGGGAGTACCTGCGCCGCGACCCGGTGCCCGTGGCCATGCGCTCCCCGCTGTCCCTGGCGGCGGCCGCGTGGATGCTCGGCGTGATCGTGCTGCTGTTCCTGGGGTCCCCGGCGGCGGTGGGCGTGGCGGCCGGCGCCGCCCTCGTGCTCGGCGGCGTCGCCGAGCTCGTGGCGTGGGCCCGCCACCGCCGCGCGTTCATCCCCGCGCGGGACCAGCTGTGGACCGGCCTCGTGGGCCTGCTCTCCGGGGGCGGCGTGGTCGTGGCCGCCCTGCAGGGCTTCGGCCCGCACGCCCTGCTCGGCATCGCCGGCGGCGGGGCGATCCTGATCGGGGTGCTCCTGATGGTCTCCGGGCTCGGCTTCCACCACGAGGTGCGCCGGGACCGCGGCACGGCCAGGGGCCTCTGAACCGGGTCGACGTCGCCGCCCTGGCCCGCATGGCGGACGTTCGCCGGGGGAGGACCTCGGGGCCCCGAGGGGCCACCCGCCGGCCGGACGCGTAGACTGGCTCCGGTCCGCCGCGCCCCGAGGGCCTCAGCCCCGGGCGCCTGCGCGGGCCGTGTCGCCCCAGCCGCCCCCAGCCGTCAGGAGTCCCGTCGTGAGCGCACCGTCCCCCCGCCCGTCCGCCGATCGCGCCGGATCCGGCCGCCCGGCACGCGGCGGTCTGCGCACCACGGTCAAGGGCCCGCTCGTCTTCTCCGCCGTGCTCGGCCTGATCGGCGGGGTGATCGCCGGCATCACGGCCTCGGGCGGCACGCAGAACCCGCTGCGCGTCGACATCGCGCTGATCGCCTTCGGCGTCTTCTTCATGACCTCGCTCGTGGTGGTGGCCATGCTGCAGCTCGCCGCGCGCGAGAACCCGGACCACCTCTCCCAGGGCTCCGGCGTGAACCGGTCCTCCGAGGAGATGTTCCGCAAGGCCGCCGCCGACCGCCGCGCCCAGGCCGCCGCCGAGCGCCGCGAGCAGGGCGGCACCGGAGGCGACGCCCCCCGCGCCTGAGGCCGGCGCCTCAGAACCCGAGGCTGCGTGCCTCCCTCCGCAGCGCGTCCGCCGAGGCGTGTAGCGCTCGCATCTCCGCGTCGTCCAGCTCGGGCTGGATCACGCGGGTGACGCCGTCGCGCCCCACCACGGACGGCATGGACAGGGCGACGTCCGAGAGCCCGTGGACGCCGTCGAGCACGGTGGAGACCGGCAGAATGGCGTGCTGGTCGCGCAGGATCGCCTCGAGCAGGCGGGTCGTGGCCACGCCGACCGCGTAGGTGGTGGCGCCCTTGCCCTGGATCACCTCGTACGCGGCGTGCACCACGGTGTCCGCCACCTCATCCAGGTCGGCGCGGGTGAACAGCGGGTCGGCCGGCGTCGGCCACTCCAGGATGGGCGTCGGGCCGATGCGCGCCGAGCTCCACGCGGGGAACTCCGTGTCCCCGTGCTCGCCGAGGATGGCCGCGTGCACCGACGACGCGTGGACCTGCGCCCGCGACGCCAGCAGCCACCGCAGGCGGGACGTGTCCAGGAGGGTGCCCGAGCCGATCACCCGGCCGGCAGGCAGACCGGTGAGGCGCTGGGCCACCAGCGTGAGGACGTCCACGGGATTGGTGACGAGCACGATCAGCGCGTCCGGCGCGTGCGCCTGCACCTGGGGCAGCAGGCCGCGCAGGATCTCCACGTTGTGCGCGCCGAGGTCGAGGCGGGTCTGCCCCGGCTTCTGCTTGGCGCCGGCCGTGATCACCACGACCTCGCAGCCGGCCAGGACGTCCGGGTCCGCGCCGCCGGTCATCGCGGACGCGGAGGTGAACGGGGTGCCGTGGGCCAGGTCGAGGACCTCGGCGCGGACCTTGGGCTCGTCGATGTCGTAGAGGGCGACCTCGCGGGCGACGCCGCGGATCAGCGCCGCGTAGCAGATCGCCGTGCCGACGCCGCCGGCCCCCACGACGCCGACCTTGCGGTGGGCGGGTCCGAGGGACGCGGGGGCGGCGGGGGAGTGGGCGGGGGTGTGCTCGCTCATGCCTCGCAGGCTAGGGGTGTGCGGCCGGCCGACGGAACCAGAGGCCGCCCCATCCCCCGATGTTCAACGCCGGGTCACCTGGCAGGCAGGGCCGGGTCAGTCCTTCTTCTTGCCGGACTTCTTCTTGCCGGACTTCTTCTCCGCCTTCTTGCGGGCCTTCTTCTCCGCCTTCTTGCGCTCCTTCTTCTCCGCCTTCTTGCGCTCCTTCTTCTCCTTCTTGGTCTCCTGGCGGTGCTCGTCGGCGGGGGCCTCGGAGTCCACGACGGCCTCCGGCGCCTCCGCCTCATCCGGCCCGGCCGGATGCGTCGCGGGCGTGGCCTCCGCCGCCTCGGCCAGGCGTGCCCGGTAGGAGCGCACGTGGGTGCGGTTGGCGCAGTTGGCCTCGTCGCAGAACCGCTTGGACCGGTTCCGGCTGGCGTCCACGAGCGCGTTCTCGCAGTCCTCGCCCTCGCACACGCGCAGGCGGGTCAGCTCGCCGTCCATCGCGGTCTCCGCCAGCGCGAGGGCGGCCATCGCGGCCAGCCGCTCCACCGCGTCGGCGGGGACCTGCGCCGGGGCCAGCCCGACGACGTCGCCCCCGGCCGTCAGCCGCAGCGGGCCGGCCGCGGCGAGGAGGGCGTTCACGCGCTCCACGGCGGCCGCCTCGTCCCCGGCGGCGAGGGCCCAGACCTCGGCCAGACGGCCGCGGAGCTCGCGGCCACGCACGGCCGCGGCGGCGGCCAGGCGGAGGCGGACCGCGTCCTCCTGGAGCTCAGGGACGAGGGAGGGCAGCTGCGTGGCGGCGGTGAACCGCTCGTCGGCCGGCTGACCGCCCCGCAGGCCGGGGGCGGTGTTCAGGAACGCGGCCAGGGAGGCGAGGCGGGAGAGCGTCGGCGCGGAGAGCATGGGGAAAGCGTACGGCGGGCCCGCCCTCCCGTCACCGGCTTCACGCCGCGTATCGGGTCGCCTCCGGCGCCGTCCCGTCCAGTACCCTGACCCCCACGGACCCCGTCTGCGCGGCGGGGTGCACCCACGGGGCCGGAGGGGCCCCCGAACCAGCACAGGAGACCTCCATGTCCCAGACCTCCCAGGCGACCGGTCGCCTCTCCGCCGGGCACGTCATCGTCAAGACCCTCGAGTCCCACGGCGTGAAGCGCGTCTACTCCGTGCCGGGCGAGTCCTACCTGGACGTCCTGGACGGCCTGCACGACTCGGGCATCGAGAACGTGGTGTGCCGCCACGAGGGCGGCGCCACGTACATGGCCGAGGCCGACGGCAAGATGAACGAGGTCCCCGGCGTCGCCATGGTGACGCGCGGCCCGGGCGCCGCGAACGCCCACGTCGGCCTGCACACCGCGTGGCAGGACTCGACGGCACTCGTGCTGTTCGTCGGCCTGATCCCGTTCGAGCACCGCGACCGCGAGGCCTTCCAGGAGTTCGACCCGCACGCCTGGTTCGGCACCGGTGCGAAGCGCGTGATGGTCCTGGACCACCCGGAGCGCGCCTCCGAGATCGTGGCCGAGGCCATGTTCGCCGCGAGCTCGGGCCGGCCCGGGCCCGTCGTCGTCGGCCTGCCGGAGGATGTGATCCGCCAGGAGATCGACGCGCACCTGCACCCGCAGATCCCCGTGGCCCCGGGCGGCATGACCGTGGAGGACTGGAAGTCCCTGCACGCCGCCCTCAAGGAGTCCAACAAGCCGCTGTTCATCACCGGTGGCAACGACTGGACGGACGAGGGCGCGCAGACCCTGACGACGTGGCTCGAGGAGCACAAGATCCCCGCCGCCGCCGAGTGGCGCTGCGAGGGCACCGTGCCGTTCTCCTCGCCGTCCTACGTGGGCCCGATCGGCTACGGCCGCCCGAAGCCGACCTACGACATGCTCGAGGAGACCGACCTCATCGTGTTCGTCGGCACCGTGCCCGGCGACGTCGTGACCAACGGCTTCACCATCCGCCAGAACTGGGACAAGAAGAACTTCCTGGTCACTATCGACCCGTCCCTGCGCGGCCGCTCCGGCCCCGTGTCCCACCAGATCGTGGCCAAGCCGGACGTGTTCATCCGCGACCTCGTCCGCATGGAGCTCGAGGTCAAGCCGGAGTGGGAGGAGTGGACCTCCCGCATGCGCGGCGAGCAGGAGAAGTTCGCGGCCCTGCCCCCGGCCGAGCCGTCCGAGGGTCAGGCGAAGATGGCCACCCTCATGGCCAACCTGGTGCCGAAGCTGCCGAAGGACTCGATGATCTCCCTCGGCGCGGGCGAGCACACCAACTGGGCGCACCGGTACTTCCCGACCGAGGGCTACCGCGCCATGATCTCGGCCCGCAACGGCTCCATGGGCTACTCGGTGCCGGGTGCCGTGGCCGCGTCCCTGAACTTCCCGGACCGCACCGTGGTGACCATCGCCGGCGACGGCGAGTTCCTCATGAACGGCCAGGAGCTGGCGACCGCCGCGCAGTACGGCGCGAAGCCCCTCGTGATCGTCATGGACAACCAGGAATACGGCACCATCCGCACCCATCAGGAGCGCGAGTACCCCGAGCGCGTCTCCGGCACCCAGCTGAAGAACCCCGACTTCGCCGCCATGGCCCAGGCGTTCGGCGGCTTCGGGGTGCGCGTGGAGCAGGACGCGGACGTGCCGGCGGCCGTGGACGCGGCGCTCAAGGCGGTCCAGGAGGAGGGCCGGTTCGCGCTCATCCACCTGATCGTGGAGCAGCGCGTCAAGGCCTACTGAGGCCGGCGGCGCGGCCCGTTCCGCGCCGCCCCTCCGGTCAGGCCGCCGTCGTGGCGACGTCGAAGCGCAGCTTCGGGACGGGGAAGGGTGCACCGTCGAGGTCCGTCTCGACCCGGTCCCGCAGCACGCCCCCGCACGCGCGGATCGTGGCCACGGAGGCGGTGTTCGTCTCGTCGCACGTGAGCAGGGCGGTGGAGACCCCGCGTGCGGCCAGCAGCATCAGGGCGCCGCGCAGCAGGCGTACGGCGTGCCCCCGCCGCCGGAACGCGGGCCGCACCGCGTAGCCCACGTGCCCGTTGACGTGGCGCAGCGCGTCGTTCAGCTCCCACCGCACGGACACCCGGCCCACCAGATGGCCCGCCTCGTCCACGCCCACGTAGAAGGACGCGGGCACCCGGCCGGGTTCGACGTCGCCGCGCGCCTCGGCGGCGAACGCGCGGCGGATCGCGGGGAAGGAGCGGGTGCCGGCCATCAGGAAGTCGAACCCCTCCCGATGCAGCTCGGCGTCCGCCTCGCGCGCCGCGATCTCGTCTGCGGCGCGCAGCGGGCGCAGCAGGAGGCCGTCCACGGTGACGGTGGGGCTGGGGTCCGGGAGCATGTGCCGAGTGTACGAGGGTGGACGCCGGGCGCGGCCGCGTGAGCCGCCCGCCGCCCCCGCCCTCGTGCTTTCCCCACCCCCGCGCCGTGAGCCAGACGTTTCGGTCGTGATCAGCCCCTGATTGCGGCTGAAACGTCTGGCTCGCGGCACATCCCTCGGTGCACCCTCCGGGCTGCCGCGCCCCCATCACGCCGACCGGGGTGACGTGGATCACGTTCGGGGCTAGGGTGTGGGGACCGACGATCGCCCATCCCCAGGAGGTCGCGATGACCGTGCCGTCCTCGTCGGCGGAGCATGCGCTCGACGCTCGCCCCGAGCTGCCGGGCGAAACCGTGTCCCGCGTCGCCATGACGCCCGCGGCGCTCGAGCTGATCCGCCGACTCCTCCCGATCCACGGCCCGCTCATGTTCCACCAGTCCGGCGGCTGCTGCGACGGCTCCGCGCCCATGTGCTATCCCGCCGGCGACTTCACGACCGGCGCCGCCGACGTCCTGCTGGGCACCTTCGCGCTGCCGGCCGAGGGGGACCAGGCCGCCGTGGAGATCCCGTTCTGGATGTCCGCCGCCCAGTTCGAATACTGGAAGCACACCCACCTCACCCTGGACGTGGTGGACGGGCGCGGCTCCGGCTTCTCCGTCGAGGCGCCCGAGGGCAAGCGGTTCCTGATCCGCTCGCGGTTGATGGCAGGCTCGGGATGAGCTCGACCCTCGCCACCGGCGCCTACCGACGCGCCGTGGACCGGGCCCACGAGTCCCTCGCCGCGGTCCGCCTGTCGCTCGCGCCGTCGTCGCCCACCGCTCCGGCCGGCGCAGACCAGGGCCTGCGCGCCGCCCTCCAGGGGCTGCGCCGGGAGGTCCGCGAGTCCTGGCTGCGCTCCCTCGGCGCCCTCACCCCCGTGGTGCCCGGCCAGACCGACCCGGCCACCCTCTCCGACGACGACCTCGCCGCCGCCCGCCGAGACCAGCGCCTCGCCGTGGCCCTGCCGGTGGTCCGACGCATGCTCATCCACCCCGCGGCCGAGGCCGGGATGCTCGCCGCGATCGGCAACGCGCGCGGCCACCTGCTGTGGGTCGAGGGCGACCGGACCGCGGTGCGCCACGCCGAGACCATGGGCTTCGTGGCGGGCGCCGACTGGTCCGAGGCGTCCATGGGCACCTCCGCCCCCGGCATCGTCCTCGCGACCGGCGCCCCCACGCAGGTCAGCCGCGGCGAGCACCTGAGCCCGCGCGTGCACCCGTGGAGCTGTTCGGCCGTCCCGCTCACGGACCCGGCCACCGGGCGGCTCGTCGGGGTCCTGGACCTCACGGGCGGGGAGGACGCCGTCAGCCACCTCGCCCTGCCGCTGCTCCAGGCCACCGTGGACGCCGTGCACGCCGCCTGGCGGGACCTGCCCGCCCCGTCCCGGGGCCGTTCCCGCGGTACCGCCCCGACGCCGGGCCCCTCGGCGCCGCCGTCCGCCTCGCCGGGGCCGAGCCCCGCCGGCGCGCCGCACCGCCACGACGCCGCCGCGGGCCTGCTGCGCGTCACCGGCCACCTGCCGGCCACGCTGGACGGGGTCGAGCTCACCGGCCGGCACGCGGAGATCCTCACCCTCCTCGCGTGGCACGGCCCGGGCCTGACCGGCGCCGAGCTCGAGGTCGCGCTGTATCCGGAGGAGACCGCCGGGCCCCGGCCCGCGCCGGGCGATTCCCCCGCCCGCGCCATCTCGCTGCGCGCCGAGGTGCATCGACTCCGCCGGGCGCTGCGGGACGTGGGGGCGCCGGTGGAGCTGCTGTCCCGGCCGTACCGGCTCGTGGGGGAGGTGCACGCGGACCTGCTGTGCGCGCGGGAGGCGCTGCGCGCCGGGGATCTGGACCGTGCGCTGCACGCGGCGGCCGGGCCGGTGCTGCCGCGGTCGGCGTCCCCCGGTGTCGCCTCGATCCGCGCGGAGCTGGGGGAGGCGCTGCGCGAGGCCGTCGCCCAGGACGCGGATGTCGAACAGCTCTGGGCCTACCTGGGCCGCCCCGAGGCCCGCGACGACGTCGAGCTCTGGGGCGCCGCCCTGCGTCTGCTGCCGGCGGACTCGCCGCGGCGGGCGCTCGCCGTGGCCACGCTCGAGCGGATCGAGCGGGACCTGGCCTGACCCGGCCCGCCCCTCACCCGCGCCCGGCTGCAACCTCCGTGCAACCTCCTTGTGACTAGCGTCACAGCCACGGCAGGGCGCCACCCGGCGTCGAGGCAACCGCAGGCAAAGGAGCCAGCACCATGACCGTCTACGCATTCCCCGGCACCGAGGGAGCCAAGGTCGAGTTCAAGTCCCGCTACGAGCACTTCATCGGCGGAGAGTGGACACCCCCGGTCAAGGGCCAGTACTTCGAGAACGTCACGCCCGTGACGGGCAAGGTGTTCTGCGAGGTCGCCCGCGGCACGGCCGAGGACATCGACGTCGCCCTCGACGCCGCCTGGAAGGCCGCCCCGGCCTGGGGCGCCACCTCGGCGGCCGAGCGTGCGCTCGTGCTGCACCGCATCGCGGACCGCATGGAGGAGAACCTCGAGATGCTGGCGGTCGCGGAGACCTGGGACAACGGCAAGGCCGTCCGGGAGACCCTCAACGCGGACGTTCCCCTGGCCATCGACCACTTCCGGTACTTCGCCGGCGCGATCCGCGCGCAGGAGGGCGGCCTGTCCCAGGTGGACGAGGACACCGTCGCCTATCACTTCCACGAGCCGCTCGGCGTGGTCGGCCAGATCATCCCGTGGAACTTCCCGCTGCTGATGGGGGTGTGGAAGCTGGCGCCCGCGCTGGCCGCGGGCAACGCCGTCGTGATCAAGCCCGCCGAGCAGACCCCGGCCTCGATCATGGTGTTCATCGAGCTGATCGCGGACCTGCTGCCGGCCGGCGTCGTCAACGTGGTCAACGGCTTCGGCCTCGAGGCCGGCAAGCCGCTCGCGCAGTCGCCGCGCATCCGCAAGATCGCGTTCACGGGTGAGACGACGACGGGCCGGCTGATCATGCAGTACGCCTCGGAGAACATCATCCCGGTGACCCTGGAGCTGGGCGGCAAGTCGCCCAACGTCTTCTTCGAGGACGTCATGGCGAACGACGACGCCTACTGGGACAAGGCGCAGGAGGGCTTCACCCTGTTCGCGCTGAACCAGGGCGAGGTCTGCACGTGCCCGTCGCGTGCGCTCGTGCAGGAGTCGATCGCGGAGAAGTTCCTCGACGCCGTCGTGGAGCGGACCTCGCGCATCGTCACCGGCAACCCGCTGGACACGGACGTGATGATGGGCGCCCAGGCCTCCAACGACCAGCTCGAGAAGATCACCTCCTACCTGGACATCGGCCGTCAGGAGGGCGCCGAGGTGCTGATCGGCGGCGCCCGCGCCGAGATGGAGGGCGAACTGTCCGGCGGCTACTACGTGCAGCCCACGATCTTCCGCGGGGACAACTCGATGCGCATCTTCCAGGAGGAGATCTTCGGGCCGGTGGTCTCGACGACCACGTTCACCGACTTCGACGACGCCATGCGGATCGCCAACGACACGCTCTACGGGCTCGGCGCCGGCGTGTGGTCCCGGAACGGCAACACCGCCTATCGCGCGGGCCGGGCGATCCAGGCCGGCCGCGTGTGGGTGAACAACTACCACGCCTACCCGGCCCACGCCGCGTTCGGCGGGTACAAGTCCTCCGGCATCGGCCGCGAGAACCACCTGATGATGCTCGACCACTACCAGCAGACCAAGAACCTGCTCGTCTCCTACTCCGAGGACAAGCTCGGGTTCTTCTGAGCCGGTGCCGGCACCGCACGACCCCCCTCCCCACTCCACGAAAGGTGATCCCCATGACCACGATGAAGGCAGCCGTCGTCACCCAGTTCGGCACAGAGGCCGACGTCACGGAGGTCGAGCGCCCGACGCCCGGCCAGCACCAAGCGCTCGTGAAGCTCATCTCCTCGGGCGTCTGCCACACGGACCTGCACGCGATGGAGGGTGACTGGCCGGTGAAGCCGACCCCGCCGTTCATCCCGGGCCACGAGGGCGTGGGCATCGTCGAGGAGGTCGGACCCGACGTCGAGAACCTCAAGGTCGGGGACATGGTCGGCAACGCGTGGCTGTGGGGCGCGTGCGGCCACTGCCAGTACTGCCGCACCGGGTGGGAGACCCTGTGCGAGGAGCAGGTCAACGGCGGCTACTCCATGAACGGATCCTTCGGCGAGTACATGCTCGTGGACGCCCGCTACGCGCCCCTGATCCCCGAGGGCGCGGACCCGATGGAGGTCGGCCCGATCCTGTGCGCCGGCGTCACGGTGTACAAGGGGCTGAAGCAGACCGAGGTGCGGCCCGGGCAGTGGGTCGTGATCTCCGGCATCGGTGGCCTGGGGCACATCGCGGTGCAGTACGCCGTGGCGATGGGCATGCGCGTGGTGGCCGTGGATGTCGCGGACGACAAGCTGGCGCTCGCCTCCCGGCACGGCGCGGAGCTGACCGTGAACGCGAACGTCGCGGACCCCTCCGTGGAGATCCAGGAGAAGATCGGCGGCGCCCACGGCGTGCTCGTCACGGCCGTGCACCCGCAGGCGTTCGGCCAGGCCATCGCGATGACCCGCCGCGGCGGCACCATCGTGTTCAACGGCCTGCCCCCGGGCGACTTCCCCGCGCCGATCTTCGACATCGTCCTCAAGGGCCTGACCATCCGCGGCTCGATCGTGGGCACCCGGCAGGACATGGTCGAGGCACTCGAGTTCTACGAGGCCGGGAAGATCCACCCGACGTTCCACACCCGCCCGCTCACCGAGATCAACGACGTGTTCGACGAGATGCGCCACGGCAAGATCGAGGGCCGCGTCGTCATCGACTACGCGATGCAGGACTGACGTGTCGCCTGGGCGTCGGCTGGGCGCGGGGTAGTATCGACACATCACGCGCACCAGTGCGACGGCGGTCGTCCCGCCCGGAGACCCGGGCCGGGGCGGCCGCCGTCGTCGTCGCGGGGACGGGGCGGGCCGCAGCGATTCCGGTGCGCGAGCCTCAGCGGGCCGCGGCCGGGGCGACGCCGTCGCGCAGCCACTCCAGCGTGGCCGGCCAGAAGGTCGGCGCGAACCGCGCGTGGAACAGTCCGAAGTGCCCGATCTCCGCGACACCGAGTTCCTCCGGTCGCACCCGCCAGCGCACCGTCCGCCGACCCGGCGAGTAGGCGTCCGCGCGGTCGAGGGCGGCGTCGGTGCCGAAGTCGTCGTCCACGGGCGCCACGATCAGCGCGTCCGCCGTGAACGCGGCCAGACGACGGCGCAGCTCGTCCCGGCCGGCGGCGGTGCGGGCGCTCGCGGTGAAGTCGCGGCGACTGCGCGCCCAGTCCAGGGCGACCCCGCGCGGCAGGTCCTCGAGCCAGCCGAGCCGCCGCCCCGGGAAGTGCCCGCGGGCCAGCGTGACCGCCGGCATCGCCACGTGCCAGCGCGCCCACATCCGTGCACGCCCCGGCCGCGCCCGGTAGTCCCGCCAGTGGGCGTGCTGCCCGCCCACGGCCACGTGCCGGGCCACATGCCGCGCCTCGTCCGCGAGCCCGATGCCGAACCCGCCGTAGCTGTGGCCCACCGTCAGGAGGGGGCCGGGCAGGTGCGTCCGGGCCCAGCCGAGCACGGCGTCCGCGTCGAGGGCGCCCCAGTCCGCCCACCGCGCCCGCCGGGCCACGGCGAACGGCTCGCGGGATTCCCCGACACCCCGGTAGTCGAACGTGACCGCGTGGAACCCGTGGCCGGCGAGGAACTCCGCGTAGCGCCGGTAGTACGTGGCCTTCACCCCGGTCGCCGAGGCGATCACCACCGCGCCGGCGGGCCGGGCCGGGGGCGTCGTCGTCGTGGGGGCGAAGTGGCGGGCCGCGAGCACGAAGCCGTCGCGGGCGCGGAGGCGCACGGGGGTGGAGGTGGTCTGCGTCACGCCGCCACCCTAGGCGCGAGGCGGCGCGACCTGCGACACAGACCTGCGACACAATGGGCCCATGACTGAGACCCCCCAGAGCTCGTCCGGCCAGAGCCGGGACGAGATCCTCGCCCGCCTCGAGGAGATCTACGCGAACGACCCCGCGGTGCGCGAGCACGGCGTCACCCTCGGCGAGGTGGCCGAGGGGCGCGTGGTGCTGCACCGCGACGTCACCGCGGACATGGTGAACTCCCACGAGATCTGCCACGGCGGCTTCCTGTTCCACCTCGCGGACTCGGCGCTGGCGTACTGCGTGGCGACCTTCGGTGCCGCGCCCGTCACCCGGCGCGCCGAGATCACCTACGTGGCGCCCGCCAGGCTCGGCGCGCACCTCGTGGCGACCGCCCGCCAGTCGGTGGAGTTCGGACGCGACCGCATGATCGAGGTCGGCATCGAGGCGGACGGCCAGCTCGTCGCCTGGTTCACCGGCCACGCCACGAGCCCGCGGGCGCGCGCGTGAGCGCCGGGCAGGACGCGACGACGGCCGGGCCGGTCGTCGAGTCGGTGGAGCTGCACGTGGCCGCGGGGGCGGAGGCGGCGTTCGAGGCCGCCGTCGCCGAGGCCGAGCCGCTGTTCCGGGACAAGGGCGCGACGTCCTTCGCGCTGTCCCGGCAGGTGGAGGACCCGGCGCGCTACCGGCTGCTGATCGGCTGGCGCACGCTCGAGGACCACACCGTGGGCTTCCGCGAGTCCGAGTCGTTCCTCGCGTGGCGTGCGCTCGTCACCCCGCACCTGGCGCAGCCGCCGGCCGCGACCCACTGGTCCGCCGTCTGACCCCCGCACCCCCCGTTTTCGTTCGAGAAACGGCGGTCCC
Organism: Micrococcus sp. KT16; assembly: GCF_003315015.1. Taxonomy (NCBI): domain Bacteria; kingdom Bacillati; phylum Actinomycetota; class Actinomycetes; order Micrococcales; family Micrococcaceae; genus Micrococcus; species Micrococcus sp. KT16. Next base: position 11,043 of record NZ_QNRG01000007.1, on the reverse strand, counting down.
CGACGCGTTTTCGTTCGAGAAACGGCGCGAGGGCCGACCGTTTCCCGAACGAAAGTGCCCGACACGCCGCCGTTTCCCGAACGAAAGTGCGGACGGAGACGCGGTCGGTTCAGAGGTGACGGCCGGCCAACCGCGTGAGGCTCGACTGGATGCCCCGCCCGTTGTCCGCCGGCACCCGCAGCAGCTCGTACGCGCGGCGCACGGCCGGCCGGGCCCACGAGTAGTCGAAGGTCTCGGTGACCTCGGTGGTGCCGTCCCCGTTGTCCTGGAACGCCCAGCGCCACCGGTGTCCGCCCGGGTGGGCCCACTCCACGAGCTCGTCCTCGTCCACGGCGGTGGCGGTCAGCGTCATCGTGTACGGCACCCCGTACTTCCGCATGGCCACGCGGAACCGGTCGCCCACGGCCAGCCGGTGCGGCCCGCTCACCTTCGGCCGCACGGTCCCGGACCCGTCCGCCTCGTGATGGCGGTGCGGGTCCGCGAGCATCGCCCACAGCTCGTGCGCCGGCGCGGCCACGGTGGCCCGGTAGGACACCTGGTGCTCGCCGGTCTCCACGCGCTCGGGCCACGCCGCCTGCGGGGCGGCCTGCGGCAGCCCGGACGACGACGGCGCGGCGGGCTCGGTCTCGGGGGCGGCGGACGAGGGGGTCGGCTCGGTGCTCATGCCGCCCAGTCTAGGAACCGCCGCGGACACCGGAAGCGGAGGCGACGGCACCCCTCGGCGGGACACCACAGGACTCTTGCCGGGGGCCCGCCCCGGGCCTAGGGTCAGGTCATGGGCGCATGGGGCAGAAACGTCTTCCAGAACGACACCGCGCTGGACATCGTGGACGAGGTCCTCGACGGCACCTTCGACCTGGACGAGTTCCGCAGGAACTTCCGTCGCGACGAGGACGAGGGCTACCTGACCGCGAGCCAGGGCGCCGCACTCCTCGCCCTCGGGGCGCTCGTGCGGATCGCCCGGAACGAGGACCACGCGGACCTCGAGGCCCTGCTCGAGCACGCGGAGACGGACGAGGTGGACCTCACCGCCTTCATCGACCAGTTCTCGGACGAGGACATCGAGACCCTGCGCGAGCTGATCGGCGTGGTCATCCGCGAGCCCTCCTGCTCCGAGCTCTACCAGCTCTGGGAGGAGTCCGGGGAGCTCGAGCAGTGGCTCGAGTACTCCCGCGAATGCCTGCCCTGACCGGCCGGCCGGGCCGGGGTGGACCCGGCCCGCGCTCGGCCCCGCCCCGGCTCAGCGCGCGTAGCGGGTGAGCCGCAGCGAGTTCAGCACCACGAGCACGCTCGAGGCCGCCATCGCTCCGCCGGCGATCATCGGGTTCAGCAGGCCCAGGGCCGCGACCGGGATGCCGAGCACGTTGTAGAGGAACGCCCAGAACAGGTTCATCCGGATGATCCCCAGGGTGCGGCGGCTCAGGTCGAGCGCCTGGACCACCTGGTGCAGGTCGTCGCCCATCACGGTGATCTGCGCGGCCTCGCGGGCCACGTCCGTCCCCGAACCCATGGCGATGCCCATGTCCGCCGCGGCGAGCGCCGGGGCGTCGTTGACGCCGTCGCCCACCATGGCCACCACGGCGCCCTCGGACTGCAGGCGCGTCACCACGTCCACCTTGTCCTCGGGGCGCACGCCGGCCACCACGTCCGCGGCCGGGATCCCGACGGCGTCCGCCACGTCGGTGGCGACGGCGGCGTTGTCGCCGGTCACCAGCAGCGGGCGCAGGCCCATCTCCCGCAGGCGGGCGATCGCGTCGGCGGAGGTGTCCTTCACGGTGTCCCGGACGGACAGGACGCCCGCCACGCGGCCGCCGACCGCGACCCACACGGCCGTGGCGCCGGCCTGCTCCGCGGCCTCGAACGCGGCCCGGTGCTCGGCGGGGATGCCGCCGTCGAGGGCGGTCTCGAGGACGGAGCCGCGGCCGACGGCCACGAGGACCGGGGCCGGGTCGGCGGCGCCGTGCGCGCCGGAGGCGAGGGCGCCGTCGTCGTGGGGGAGGGCCACCAGCCCGGACACGCCGCCGCCGGCCGTGGAGGCGAAGTCCGCCACGTCGGGCACGGTCAGGCCGCGCTCCTCGGCGCCGGTCACGATCGCGCGGGCGATCGGGTGCTCGGACCCGCGCTCGACGGCGGCCGCCAGGGTCAGCAGGACGTCGGCGGCCTGGTCCGGCGCCGTTTCGGCCACGGAAGCGCTCCGGGGAGCGCCCGTGTCGGTGACGAAGGCGGGGTCGAGGACGAGCACGTCCGCGAGCGCCATGCGGCCCTCGGTCACGGTGCCGGTCTTGTCCAGCACGATCGTGTCCACGGTGCGCGATTCCTCGAGCACCTCGGGGCCGCGGATGAGGATGCCCAGCTGCGAGGCGCGGCCGGTGCCGGCCAGGAGGCCGACCGGGGTCGCCAAGCCGAGGGCGCACGGGCACGCGATCACGAGTACGGCCACGCCGGCGCGCAGCGCGGACGGCAGTTCGCCGGTCACGAGCATCCACACCGCGAAGGTCAGCACGGCGATCCCGAGCACGATCGGCACGAACACGGCGGAGATCCGGTCGGCCAGCCGGGCCACGCGGGCCTTGCCGGTCTGCGCCTCGGAGACGAGCCGCCCCATCTGGGCGAGCGTCGTGTCCGAGCCGACGCGGGTCGCGCGGGCCACGAGCCGGCCCGAGGTGTTCAGGGTGGCGCCGGTGAGGGCGTCCCCGGGGCCGACCTCCACGGGCACGGACTCGCCCGTGAGCAGGGAGGCGTCCACGGCGGAGGTGCCCTCGAGCACCTCGGCGTCCGTGGGCACCTTCTCGCCGGGGCGGATCAGCACGACGTCGCCCGGCGCGAGGGACTCGGCGGGCACCGTGCGCTCGTCGTGGGTCTCGGGGTCGTAGAGGGTGGCCCGGGCCGCGCCCAGGTCCAGGAGCGCGCGCAGCGCGGCGCCGGCCTCACGCTTGGCGCGGGCCTCGAGCCAGCGGCCCAGCAGCAGGAACGTGGTGATGACCGCGGCCGCCTCGAAGTACAGGCTGTGGTGGGCCATCTCCGCCATGGTCCCGCCCACGTGGGCGGTCATGTCCGGCGCCAGGATCAGCTCCACGGCCGAGAAGGAGAAGGAGACGAGCACGCCCAGGGACACGAGGGTGTCCATCGTGGACGAGCCGTGCCGGGCCGCGCGGAACGCCGCCGAGTGGAACGGCCACGCCGCCCACAGCGCCACGGGTGCCGCCAGGGCGAACGCGACCCAGCCCCAGTGCGGGAACTGCAGCGCCGGGACCATGGAGATCAGCACGAGCGGCACCGTCAGCACCGCCGCGCCGATCAGGCGCGGTTTGAGCACGTCCTCACCCGGACCGTGGGCCATGTGGTCGTGGTGGTCCACGCCGTCATGGTCCGCGGCGTGCTCCTCGCCGTGGTCGGAGGTGTGGGCGTGCCCGGCGTGTCCCGCGTGCCCGGCCTGGCCGGCCGGCGGGGCGGGACGGCGCACGGTGGCGCCGTACCCGGCCTTCTCGACGGCGGCCACGAGCTCCTCGTCCGACACGCCGGCGGGCGCGGTGACGGTGGCCTGTTCGAGCGGCAGGTTCACGGACGCCGTGACGCCCTCGAGCTTGCCCAGCTTGCGTTCGACGCGACCCACGCACGAGGCGCAGGTCATGCCGGTGACGTCCAGGTCGACGCGGCGGGTGGTCTCGGGCTGCGGGCCGGCCGGGGTGGAGGAGGCGGGGCGGGTCATGGGGTCAGCCCTCCACCAGCGTGTAGCCGGCCTCCTCGACGGCGGCGCGCGCGGCGGCGGGGTCGAGGGGGCCCTCGGAGGTGACGGTGGCGGTGGACACGCCCCCGGCGTTCAGGTCGACGTCTACGGCGGAGACGCCGGCGATCTCACCGAGCTCCTCCCGGACGGAGGCGACGCAGTGGCCGCAGGTCATGCCGGTGATCTTCAGGTCGGTGGTGGTCATCTCGTGCTCCTCGTGCGGTGGTGGGTGGGCGACGGCGCCGGTCAGCGCAGCAGGCGGCCGAGGGCTGCCGTCGCCTCGGCGACCTTCTCGTCGATGAGCTCGGTGCGGCCCTCCGCCTCGGCCTGCACCGCGGCCTCGGCCACGCAGTGACGCAGGTGCTCCGAGGTGAGGTTCAGGCTGAGGGACTGCAGCGCCTTCGTGACGGCGGCGACCTGCGTGAGGATGTCGATGCAGTACACGTCCTCGTCCACCATGCGGTGGAGGCCGCGCACCTGCCCCTCGATGCGGCGCAGTCGCGCCAGGTGCTTCGCCTTGTCCCGGTGGACTTGGTGCGGGGGTCGGTGGCCGTCGCAGGCGTCCGCCGCGGCGGACGGAAGGGGCGAGGCGGCGGCGGGCGCCGTCGTCGTGCTGTCCGTGCTCATACCCCCGTTCTATACCCCAGGGGGGTATAGGTCAAGGGGTCAGCCGGTGCGGGTGCCCTCGTCCGGCAGCGGGGCGGCGGCGGCTTCCCCCAGATCGGCGATCAGACCGCGGACCTGCAGGTCCAGGGCGTCGCGCACGCCGCGCACCTGCTCGAGGCTCATGCCGCGGATCGACGGCACGGACCACTTCTGCACCTGCGCGCCCTCGGGGATCTCGAACGGATCCGCGCCGTCGAAGAGCACCACGATCTCGGCGGCCCGGAGCACGTCCGGGTCCAGACCCTTGGTGTACGTGTGGTGCAGCGGGATGCCGATCTCGTTCATCGCCTCGAACGCGGTGGAGATGACCTCGCCGGCGGGCTCCGTGCCGGCCGAGCGGGCCCTGACCTCGCCGTGGGTGCGGTTCTCGAGCAGGGCCGCGGCCATCTGCGAGCGGCCGGCGTTGCCGTGGCAGACGAACAGCACACGCGGGTGGCGGGACTCGATGCTGCCCTGGTTGATCGCCCTGGCGCGCAGGCGCGAGGCGGCATGCTGCACCGCGGTGGTCGGCAGCATCTCCGGGTGGCGGCTCGTCGCGGCGAGCTCGGCGTAGGAGTCGAACAGGAGCTGACGCACCGTCGCCTCGTCGGCCACGCCGGGGAAGCGCGCCATCAGCGGCCCGACCTCGCGCTCGAGCACGTGCGCGGCCATCCCGTGCGGCACGGGGTGCACCGCGGCGGGGATGTCCGGCGCGGCCGTCGTGTCCAGCGGCATGTCGTCCACCGCCGGTGCGTGATCGGCGTGGGGGTCCGGGGGGATGGGGGCCATGGTGCGAGTCCTCCGGGGAAGGCGGTCGGCTGAACGCGAGGTGAACAGGTGCCCCCACCCTGCGACGTCGGGTGTGCCGGCGCAAGCCTTGACGGGATCCCTCCGCGCACGACGACGCCGCTCGCCGCCGTCGTCGGGGCGGCCGCCGAGGCCTGGGCCCGGAGCGGGGGTCCGCCGAGGTGGGAGAGAATGGGGGCCATGTCTGTCCGCTCCCTGCTCCCGGACCTCGGCACCCCCGCGACCGGGACCCCCGAGGCCGCCGTCCCCCCGTTCGCCCGGGCGGTGCTGTGGGCGCACGGGGACGACGCGTGGCGGGGCGAGGGCGGCTGGACCGTGCTCCTGGACGGCACCGACCGGCTCCGCCGGCTCTCCGCGCTGTGGCAGGCCGCCGTCGCCGGGCGACCGGACCCGAGGGCCCCGCTGCGGGGCTGGATCTCCTCGACCTTCTCCGATGACTCGCCCGAGCCCGCGGTCCTGCGCATCCCCGCGGATCTGCGCCGCGCCACGCCGTCCGGCGTGCGGGACGTGGCCCAGCACGTGGACGCGAACGCGCTCGCAGCCGCCGTCGCCGCGGACCGCGGAGCCCGGCTGCTGGCCGACGGTGCGGTGGCCCTGCCCGCCGACGTCGCCGACCGTGCCTGGGACGACGCCGGCTACGCGGCCGGGGTGCGTGAACTGCTGACACGGATGGCCGACTCGGGCGGAGAGCTGGCGAAGGTCGTGATCAGCCGCACGATGACCGTCCCCGCGGACGACGCCGACCTGTGGCGGGCGATCGGGGCCCTGCGCCGCGAGTACCCGCAGACCTGGGTGTTCGCCGTCGGCGGGCTGCTGGGCGCCACGCCCGAGGTCCTCGCCACGCGGCACGCGGGGCTCGTGGGCTCGCGGGTGCTGGCGGGGTCCATGCCGCGCGGCGCGGACGAGGAGGAGGACGCCGCGCTGCGGGAGCGTCTGGCCTGTGATCCGCGGCTGGCGGAGGAACATCGCTGGGCGGCGCGGTCGGTGCTGGACGCGCTGGCGCCCGTCGTCGACCTCGCCGACGACGACCCCGCACCCACCGTCCTGACCCTGCCGAACGTGCACCACCTGGCCACGTCCGTGCGCGGCCGGCTGCGGGACGGGCGGGGGACCGTGCTGGACGTGGTGGCCGCGCTGCATCCGACGGCAGCCGTCGGCGGGACCCCCACGATGGACGCTGTGCGGGTGATCGCGGAGGTCGAGCCCGTGGACCGCGGCCGCTACGCCGGGCCGGTCGGGTGGCTGGACCAGGACGGCGACGGTGAGATCGCCCTGGCGCTGCGCTGTGGCCAGCAGGTGCCCGGCGGGGTGCGGCTGCAGGCCGGGGGCGGGATGGTCCCGGGAGCGGTGCCCGAGGAGGAGGTCACGGAGATCCGGGCCAAGTTCCTGCCGATGCGCCGAGCGCTGGGCGTCGCCGAGGACTGAGGTCTCCCGCGCTTTCGTTCGGGAAACGGCGGCGTGTCGCGGTGCTTTCGTGTGGGAAACGGCGCCGCACGCCGGATTCGCGTGAGCGGCGATGGAACGGCGCCCCGGAGCGGACGTGCCGGTCGACCTCGTCAGCAAGGAGCGGTGACGCCGTTTCTCGAACGAAAGCGTCCTGGGGCCCGCCGTTTCCAGAACGAAAGCGTCCTGGGGCCCGCCGTTTCCCGAACGAAAGCGTCTGGGACGCGAGAAGACCCGCCGGCCACGGCCCCTCGCGGGGCGGGCCGACGGGTCTTCGCGTCGGTGTGGGGGATCAGGCGGCGACGGCCATGGCCTCGTGGGCCGGCGTCGTGGCCTGGAGGCGGCGGGTGGCCTCGCGCTCGGCGAGGGCCGGCAGGAAGGTGGTGATGCGGGCGCCGCGCTTGAGGTCGGCGACGACCTCGCGGACGACCGAGCGGACGGTCTCGGCGGTGACGGTGCCCTCGAAGCGGCGGAGGAGGGTCTCCTCGACGCGCTGGAGCACGTGGCGCTGCATGAGGGGGCTCGGGGCGGTGGGCAGGTGGTGGCTGGTCGTGTTGATGCTCACGGTGAGCACCTCCTTCGGTTGCCGGACCACGAGTCCGGCGGATCGTCGCGGCGGGGCCGCGGGTGATGAGTTCGGTGGAGTCCCGACCTCGCGTTCCGTAAACGCTAGGTGAACTGCTTGTGAACAAGTTTACAGATTTCCTCCCAGAGTGCAACTCCGTGTTCACCAACGTGACCTGAGGCACTCCGCCACACATGCCTGGATGGCGCAAAATCAGCGCAATCATGCGGTTTCCGGATCGAGGTGCCACGAGCGGCAGGCGAACAGCAAGATGAACAGAAGGTGAACGGCACCGTTCATCTCGGCCCCCTGCCCCTCCGCCCGGCCCGGTGCGAGGCTGGGACCATGCGCCCCGACCGCCACTCCGCCCCGACCTCCGCGGCCGCCCTCGCCCGCGAGGCCGTGATCCTCGCCGGCGCCGGTGCGGCGATCCTGCTCCAGGTGGCGCACCGGCCGGTGGGGGCCGGCGTCGCCGTCCACTCCCGGTTCACCGAGGACCCGATGCGCCGGCTCCGCCACACGCTCGCCTACATCTACGCGGTCACCCTCCCCGAGGCCGCGCCGCTGCGCGACGCGGTCGTCGACCGGGTGCGGGCGGCGCACCGCCCGGTCCGCGGGGTCGACGCCGGAGGCCAGCCCTACGACGCCGCCGACCCGGACGCCCAGCTCTGGGTGGCCGCCACCCTCTATGCGATGGGGGAGCAGGTGCGCCGCCGGATGTGGGGCGCCCTCGACGCCGAGGACGCCGACCGCCTCTACCGCGGGTACGCCCCGCTCGCCACGAGCCTCGAGGTCCCCGCCTCCGCCTGGCCGGTCGACCGCGCGGCGTTCGCGGACTACTGGGACGACCGGGTGGCCCGGCTCGAGGTCACGGACGACGCGCGGCGGGTCGCCGCCGACCTGTTCTCCGGCCATGGCGTCCCCGCGCCGCTGCGGACGGCTATGCCCTTGGCCCGCTTCGTCACCGCCGGCCTCCTCCCGGGGCGCGTGCGCGCCGGCCTCGGCTGGTCCTGGAGCGGGCGGGACTCCGTCCGGGAGGCACGCCTCTGGGGGCTGGCGCGCACCGTGTACCGGCCGCTGCCGGCGACGGTGCGCGGCGTCGTCGTCCGCTGGGTCCTGCGGGGGCTGCCCCGGACGCGAAAGCCGCGCGGCGCCGTCGACGTGGAGGCGACCCGCCGCGAAGTCCGCCCCGTCTGGGAGAATGGTGCCGATGTCTGACTACCAGCCCCGCCGCCCCGGATCGAAGCCCACCCCGAACCGCCAGAGGGACCGCGCCGGCAAGCCGGCCCTCGGCCGCCCCGAGCGCGGCCTGATCGACGAGTCCGAGGCGCGCCAGCTCGCCGAGGACCGAGAGCGCATGCGCCGCGCCGGCGTCGGCCACCAGCTCTCCGCGCCCAAGCGCCGCGAGGCCGCCACCGCCGAGCGCCCCCAGGTGATGCCGAAGACCGAGGGCTGGACCCAGCCGATGGGCCCGGACGGCCGACCGCAGCTGCAGTTCAAGCAGCCGCGCGTCTCCCAGCCGCCCACGCACCTGGCCGACCTCACGCTGAAGGAGCGGCAGGAGAAGGCCAAGGAGATCGGGCTGCCGGCGTTCCGCGCCAAGCAGCTCTCGGTGCACTACTTCGAGCACTACACCACCGATCCGGAGCAGATGACGGACCTGCCCAAGGACAAGCGGGAGGCGATCGCGGAGGCGTTCTTCCCGCCGCTGCTCACCGAGGTCCGGCGCATGGAGACCGACCGCGGGGACACCGTCAAGTTCCTGTGGCGGCTGTTCGACGGCGCGCTCGTGGAGTCCGTGCTCATGCGGTACCCCGGCCGCGTGACGCTGTGCGTGTCCAGCCAGGCCGGCTGCGGGATGAACTGCCCGTTCTGCGCCACGGGCCAGGCCGGGCTGACCCGCAACATGTCCACGGCGGAGATCGTGGAGCAGATCGTGCTGGCCAACCAGGTGATCGCCCAGGGCGGACTGGGCGGCAAGCGCAAGGACGGCGGGCACGACGCCGACCGCGTCACCAACGTCGTGTTCATGGGCATGGGTGAGCCCCTGGCTAACTACAAGCGCGTGATGGCCGCCGTGCACCGCATGGTGGACCCCTCGCCCGAGGGCCTGGGCATGTCCGCGCGGAACATCACGCTGTCCACTGTGGGCCTGGTGCCGGCCATCCGGAAGCTGGCCGAGGAGGGGGTGCCGCTGACGTTCGCCCTGTCCCTGCACGCGCCGGACGACGAGCTGCGCGACGAGCTGATCCCCGTGAACTCGCGCTGGAAGGCGGACGAGGCGATCGACGCCGCGTACGACTACTTCGTGGCCACCGGGCGCCGGGTGTCCATCGAGTACGCGCTCATCAAGGACATGAACGACCACGCGTGGCGCGCCGACCTGCTGGCCAAGAAGCTCAACGCCCGGGGCAAGGGCTGGGTGCACGTGAACCCGATCCCGCTGAACCCGACGCCGGGCTCCATCTGGACCGCCTCGGAGAAGGACGTGACGCGCGAGTTCGTGGACCGGCTCAACGCCGCCGGCATCCCCACCACCCTGCGTGACACCCGTGGCAAGGAGATCGACGGCGCGTGCGGCCAGCTGGCGGCCGAGGACGTGGACTGACGTCCCGAGGCCCCGCGCGCGGCGCTCACCGGCCCCGCGGATGAGCCGCGAGGCCGGCGTCGGGAGGCGCCGTCAGAAGCGGACGGTCTCGCTGTCGCCCGGGTGGGCCTCGCCGCCGGTGACCTTGGCCTTCACCAGCTCGACGGCGGTGGCCACCGCGCCCGGGGACTCCCAGAACTGGGCGGTCTGCACATCCACGCGCACGAGCACGATCTGCGGATCCTCGGGGCTCGAGCCCTCACCGAAGAACGCCTCGGTGGCCGGGTTCCAGAACTCCTTCTTGCGCGCGTCGTCGCGGACGAGCTGACCGTGGCCCGCGAGGGAAGCCCAGAAGTCCTTGTCCTGCACGGCGACGTTGACCGGGCGCTGCGGAGCGTCCGCGGCGACGTCGGAGGTGGCGCGCGTGAGGAACCAGAGCGTGCCACCGTCCTCGGCCTGCTGCAGGCCCATCGGGCGGGTGACGAGCGTGCCGTCCTGCTCAGCGGTGGTCAGCATGCAGACGTTCACCTTCGCGAGCTTCTCGAGCAGACGGGCGCGGGGATCCTGGGTGCCCATAGCGTGACTCCTTCGTCGTCGGGTGCCGGCGCCCTGATGCGGCCACCGGCTCGTAGCACCGACCCTAGACACGGCCAGGCGGGCCCTGACCAGCGCTCAGCGGCGCACAGTCGTGGCGAGCCAGTCGACGGCGAGGGCGTAGCCCTGGACGCCCGCCCCGGCGATCACGACGTCGGCGACGGCGGAGACGTGCGAGTGGTGCCGGAACGCCTCGCGCCGGTGGACGTTGGAGATGTGCACCTCGGCGATCGGCCGGTCGACGGCGGCGAGGGCGTCCCGGATGGCGATGGAGGTGTGCGAGTACGCGGCGGGGTTGATGAGGACGCCCGCGTGGGAGGTGCGGGCCTCCTGGATCCAGTCGATGAGCTCGCCCTCGTGGTTGGACTGTCGGAAGTCCACGGTCAGCCCGTGCTCGGCCGCGCGGGCCTCGGTGAGCGCACGGACGTCGTCGAGGGTGGCCGTGCCGTAGACCTCGGGCTCGCGGGTGCCGAGCAGGTTCAGGTTGGGGCCGTTGAGCACGAGCAGGGGCAGGGCGGGAGTGGCGGTCATGCGGTCAGTCTAGGTGTTGTGGGTCATGAGGTTCTTGCCACGGGGTACGGGCTGAGATGAGACGAGTGGGCCTCTCCCGCAGGATGGAAGTTCCTACACCACCGACCTGCCCGAGAAGACCCACTCATGACTCACGCTAACGCA